>NC_008027.1:3342500-3642500 GCF_000026105.1 Pseudomonas entomophila L48
ACATCTACTACCTGCACCGCGAGGACCACGCGGTGCCGCTGGAAGAGACCGTGCGCGCCATCGGCGACCTGCTGGCCCAGGGCAAGATCCGCTACTGGGGCGTGAGCAACTTCCGCGGCTGGCGCATCGCCGAGATCTGCAACGTCGCCGAACGCCTGGGCGTTGCCAAGCCGGTGGTCAGCCAGCCGTTGTACAACATCGTCAACCGCCAGGCCGAGCCCGAGCAGCTTACCGCCGCCACCTACCACGGCCTGGGCGTGGTGCCGTTCAGCCCCCTGGCCCGTGGCGTGCTCAGCGGCAAGTACGCGCCGGGCTCGATACCGGATGCCGGCAGCCGCGCCGGGCGCCAGGACAAGCGGATCATGGAAGTGGAATGGCGCCAGGAGTCGTTAGCCATCGCCCAGAAGATCCATGCCTACACCGAGGCCAAGGGCGTCGGCATCGTCGAGTTCGCCATTGCCTGGGTGCTGAACAATCGCCTGGTCAGCTCGGCCATCGTCGGGCCGCGCACCGAGGCGCAGTGGGACACCTACGCCGGGGCGCTGGAGGTGAAGGTCACGGCGGAGGACGAAGCCTTCATCGATTCGCTGGTGACGCCAGGGCATGCCTCGACGCCCGGGTTCAACGATGTGGCGCATTTCGTGACCGGGCGTTTGCCGCGGGCATGAGGGTCGCGCAGGACCTGTAGGAGCGGCTTCAGCCGCGATGCGGCCGACGCGGTGTATGGCACCCGCTTGGCGGGTGATCGCGGCTGAAGCCGCTCCTACAGAGGACACACCAATTGGGGAGCCACACGCCGGGGTACCGGTCCCCCTATTCCCCAATCACCTCGGTATCGTGCGCGCCATCGAATCAACTTTCCGATGGAGCCCCGATGAAACTCTTCGAACCTCTCAAGCTCGGCCCGCTGACACTCCCCAACCGGGTCTTCATGGCCCCCCTGACCCGCCTGCGCAGCCTGGAACCCGGCGATGTGCCGACCCCTCTGATGGCCGAGTACTACCGCCAGCGCGCCAGCGCCGGGCTGATCATCAGCGAGGCCACGCAGATCTCCTTCCAGGCCAAGGGCTATTCCGGTTCGCCGGGCATCCACACCCCCGAGCAGATCGCCGCCTGGCGCCAGGTCAACGAAGGCATCCATGCCGACGGCGGCCACAGTGCGGTGCAGGTCTGGCACACCGGCCGCGTGTCGCACACCTCGCTGCAACCGAACGGCGACGCGCCCGTGGCGCCTTCCGCGCTGCCGGCCAACGCCCGGACCTCGCTGCGTGACGAAAACCGCAAGGTGATCCGCGTCGAAACCTCCGCGCCACGTGCCCTGAGCGAAACCGAGATCGCCGCGATCGTCGCCGACTTCGGCCAGGCCGCCGCCAACGCCCGCGAGACCGGTTTCGACTTCATCGAACTGCACGCCGCCCATGGCTACCTGCTGCACCAGTTCCTCACCCCCAGTGCCAACATTCGTGACGACCGCTACGGCGGCAGTGTCGAGAACCGTGCGCGCATCGTGCTCGAAGCGGTGGACGCCGCCATCGCCCAGTGGAGCGCCGACCGGGTCGGCATCCGCATCTTCCCGCTGGGTGGTTTCAATGGCGTGGACAACGGCGAGGACCAGGAAGCGGCCGGGCTGTACCTGATCGGTGAGCTGGCCAAGCGCAACCTGGCCTACCTGCACCTGTCCGAACCGGACTGGGCCGGTGGCCAGCCCCTGCGCGATGAATTCCGCGAGGCGATTCGCGCGGTGTATCCAGGGGTGATCGTGGCGGCGGGCGCCTATACCGCCGAAAAAGCCGAGGACCTTCTCAGCCGCGGGCTGATCGATGCGGTGGCATTCGGCCGTGCGTTCATTGCCAACCCGGACCTGGTGGAACGCCTGCGGCTGCAGGCGCCGCTGAACGAGCACCGCGCACAGTTCGACTACGCCAATGGGGCCGAGGGGTATACCGACTACCCCGTCCTGAAACAGGCCTGAATACAGCCCTTGTTCTCCTCACGCCTTGCGCGATCCTTGTGGGAGCGGCCCATTCGCGACACAAGGCCGCTCCCACAAGGGCAGGCGTCAACAGCGAATACTCTGCAAGACAGTTGCTCCCACCTGTAGGAGCCAGCCTTGCTGGCGAACACCGTGGTGAATTGGTCAGATTGCTGGCATTGTGCACCTTTCCCTGCGCAAAGGACGCGCTCCATGGCCCTGCACCTCTGGTTGACCTTCTCCTTCGCCTACCTGCTGACCTCGCTGATCCCCGGCCCCAACGTCCTGCTGACCGTGCGCAACGCCCTGCGCTACGGCCCCTCCGGCATGGGCATGACCTTGTTTGGCAACCTCACCGCGCAACTGCTGACCATCACCGCCGTGGCCATGGGCGTGGGCGCCCTGCTGATCTCGCTGCCCACGGCGTTCCTGGTGCTGAAGCTGGTGGGCGCCGGCTACCTGATCTACCTCGGCCTGCGCCAGCTGCTGGCGCCCAGCAGCACCTCGGCTGCGACCGCCCCACCCGCGGCCACGCCACCCCAGACGCAATGGCGCATTGCCGTGGAAGCCTTCCTGGTTTCAGTGAGCAACCCCAAGACCCTGGTGTTCTTCTGCGCCTTCCTGCCGCAGTTCCTCGAGCCCGGTCGGCCGATCTTCGGCCAGTTCGCGGCGATGTACCTGAGCGGCTCGCTGATCGTCTGCCTGGTGCATTCGTTCTATTGCTTCACCGCCTACCGCTTCGGCCTGCGCCTGAAGGCGTCGCCCCTGGCCGCCTGGTTCAAGCGGGCCACCGGCGCGCTGTTCATCGGCCTGGGCGTGCGCCTGCTCAATGCCAGGGCGGTGTAGGCCTCACTTCTCTCCCCCTGCCTCGTGCAACCTGCTGCTGTGATGACACCGTTACCGGTAAAACCGACATCCTGTAGGAGCGGCTTCAGCCGCGATGCAGACAACGCCTGCCCGGACCCGCTTCGCGGTTGATCACAGCTGAAGCCGATACTACAGAGGTCATACCAAGCCAATTGGCTGCCCTCGAGCCGGTGAACACCCGGGTTTAATGGGCTGCGTACCTAGCATTTTTGCCAGTTTCGACAGATAGCCATACCCACTAAGGTCTTCGGAAACCATGCATATGCACTTCGGAGGCCGCCATGTCCGGACGCTCTCGAGCTTCAAACCTGTTCTCGACCCTCAGGGTGACGGTCTTGGCATTTGTCAGCCTGCTCACCAAAGTATTCACCTGGAAAGCCGTCAAAGCCCCCCAAAAGGTAGTCGAGTCGCCGGTGTGCCTGGTCGTGCTCTCGCCGGATGAAAATCCGGATGACGATATCACTCAGTCAACGCCGCCATTCAAGCTGTGCCACGGCGCCGAGCATCGCCTGGAGGTCAAGGCGCCGGAGGGCAGTACCTGGGTGGGGCAACCGCTCAGCCTGCGCTGGCTGAGCACGAACTCAAACCTGCCAGGTAAACACGGCTTGAGCACCGTGCCCCCCCTGCACATGGCCGATGGCGACGAGACGGAACGCTATCAGGATCTGCCCAGCGCCGGGGCTGACTGGATGCTGACCGCGACCAGCGATGACGACGTGCTGTCCGGCGACGTGAAGCTGGCCTTGGGCAGTTACTGGCAAGCGCCCAAGTATGCAATCGACGCGCACGTGGGCGATCCCTGGTACGGCATCACCGACTTGGCCTGGGACGGCACAGTCCCGATCGTCGGTGCAAAACCCACAACCCTGGTTGCCACGGTGAGCAGCGCCTTCGCCGACACGCGTGCCATCCCAGGGGTAGAGGTGGAATGGACAATCGGTGTCCAGCCGCCCCAGCGCATCGAAACCAACGCGGATGGCACGTCGGCGTTTGCTTTCTCACTCACGCAAGAGGACATCAAGGACGACTATGTGACAGTCAAGGCGGCCTGCAAAGACGCATTTGGCCACGAAACAGTTGACGCAAGGGAACTCAGGGCCTTTGTCAAAGCGCCTTGGAATGAGCTGATGACGGTGGTCCTTCGTGAAAAAGGTGGACCTGTGGTCGATCCCTCCGCGCTGGGGATGCGCTTGACTCGCGGTGTTGAGTACGAGCTGACCCTCACCCCTCAAGGCGAAGACGATTACTTTGTTGGTCACATGATCACGCTGGATTGGTTCGAGGGCAGCCTGCGTCGGCGCGCCAACCAACTGGGCATCGACTTCCAACCCAAGAGCGGACGGACGATGCCCAAAGAGGGGCTCACCTGGGACGTCTCCGCTGGCGAGCAGAGCGGGCAGTTCACGCTGCAGGCGTGGTCGCAGACGCTGGGCCAGGGCGTACCATTTCACCTGGATGGGGTGCAGATGTCGGCGAACCTGGCGGATGAAGCCGAATGGGATATCGCGCTCAGTGCGGACAAGGTGCCGCCGATTTTCCAGGCCGGCGTGCATAAGACCGTGCGCATCGTACCCAAGGATGGCAGCCCGTTGGGCCTGGCAGGGCTTGAAGCCACGCTGATGTTCGATAAAAAGGAAGAGTACTTGACGGCCAACTACCTGAGCGCCGTCCCAGCCTACGGAAAGCCGAACGCGGTGAGCGAAGAGGGGGATGCCACCTGGACGATCAAGCCCAACAATCGCCGCGGCGAGTTTGGCCTGCATGTCGAGATGCCGGGTTTCACGACGCCGTTGAAGTTGGAAACGGGCTACTTGATGTCCAGCCACCTCTACAACGATGCAACCGTGGTCATAGAGAACGACGATGGAGACGTCGATTTAGGTAGCAAGGTTCTGGTACTACGGCGCAACAAGTCCTTGACCATAAAGTTGGTTCCTAAGGCCCACAGGAACACACCGTTGGGCAGAACGGGGCTCAAGGGCTGGATCGAATTCGAGGAGGGCAGCCTGAAACAGGACAAGTTAACTGCCACTCCGACCTATAACAAGCCAGAGCCCATCACGGCAGAAGGCCTGAGCTGGACGCTGAAGGGGGACGAAAACGTCAGCGGCAATTGTACTCTCTACATCAAGGTGGAGAGCTTTGACTCACCCTGTACGATTGCGAAGGTGGTGCTGCTTTCCAGCAATTTGGGCGACGAAGTCGTGTTTACCCACGCGGGCAACGAATACCCCAGGTTTATTTTTCGTCGCAACGGTGGCTACGAATTTCTCTGCCAGCCCAAAGCGGGCAGCCCACTGGCACTGGCCGAGCTCGACTGCAGCTTAAATTTCGTGGGCGGCGAGGGAGCGTTGGCGCAGGAGGAGATACCGGCATCACCGAAGTACGGAGATAAAAGGAAAATGACGGAAGAGGGTCTGGGCTGGAGGCTGGAGAGCCAGAACGCCAGCGGCTGGTTTGATTTGATCGTCGCGGTAGAGGGGTTCGATACCCAACTGAACTATCCGAAATCGATCCTGCTCTCCAAGCACTTGAGCGACGAAGTGGAATTGCAGTGGGAGGGGGGGGTGGAAGAGTCGCCCAGGCTGATGTTTCGTCGCAACAAGAGATACGGTCTCCAGTGCAAGCCAAAGTCTGGCAGCCCTTTAGCGCTGGCCGAGTCCAAATGTAGCCTCAACTTCACGGGGGGCGAGGGAGCGTTGGCGGAGAAGGAGATACCGGCATCACCGAAGTACGGTGAAGCAAACATAATGACGGCAGAGGGGCTGACTTGGACGCTGGACAGCAAGAACGCCAGCGGCTGGTTTGGCTTGAGCGTCAGGGTAGATGGGTTTAGTTACATGCTGGATTATCCGGAGTCAATCTTGGTCTCGGAACGCTTGAGTGACGAAGTTTATGTGACACGGGATGATGAGAGGGTGGAGTCACAGCTGGTTCTGCATCAAGATACGGAACACCCTGTCAGCCTTCATGCGAAACCCGGGAGCCCGATATTGAAGCTTCAATACGACTTCCAGTTGATCTTTGCCGGTGGTGGTTTGAGCCGCGACAAAGTGACCGCTTCACCGGACTATGAAGAAAAGCAAAATTTCTCAGCGCCGGGATTGGGTTGGACATTGAAGGGAGAGGCGGTCCGAGGTGTTTTTGATCTGAAGATCAAGATGGATAATTTTAAAGAACCACTGGCACTCTCTAATTCACTACTCGTGTCGTCGAAATTGGAGGATGAACTGTTGGCGTACATCGGTGGGCCTATGCAAAAAGGCCGAGTTATTTTTAGGCGCGGAGAGCCAGAACCTCTCGACCTGTCTCCTTTGGCGGGTAGTCCACTAGAGGATGTAGCGATTACTGCATGGCTGACATTCAATAAAATCGCAAATGTAACGGAAGACAAGGTAATAGCAGTGCCCCCCTATTCTGAAAAGAAGACCGGCAAGGCCAAAGACCTGAAGTGGTCACTGACAGGTGTCGACGTGAGCGGGGTTTTCGGCCTGGAACTTCATGTTGAAGGTTTTTCGTCGACGATTCGATTTGACAGGGAGCACTTGATCTCGCAAAAAATTGCAGACGAGGTGAGTATTAATCCAATTTCTATTGAACTTCGCGATCATGACACACCGGTCCTAATAGAGGTGACGCTAAAGCCGGGAAGCCCTTTGGTGGAGTTGGGAGGTTCCGTTAGCTTGCATCAACGCAAGGACAATCCCCAGCTGCGTTTAATTTGCAAGCCAGTGAATTGGACTCCTCTTTCACCAGAGGGGGTAGAGTGTAGCGTAGAACATTTATATGGAATTGGAGAATTTATTCTTGAATTAACTTGCGCACATTACTACGAACCGATCCCAATACCCGGAAAGGTGAACTTCAGCCTGATCGATACAGTGCCTGATGAATGATACGTCCGGACGTAAAACTCATGAATAATATCACTCAAGTCTTGAATGCAGATTTCTCGTCGTCATGTACCAAATTCACCGCTGGAGCATCTTGATCAGCCTGGCGTGGTTGCGTCTCTTCAGGTTGCGTTCACCGGCAAAGCCGGCAAATGATAGGCACAGTTCAGAGGGGCCTTGCCTGGCGAAGCTACTGGCGAGCCCGCTCGACCCAAGTTGAAACCAGCACTCCCTGACGGCGCAGGTAGTCATTGTAAGTCCCGCTACAATGCAGGCGGCCAGCGACGACACAAACTCACGGTCGCGGCTGACGAACAGCAGGGTGTTCGGGTTGGATACATCAAGGCGACATCCAGTGTTCAGGGCTGGCTTGCTGGCGAACAGGTCGCGCTATATCTCCCAAGGCACACCGTTACTCCAACGTACCACCAACAGGTCGATGAACCCACGCACCCGCGGCGACAGGTGCCTGCGGCTCGGATAGACGATGCGGATCGGGTCGGCGGGCGGACGGAAATCGTGCAGCACCTCCACCAACGCTCCGCTGCGCAGGTCGTCTCCGGTGATGTAGGTCGGCAGGTGAATCAGCCCGAACCCCGCCCGCGCGCCGTCGAGCATCGCCTCGGAACTGTCGATGTTCAGCCGCCCCGGCTCTTCGCACAGGTGCAGGCCCTCCTCGGTGCGAAAGCGCCAGGGGCTGGCCTTCTCCCCGGCCAGGAAGGCGATCTTGTCGTGCCCATACAAGTCCGCCGGCACCTGCGGCGTGCCATGTTGGCGCAGATACTCAGGCGAGGCGCAGGTGACGAACTGCTGCCAGGCCACGGTGCGGGTCAGCAGCTGCGAGTCCTCCTTGGGCGCACCGATGCGCACGGCCACGTCAACGCCCTCCTCGACCAGGTCGACGAAGCGGTCGGTGAAGCGGATATCCGCGCGCAGCTCTGGCCACTGCTTCAGGTAGGCATCGAGAATCGGCAGCACGTGGCGCTGGCCGAACGACAACGGCGCGGTCAGGCGCAAGGTGCCGGTGGGTTTGTTGCGGCGTTGGGCCATGGCGGTTTCGACCTCGTCCAGGTCGTCGAGGATCTGCCGCCAACGCTCGAACGCCACCTGCCCCTCGTCGGTCAGGCTCAGCTTGCGCGTGGTGCGGTTGAGCAGGCGCACCGCCATGCGCGCCTCCAGGCGGGCGATGCTCTTGCCCACGGCCGAACGGGTCAGCCCCAGGCTCGCCGCCGCGGCGGTGAAGCTGCCGGCCTTCGCGGCGCTGACGAAGGCGGCGATATCGCCGAAGCGGTTGGGTTCCATGCGGGGCTCCTGGACAAGACAAGGCCTGCTAGATGGGTGCGGTTTGGCCTATTGCAAGGGTCAGCGCGGCTGGGACAGGTACTTGTCCATCCAGCTGGCCAGCGGCAACGGCGGTTGCGGCTCCAGGATGCGTCGCCAGATCAACTTGAGATCCTCGGCATTGAACATGGAGCTGACTCCGGCGCCCACCCATGGCCGGGGCTGGATCGCGGCCCACTGCCCGGCCCCGTCACGCCGGGCCATCTCGAAGCGGAAGCTGTAGTTCCCCGGGGTGCCCATGCGCAGGTCGCTGACCACCAGCGCGTCGCCCACCACGTCGTAGCGCAACCAGTCGCCGGTGAACCAACGCAGCCGCTCGTACAAAGGCACGCCGTCAAGCACCTTCGCCGCAGGCAGGTTCAGTGGCTGGCGCTGCATCTCAGGCGGCTCGCGGTCAAACCAACTGCTCACCCCCTCGTAATAGTCACCTTCCGGGGTCTTTGCCAGCACCCGCCAGATCAGGCTGTTGAACGCCAGCGGCACCGCGCGCACCTCGCTCACGGCAATACCTTGCTGGTCCAGCGCCTGCTGGAAGCGATGCTCGGCGGCGACGCGCCCGGCCAGGCCGAAGCCCAGGTAGGCGGTACTGAAGGCCAGCGCCAGGGCCAGCATCGGTGTTGTCCTGCCGGCCAGGCCACGAACCAGCGCGTAGCCCACCGCCAGCAGCAACGGCACGGTGTAGACCGGGTCGATGATGAATACCGCGGCCCAGCTGGCTGGTATCGGCTGCAAGGGCCAGAACAGCTGGGTGCCGTAGACGGTGAAGGCATCGAGGATCGGGTGGGTGACCAGCACCAGCCAGAACGCCAGGAACGTCCTCGGCAAGGTATAGCCCTTCTCGGGCCAGCGCCGCCGCCCCAGCCAGGTGACTATCCAGGCGAGCAGCAACGCAAGGCCGGTGAGCACGAAAAGCGAGTGGGAGAAGCCGCGGTGGAAGGTCATCCGCGAGACCGGGTCGGCGTAACGAATGAGCACGTCCAGGTCCGGCAGGGTGGCCAGGGCGGCGCCGTATAACAGCGAGCGGCGGCCCTGGATGCGGCCCAGCACGGTGCCCTGCAGGGCGGCGCCGAGGACGGCTTGGGTGAGTGAGTCCAAAGGGAGGCTCCACGAGAATGATTCGCGGAACCTACCTGCATACCGTCAATCAGTGCAAATCGGGATGCCTGCACCGGCGAACAGGGCCGACCGGATCAGAACAACTGCCAGGTGTACACGAAGATCAAGCGGTTCTCATCGATATCGCTACGGTAGTTCGACCGCGCCATGGCGTTCCTCACGCGAATCCCCAGCCCCTTGAGCACCCCGCTCTGCACCGCGTAGCCCACATCGATATCGCGCTCGCGGTCCTTGCCCTCGAACCCCTGCCCCGTGTCGACGTTGTTGCCGGTGATGTAGCGCACCGTCGCCGTCAGCCCGGGAATGCCCAGCGCAGCGAAGTTGTAGTCGTAGCGCAGTTGGTAGGAACGCTCGTCGGTGTAGGCGAACTCGTAGGTCGGCACTTCGTTGCCCAGCGGCGTGATGTTGGCGAACACCCGGGGGAACGGGCTGTCGCCGTACATGGCCTGGTAGCCGGCACCGAAGCTGTGGCCGCCGAGCCGGGCGGTGAACATCGAGAAGAACGCCTGGTTGTCGATATTGCCCAGCAACGCATCGCCATCTTCACGGGCGCTGAAGTAACCAAGGTTGGCGCCCAGTACCCAGTCACCCACCGGCTTGCTGTGCTTGAGGCCGACGAAGCCCTGCTGGTAGATATCCTCCAGCTGACCGTACCACAGGCTCAGGCTGCTCTGGTTGACATTGAAGGCGTAGTCGCCGCCCACATAGTTGAAGGCATCGCTGGCGACCTGGCGCTGGGGCACATGGCCGAGCATGGCGTTGAGCTTGCCGTCGCCCGCTTCGTTGCGCAGGTGGCTGGAGCTCAGGTGACCCGTTTGCAGGGTCAAACCATCGAACTCGGCCGAGCTCAGGCTCACCCCCTGGTAGGTGGGCGGCAGCAGACGGATATCACTGAAGGTCAGCACCGGCAGGTTCGGTTGCAGCTCACCGACGCGCAGCTCGGTTTTCGACAGCCGCGCCTTGAACGTCGGTGCCAGCCGGCTGTACTCGCCGGCGGCGCGGCCATCGCCCTGCACTGGCAGCAGCCCGGTGTTTACCCGGTCAGGGCTGCTGTCAAGCCTGATCCCCAGCAGGCCCAGCGCATCCACGCCAAAGCCGACGGTGCCAGGGGTGTAGCCGGACTTGAAGTCGAGGATGAAGCCCTGGGCCCACTCCTCGGCTTTTGATTGCCGATTGGCGCCGACGATATCCGAGAAGTCCCGGCTGAAGTAATAGTTGCGGGCGCTGAGGCTGGCCTTGGCGTCCTCGAAGAAATCGCCGTCGGCGGCCAGCAAAGGTTGGCTGAGCAGGCTCAGGCCGATAGCGACACAAGGGGTGTGGTTCATTCCGAAGCTCTCTGATCTTGTTGTTATGTGGTGAAGCGCTGAACCATGGGGTGATGCCGAAGTGGGCCTCCTTACTTGGCGGTTGCGGCTTGTGGCTGGGGGCGGCGCAGGCTGCCCAGGGCATGGGCCAGCAGCCCGAACAGCAGCCCCCAGAACGCCGCCGACAAGCCGAGGAAGGCCACGCCCGAGGCCGTGACCAGGAAGGTGAACAACCCGGCATCGCGCTCGCCGGGGTCGGCCAGGCTGCGGGTCAGCGCCTCGCTGATCGCGCCGTACAGGGCAAGGCCGGCGAGCGTGGCCACCAGCGCGGCGGGGAACGCTGCGAACAGCGAAATGAGGGTGGCGCCGGCGATGCCCAGCACCAGGTAAAGCACGCTGCCGGCCACTGCAGCCACATAACGGCGGCGTGGTTCTTCATGGGCCTCGCGTCCCGTGCACAAGCTGGCGGTGACCGCCGCCAGGTTCAGGCCATGGCAACCGAACGGCGCAAGCAAGGCGCCCAGCACCGCGCTGGCACTGATCAAAGGGCTGGCAGGCGTGCCGTAACCGGCGTTGCGCAGCACCGCCATGCCCGGCATGAACTGGCCGGTCAGCGCCACCAGCACCAGGGGCAAGGCCAGGTTGAGCGTCGCCAGCAGGCTGAACTGCGGCGCGATCCATTGCGCCGAGGCCAGGGCCAGCACCAGCTCGCCGCCACGGAATTCGCCACTGGCCAGGGTCACCAGCGCACCGACCGCCAGCACCGCCGCCACCGCGTAACGCGGTTGTGCACGACGCATCAGCACATAGGTGATGAACATTGCCAGCACCAGCACAGGTTGCACCGGCAATGCACGGAACACTTCGATGCCGAAGCTGAACAGGATCCCGGCCTGCAAGCCGGCGGCGATGGAGCCCGGTAGCCGGGCGACCAGGCGTTCGAAGGCACCGCTCAGGCCGACCAGCAACAGGATCAGGTTAGCCACCAGGTAAGCGCCCACGGCCTGCGCCAGGCCCAGTTGCGGCAAGGCGGTGACCAACAGCGCGGAGCCCGGGATCGACCAGGCGATCACCACCGGCGCCCGATAGCGCAGGCTGAGCAGCAGGCCAAGCAAGCCACTGCCCAGCGACACCGCCCAAACCCACGAGGACAGCTGGGCGTGAGACAGCCCGGCAGCCTCGGCGGCATGGAAGATGATCACCAGGGGGCCGGCATAGGAGATCAACGTGGCGATGCAGCCGGCGACCACGGCGGACAGGGAGCAGTCCTTGAACAGGGTTTTCATGGCAGCTCGCTTCTCGATTGAATGGGCAGGATTCCTTGTTCGCCGGCAAGCCGGCGCCTACACGAAACCCTGTAGGAGCCGGCTTGCCGGCGAACCCACCTCAAGCCTGTTGCAAGGCGCGCGGCCGCCCACTGCGCTGCTCGGCCTCGCTGCCCTGCGCCGCCTGCAACTGGAAGTCGAACGTCAGCTCGGCAACACGTCCCTGCTCCCCCTCACGGAACACCACCTCCCCCACCAGCCCGTCACGGGTGGCATAGGCGAAGTCATCCCACAGGTACTGGTCCCCGGCCAGGTTGATCTGGGTGGTCAGGTGCCGGTGCCCCGGCGCCGAAATGAAGAAGTGGATATGCGCCGGGCGCTGGCCGTGGCGGCCGAGCAAATCCAGGCACTCCTGGGTCGGCCCCTGCGGATCGCAGCCATAACCCGACGGCACGATCGAGCGCGCGCGGTAACGACCATCGGCGTCGGTGACAATGCGACGACGCAGGTTGTATTCGGACTGGCTCTGGTCGAAGAACGAGTAAGTGCCCCGGGTATTGGCATGCCACAGGTCGACGGTGGCGCCTGGCACCGGCTGGCCGCTGGGGTCGAGCACCTGCCCTTCGAGGAACATCACCGTGGCCACACCGTCTTCGCTGCCATCGTCCATGCGCGCTTCACCCTGGGCGATCGGCGCCCCGGCCACGTACAGCGGGCCTTCGATGGTGCGCGGGGTACCGCCGGTGAGGCCGGCCTGGTGGTCCTTGGCGTCCTGCAGCAGGTCGAGGAAGTGCTCGATGCCCAGCCCCGCCACCAGCAGCCCGGCCTCGCCGCGCCCGCCGAGGCGGTTGAGGTAGTCGACGGCGTGCCAGAACTCGTCCTCGCTGACCTCCAGGTCTTCGATCAGCCGCGCGGTGTCCTGCAGCACGCGCTGGATAATGCGCTTGAGGCGTGGGCTGCCGTTGTCGTTGCCGAAGCCTGCGGCCTGTTCGAAGAACGCTTGCACGTCAGGGGTATGGGAAATCTTCACGGTCATGATCAGGTACCTCGTGTTGTTCTTGTCGTGTGGGGTTCAGCGGTCGTCGGCGTGGATCGACGAGGGGTGGCGGCACAGGCCGTCGACCTCGATATCCATGTAGGGGAACAGCGGCAGTTGCATCAGGGTGTCGTGCAGGGCCTCGACGCTGGGCACGTCGAACACGCTGTAGTTGGCGTAGTGCCCGGCGATGCGCCACAGGTGGCGCCAGGCGCCTTCCTGTTGCAGGCGCTGGGCCAGCGCCTTCTCGTCGGCCTTCAGCTGCGCGGCCTTGGCCGGGTCCATGTCCAGCGGCAGCTTCACGGTCATCTTCACGTGGAACAGCATGTGTCTCTCCTTGCGTATGTCGTTGATTTGGCGGGGGCCGCGAACACCGGCTTGGCCGGTGCCATCCACCGCGTCGTCTGCATCGCGGCTGAAGCCGCTCCTACAGGGGGGTCAACAACCGCGGGCGAAGCGCTTCAGTTGCGCCTCGTCCAGGGTCAGGCCCAGGCCGGGCGTGGTCGGTACATGCAGCTGGAAATCGCGGTACAGCGGCGGTTCGCAGACAATCTCCTCGGTCAACAGCAGCGGCCCGAACAGCTCGGTGCCCCAGGTCAGCTGGCGCAGGGTGAGGAAGGCGTGGGCCGAGGCCAGGGTGCCGACCGTGCCTTCGAGCATGGTCCCGCCATACAGGGCGATGCCCGCGGCCTCGGCAATCTGCGCGGTGCGCAGCACGGCGCGGGGGCCGCCGTTCTTGGCGATTTTCAGGGCGAAGATGCTTGCCGCACCAATGGCGGCCAGGCTGAAGGCGTCCTCGACGCTTTCGATGGACTCGTCGGCCATGATCGGCGCCGGGCTGCGCTGGTTCAGACGGACCTGGCCGGCGCGATTGATCCGCGAAATGGGTTGCTCGATGAGATCGATGCCGTTGTCGCCCAGCACCTGGCAGGCGCGGATGGCCTGGGACTCGTCCCAGTACTGGTTGACGTCCACCCGCACGCTGGCGCGCTCGCCCAGCTCGCGCTTGATCGCCAGCACGTGCCTGAGGTCCTGCTCCAGCGGGTTGGCACCGATTTTCAGCTTGAACACGCGGTGGCGACGCACTTCGAGCATATGCTCGGCCTCGGCGATGTCCCGCGCGGTGTCTCCACTGGCCAGGGTCCAGGCCACCTCCAGGCTGTCGCGCACCCGCCCGCCCAGCAACTCGCTGACCGGCAGCCCCAGGCGCTTGCCCTGGGCGTCGAGCAGCGCGCTCTCGATACCGGACTTGGCGAAGGTGTTGCCCTTGGCCAATTTGTCCAGTTTGAGCATCGCGGCGTTGATGTTGCCCGCCGGCAAGCCGATCAGTGCCGGCGCCAGGTAAGCATCGATATTGGCCTTGATCCCTTCCGGGCTTTCGTAGCCGTACGCCAGGCCACCGATGGTGGTGGCCTCGCCGATGCCCTCGATGCCGTCGCTGCAGCGCAGGCGGATGATCACCAGGGTCTGCTGTTGCATCGTGTGCATGGCCAGCTTGTGCGGGCGGATGGTCGGCAGGTCGACGATGATCGCCTCCAGCCGGTCGATGGTCGGGCTTGTCATGCCAGGCTCCAGTTCAGTCAATGTTCGGTTCAGGCCGCCGCGGCCAGGGCGTGGCGCCGGCCGCTGGCCAGGTGCACGGCCATGGCCAGCGCGGCGACCGCGCCGGGGATGGCGAAGGCGATGAAGTTCAGTTGCAGTGGCAGGTTGATGCCCATCAGCGCGCCACCGAGCAGCGGGCCGACGATGGCGCCGTTGCGGCCGATGCCGGAGGCCCAGCCCAGCCCGGTGGAGCGCACCGACAGGCCGTACAGCTGGGCGGCGCCGGCATACAGCAGGATCTGCGTGCCGATGGTGGTGGCGCCGGCGATGAAGATCAGCAGGTACAGCACCGGCATCGGGCTGTTCACCCCCAGCAGGCTGATCGACAGTGCGGCGGCGAGGAAGAACGCCACCTTGACCTTGACCAGGTTGTAGCGGTCGCCCAGCCAGCCGCCGCAGATCGCCCCGGCCATGCCGCCGAAATTCAGCACCAGCAGGAACGACAGGCTCGAGCCCAGGCTGTAGCCAGCGTTGGCCATCAGCTTGGGCAGCCATGAGCTCAGTGCGTAGACCATCAGCAGGCAGCAGAAGAACGCCAGCCACAGGGCCAGGGTGCGCACCGCCAGGCCTTCGCGGAACAGCGCCAGCACCGAGGTGCCCTGGCCTTTCCTGTCCTGCGCCTGAAGTTGGTCGTCGGCTTGCACGTCGCAGGTCGGATCGAGGCACTTGAGCAGCGCGCGAGCCTCTTGCTGGCGACCCTGGCGCACCAGGAAGCCGATGGACTCAGGCAGGTAGTAGAGGATCACCGGCAGCAACAGCAAGGGTACGGCGGCGGCGAAGAACATCGACTCCCAGCCAAAGCGCGGCAGCAGGAAAATGCCGACACCCGCCGAAAGCATGCCGCCCAGCGAATAACCGCTGAACATGATCGCCACCAGGGTGCTGCGCAGACGCTTGGGCGCGTATTCGTTCATCAGCGCCACGGCGTTGGGCATCAGCCCGCCGCAGCCCAACCCGGCGAAGAAGCGATAGATACCGAACTCGCTGGGGCTGCTGGCAAAGCCATTGAGGATGGTCGCCCCGGAGAACAGCGCGAAGCAGATGGCGATGCCCTTCTTGCGCCCGATACGGTCGGCCAGGCTGCCGAATGCCAGGGCGCCGAACATCATCCCGAACAGCGCGTAGCTGCCCAAGGCGCCGGCCTGCAACGGCGTCAGTCCCCATTCCTTCATGATCACCGGCAGCACCACGCCGTAGATGAACAGGTCGTAGCCGTCGAAGATCAGCAGCAGGCCGCACCAGGCCATGACCATCCAGTGGAAGGGGGTGAAGCGGGCGTTGTCGATGATCGGGTGGACGTCGAGTGTTCGCATGGCATCTGTCTCATTTGTTTTTGTTGTGTGATGAGCAAACCTTGCCGGGGCGGCCTTCAGCCGAGGTCGCCGCCGCCCACCGGCAGGGTCACGCCGGTGATGTACGAGGCCTCGTCGGAGGCCAGGAAGAGAATCGCGCCGACCTGTTCGTCGAGGCTGCCGTAGCGCTTCATCAGGCTGCTGGACACGGTCTGGTCGACGATCTGCTGGTACCAGGCCTGCTCTTGCTCGCTCTGTTGGGCTTCGTTGCGGGGGATGCGCCGGGGCGGTGCCTCGGTACCACCCGGGGCGGTGGCGTTGACGCGGATGCCGCGCCCGGCCGTCTCGAACGCCAGGCACGCGGTGAGCGCGTTGACGCCGCCCTTGGCCGCGCCGTAGGGCACGCGGTTGACGCCACGGGTGGCGATGGACGAGACGTTGACGATGGCGCCGCTGCCACGTTCGAGCATGTACGGCAGCGCGGCGTGGCAGCACCACAGGGTGGGGAACAGCGAGCGGCGCACTTCGGCTTCGATCTGCTCGACTTCGTAGTGTTCGAAGGGCTTGGCCCAGAGGGTGCCGCCGACGTTGTTGACCAGGATGTCGAGGCGGCCGAAGGTGTCCACCGCGTCGGCCATGACCCGGGCGCAGTCGTCGTGGCGTTCCAGGTCGGCGGTGAGGGTGAGCACGCCCTCGCCGGCCAGTTCGTGGACCAGCTCGGAGCGGTCCACCGCCACCACCTGCGCGCCTTCGGCCTTGAGCCGCCAGCACACGGCGCGGCCGATGCCCTGGGCGGCGCCGGTGACCAGGGCGACCTTGCCTTGGAATCGGTTGTTCATGTCGATCTCCTGTTCGATCCAAAATCGCCGGGAGGGCTACGCCCTCCATCGCGACACAAGGCCGCTCCCACAGGTACCGCGCTCGGTTCAGGGCACAGGAAAACCTGTGGGAGCGGCCTTGTGTCGCGAAAGGGCCGCAACGCGGCCCCGGCGTTCTCGAACTTCATGATTAAAAAGAGGCCACCCTCACCCGCACGATGCGGGCAGCCCCGTGAAAACCTCAGGCCGCCGCGGCGAACTTCTCGAAGTAGAAGTTGACCGGGCTGATGCCCTGCTCGCGCAGGTACTGGCTGACCGCCTCGACCATCGGCGGCGGCCCGCACAGGTACACGTCCACATCACCGTCGTTGAGGTGGCCCGGCGCGATGTGCTGGGTCACATACCCCTTCTGCGGGTACTGGCTGTCGGGGTTGGCCACGCAGGCACTGAAGGTGAAATTGGGAATCCGTGCGGCCAGGGCCTGCAGGCGGTCCAGCTCGACCAGGTCGAAGTCGTTGGTGACGCCATAGATAAGGTGCAACGGATGCGCGCTGCCCTGCTCGGCGATCTTCTCCAGCATCGCGGTGAACGGCGCCAGGCCGGTGCCACCGGCCAGCAGCAACAGTGGGCGCTGGATCGGGCGCAGGTAGAAACTGCCCAAGGGGCCGGCCAGGCTCATGCTGTCGCCGGCCTTGGCCAGCCCGGTCAGGAAGCTGCTCATCAGCCCACCTGGCACGTTGCGGATCAGGAAGCTGACCTCGCCATCCTTCTGTAGCGAGCTGAATGAATAGGCGCGGCTCTGCTCGCTGCCCGGCACTTTCAGGTTGACGTACTGCCCCGGCAGGAACGCCAGCCGGCTCAGCGCCTCGCCCTTGATCGACAAGGCAATGGTGCTCTCGGACAGCTGGCGTACATCGCTGATGGCTGCCTCGAAGCTGGCCTGTTCGGTCTTGCACACCTGCGACGACGCCGGGATGCGCACCACGCAGTCCGATGCGGCGCGCATCTGGCAGGTCAGCACGTAGCCCTCGGCGATCTCGTCCTCGCTCAGGGCGTCCTCGATGAAGTTGTCGCCCAGGTCGTAGCGGCCCGATTCGGCTTTGCACTTGCAGGTGCCGCAGGCGCCGTCGCGGCAGTCCAGCGGGATGTTGATGCCTTGGCGGTAGGCGGCGTCGGCCACGGTCTCATGGCCGTCGGCGTCGATGAAGCGGGTGACCCCGTCTTCGAAGTTCAGTGCGATCTGGAAGCTCATGTTGCACCTCGCGGGCGAGCCTGCCCGCGGCGCGCCGCAGGGCACGCCGACAGGCTCGGCCTTGGATCAGATGTGGTAGATGTCGATGACCTGGCGCACGTAGTCGTTCTTCAGCACCACCTTCTTGGCCTTGATCAACGGCTGCTCGCCGCGCAGGTCGAGGGTGTAGAAACTGGTGCCGAAGTAGCTGTCGGTGGTCTTGTAGCGAAAGCTCAGGGTGTGCCAGTTGAAGCGCACCTGGCAGGTGCCCTCGCCCACCTCGACGACCTCGATGTTGCTGAGGTTGTGCGAGGTGCGGGTGTCCGGCACGGTGGCGCTGGAGCGCTCGGTCTTGATGCGGAACACCCGGTCTTCCAGGCCGCCACGGTTGCCGTACCAGATCAGCGAGATCTCGCTTTGCGGGTCTTCGGTCAGCGTGTCGTCGTCATCCCATGACGGCATCCAGAACGTCGCGTCACTGGCGTACAGCTCCAGCCACTGGTCCCACTGCGCATCGTCCAGATAGCGCGCCTCGCGGTAGAGGAAGTCGCGCACGGTGTCATGCAGGCTCATTGCACGGCCTCCACGGGGATCAGTCGGGTTTCCTGTTCCAGGGCCTTGAGCATGGTGTCCTGCCAGTACTTGTGCTGCAGCACGAACAGCCCTTCGTCCTCGGTGCGCACGCCCGACAGCAGCGGCTTGAGCGCGATCTCGCGGGCCGCCTCGTCGGCGCCTTCGATCCAGTGCTGCGCGCCGCGGGACATGTCGTTCCAGCCGGTGCCGCCACCATAGCCGGTCTGGCACGAGCGGAACTCCTCCAGGTCGTCCGGGGTGGCCATGCCGCTGACGTTGAAGAAGTCCTCGTACTGGCGGATACGGCTGGCCCGGGCCTCGGGGCTCTCGCCCTTGGGCGCGATGCAGTAGATGGTGATCTCGGTCTTGTTCACCGAGATCGGCCGGGCGATGCGGATCTGCGAACTGAACTGGTCCATCAGGTACACGTTCGGGTACAGGCACAAATTGCGCGAGTTGCCGATCATCCAGTCGGCGCGGGCCTGGCCGAAATCGGCGGCCAGTTGCTCGCGGTGCTCGTAGGCCGGGCGATCCTCGGGGTTGGCCCAGCGGGTCCACAACAACAGATGGCCGTGGTCGAAGGAGTAGAAGCCGCCGCCCTGCTTGGCCCAGCCACCGGCGCTCATGGTCTTGATCTCGTCGCCCGCCTCGCGCTGTTTGCGCTGGTTCTGGGTGGCGGCGTAGTTCCAGTGCACGGAGCTGACGTGGTAGCCGTCGGCGCCGTTCTCGGCGGTGAGTTTCCAGTTGCCTTCGTAGATGTACGAGCTGGCGCCGCGCAGCACTTCCAGGCCTTCGGGGGACTGATCGACGATCATGTCGATGATCTTCGCCGACTCGCCCAGGTGCTCGACCAGCGGTTTCACATCCGCGTTGAGGCTGCCGAACAGGAAGCCCCGGTACGACTCGAAGCGGGCGACCTTGGTCAGGTCGTGGGAGCCGTCGCAGTTGAAGCTGTCGGGGTAGCCGGCGTTGCTCGGGTCCTTGACCTTGAGCAGCTTGCCGCTGTTGTTGAAGGTCCAGCCGTGGAACGGGCAGGTGTAGCTGGCGCGGTTGCCGCGCTTGTGCCGGCAGAGCATGGCGCCGCGGTGGCTGCAGGCGTTGAGGAAGGCATTGAGCACCCCGTCCTTGTTGCGCGCGATGAAGATCGGCTGGCGCCCCATGGTCAGGGTGAGGAAGTCGTTGTTCTCGGGGATCTGGCTTTCGTGGGCCAGGTAGATCCAGTTGCCCTCGAAGATGTGTTTCATCTCCAGGTCGAACAGGCGCGGGTCGGTGAACATCTCCCGCTTGCAGCGATAGACGCCCTTCTCCCGGTCATCCTCGAGCAAGGCGTTGAGATAGTCGAATCCCAGGGACATGGCCAGGGCCTCCATTGTTATTGTTCAGGCCGGGTCAGGTTAGGTCCGTGGGTGCAGCGCCGATATCCGGATCGTGCAGAGTGCTATCCGTTTTGTGCAGCCAGACGCCGATCAACCTGTAGGAGCCAGCCTTGCTGGCGAACCCAAGGCGCCGCCGTGCCTGCAGACACCGCGCGGCCCGGTTCGCCAGCAAGCTGGCTCCTACAGCACCCCGTTGCATCGCGTCGATAGCAATTACCCATTGAACGCCAAGGCCAAGGTGCAGTAAGCTCGGGCTCATTCACTGGAGAGCAACATGTCGAAACAAACCCGCAACCACACAAACCACACCGGTCGCACCGCGCGCCCTGTGCTGGCCGTTGCCGGTCGTAACGCCGTTGCCAGCTTTTATTTTGGGTATTGGTTTAGCCACTAGGCGCCGCTGATACCCACACGGCGCCCACCTTCGAGGGGCCGCCGAACATGAGAATACTCAAACCCCCGGTCGGCTCCCCGACCGGGGGTTTTGCTTTTCCAGGCCCACGAAAAACACCGATTTACATTGAGGACCGATTCATGAACTACGCCAACTACTGCTACGCCAACACCTACACCTGGCGATTTAGCCAATCCCGTTCGGGCCAGCCTGCCGCCTCCGTTCGGTCGATTTCCGGTGGCAATGCCGCACAACAACCCAATTTGACGACCCGTCGAACACCTCGATAGGGCCGACCACGCGGGCCAGAACCCGCCGTCCGCCCAGGGAAATAAACGCCATGCAAGCCACCAACCTCGCCCTGCCCCTGACCCAACCGCAAGCGGCCAACAGCACCGTCAGCCAACGCTTGCCCAGCCCGCACCTGCTCAAGCAGCAGATGCCGCTGCCCACCGAACTCGCCCAGCAAGTCCAGGCTCACCGCCAAGCGATCCGCGCCATCCTCGAAGGCCGCGACGAGCGCCTGCTGGTGGTGGTCGGCCCGTGCTCGCTCCACGACCCGCGCTCGGCCCTGGAATACGCCGACCGCCTCGCCGCCCTCAGCCGCGAAGTCGACGACAAGCTGCTGCTGGTGATGCGCGCCTACGTCGAGAAGCCCCGCACCACCGTGGGCTGGAAAGGCCTGGCCTACGACCCACACCTGGACGGCAGCGACGACATGCACGCCGGCATCGCCCTGTCCCGTGGCCTGATGCTGAGTATGATCGAACGTGGCCTGCCGATCGCCACCGAGCTGCTGCAACCGATGGCCGCCGGCTACTTCGACGACCTGCTGGGCTGGGCCGCCATCGGTGCACGCACCACCGAATCGCAGATCCACCGCGAAATGGTCAGTGGCCTGGAGCTGCCCGTGGGCTTCAAGAACGGTACCGACGGCGGCATCGGCATCGCCTGCGACGCCATGCGCAGCGCCGCCCACCCGCACCGGCATTTCGGTATGGATGCGCAAGGCTACCCGGCGATCATCGAGACCCTCGGCAACCCAGACACCCACCTGGTGCTGCGCGGCGGCCACAAGGGCCCGAACTACGACGCCACCAGCATCGCCCAGGCACGCCAGGGGCTGGCCAAGGCCGGGTTGCAGGCGCGGATCATGGTCGATTGCAGCCATGCCAACAGCGGTAAGGACCCGGCGCGTCAGCCGGCGGTGTTCGAGGAGGTGCTGGCGCAGCGGTTGGGTGGGGATCGCTCGATTGTCGGGGTGATGCTTGAAGGGCACCTGTTCGACGGTTGCCAGGCGTTGGGCAAGGGGGTGTTGAAGTATGGGGTGTCGATTACCGATGGGTGCTTGGGGTGGAGTTCCACCGAAGCCATGCTGCGCGAAGCGGCTGGGCGGCTGTGATCGGCGGCAGGTGAATTCATTGTCGATGGTCATTGGTAGAACACCCGCACTGCGCCTCGACGCAGTGCGGGCGTCTTCATGACCGTGGCGCCCTCACAACGGCCTGAATACAACACCCAGCATGGTTGAGTTATGCGCGGCGCTCGCGGGGATCCAGTGATGGATCAGCTGAGGGCCATAGTTCCAGAACTGATAACCCTCCGGCGCCCGGTTGTACACCCAGGTGTGGTAAGTGAACGGCTGGCTGTAGACCCGCCGAATGTCATTTTCCTGGGCGGTGGTGAGCGTCGATGCACCGGCAACACTCGCCGCCCAGTTGCTGAATTGCGTAGGGCTCATTCGTGTCGTGTTGACCACAGCTTCGACAACATTGGTGACTTGAACGGGATAAGACACCGTACTGCTTCCATCAGTTACCGAGATAATCGCGTTACCGTTCCTGTTCCCCGTCACCTTCCCTTGTGTGGTTACCGATGCCACGGCCGCATTGTTTGAAGTGTAGGTGTAACGGTTTCCTCCACCCGTCGGGGTTCGTACCGCTGTATTGCCAATCGAGTCCAATCCGGTCCTTGGACGCCCTGCCATCTTCACCGAAACTCCGTTCAGTACCATGGTGCGAGTGTCGATGCTCATCGCCGCGTTCACCCTCAACCGCAAAGGGTCGGAGAAGGCAAAGTCAATCTGCCCATGCCGCTTGCGCTCATAGCGGACAATGACATCCTTGCCGACATTAGCCAGCACCACGCTGCGCGGTACGTGGAAAGTCAAGGTGCCGATCTGGTCGACCGTCTGCACCTCGCTCTTGAAACCCGGATCACCGTCAAACAGCAACCGCACCTGGTCCAGCGGCAACATGCCCTGGTACGCCACTGTGAACGTCGCCCCCGGCGTCAGCGGCACCCGGGCCGGGTCGAGCAGCCCACCTGCCGCCTCCAGCGACACCGGCGGGCGCTTGTCCCAGGGCGTATCGGCCGAGGCGATGATCAGGGTCACCGTGCCCGACAGCCGCACGCCACTGCCGTTGCGCACCGTGTAGAACACCTGAATGGCTTGACGCAGGCCTGCCTCCACAACGCCTGCCGGCACGCTGAAGGCCATGGGCACACCGGCGTCCGCCACCTGGACATCAGTGAACGTGGCTGCCGCCGTGCGCCCGGTCCAGCTCAAGGTCACCCGGTCATCATCCTGCAGCGGCACAGGAATGTTGACCGTCACCGCCCCTCCCGGACGCAGCAGCCCGTCTTCCAACCCCACCACGATCGGTGCCCGCAACAGGTCTACCTGCTCGCCTACCAACAAATGCAACGGATCGGATGGCTGCACTGCGGCCCCCGTCTGACCAACTTCATAGCTGACTGCGAGACTTCCACCGTTCAGCAGCGAGAATTGATCGGCCACCGTGCGCTCCATGCGGCCCAGGCTCGCCTCATTCTGCGACACCCGCGCCAATGGCACTGTCCGCTCGATCACGCCGCTCGCCGAGCGACCGCTCAGCACCAGTCGCACTCGATCGCCCAGGCTCATTCCGGGCCACGCAATCCTGGCGGTGATCGCCGCCAGGTTACCGGGTAACAGACCACCCACCGCTTCAACCACACCCGGCGCCGGCAGGCGCTGGACCCTGCCTTGCACCGTCAACGTATTGCGCCGCGAGCGCCAGACCATTTCGCCATTGCGGTACACCTGGTAGCTGACCCGCAACTGCCCGTTCGCCGCCCTTACCAAGTCGGCGTTAGGAATCGTGCCAAAGCGATCCCCTGGGTACGGTTCGCTGACTGTCCGCTGGATGACGATATCGGGCAGCGTAACCGTGAAACGCTGACCGTCGACCGTCGTGATCTCGTAGATGAACCGCAGCTTGTCGCCCAACAGGACGATCGGGCGCATCACGTACACCTGCATCCGTGCATCCCGCGAGCCCACCTCGTCCAGCGACAGCTGACCCTCATGGATCTCGTCACCGATCAGGACCTGGGGAGACTCCAGCAACGAACCGTCATCGAACTCAGGCAGCAGTTCGAGCACACCGGACCACTTCTCCGAGAAGTTCTCCACCTCATCATGCACCCGCCAGACCACATGCACGACCTCCAGGTCCTTGATCGACTCCAGCTGGTCGGCAGCGATCAGGAAGGAGACTTGATTGTCGACCTCCCCCTCTTCCAGCGTGTGGGTGAAGAAGACCCCGCCCACGCTGAGGGTGATGACATCCCGCACCCGCATCAGCGGGTACGGATCGAGGGTGACCGGAATCTGCAGCCCGGGCGTCAGCGCCTCCGGCAGTACCAGCTGCGCGGCGTGCAGCTCCGAATGCCAGGCCTCATCGGGCCGCCGGTCCGGGCCGCCGGGCAAGGTGTCCTTGTAGAACACCGTCAGCTTCACCGAGTCTTCCGGGTTCTGCGAAGCCACCCGAGTGACCCGCACATACCACTGGGCGAAACCGGTGACTGCGCGCTCGATCGGTACGTTGGAACTGATATTGGCACCCGCCTGCGCCTGTTCTTCCGAGACCACTTCGGTGCGCACGGCAATCGGGTTGGGTTGCCCAGCCGGGTGCCAGAACAGCTCGATGCGGTCTCCCGCGCTCATGTTGTCGTAGGCCTGCAGGGTCACTGGCAGCCCGGTGACCGGACTGACATGCACAGCAGCGCGGTTGAGCCCGAAGTGCGCGCCCACCACTGGCGCGCGGGCTCCGGTCGGGAAGGCTGGACGCACGGCCATGGTCCCCGGGCCCATGATGCCGCTGTTCAGATGGAAGGCCTGGTTGAAGTCCTCCACCCCCTCCAGCACCCGCTTCGGTTCCGGCTCGGGGGCCGGTGTCGAGAACATCATGACCCCTTCGCCGCCTGGCAGCGGCGCAAGCTCACTCGGTGGCTCAGCCTGACTACCGTCGGGTACCACCAGTTTCGCCGGTTCACTCTGTACATCACCACCGAGTTGATTGAAATAATCGAGGTCCATGAATGCTGCCCACCGTTTGAGGAGCGCCAGTGCTCATCGCCTAATGTCCTTGCTGCCCCAACAAGGCACAACTAGCAGAAATAACAGGTTGGACACCCTGCCTGACATATTCTCGTCAGTAATGAAGTCATCGACGCGCCGCGGAGCATTGTTCAAGGCCCGAAAGATAGTTCTGCTACCACCAGCTCGAAGTAGCTCACCGCCGGAGCTGCCCCACCGTTGCACACCCGCTGCACTCAACACTTTCAGCATCTCGGTCATCCGAGATATCCAACAAGCGCAAAAAAGAAAACCTGCCACAGACAGGCTGCGGCAGGTGAACACTTGACTCAAGTCATATAGATTTCAACGAGAACGGCACAAGCTTTCAGGCAGGCTCAAACTCGAAGTTGTCGATGTACAGGGCAGCGCCCCCTGCAGGTATCCAAAACTGCGTGATCGGCCTATGGGGTGAAGTGAAGCTGAACTTTGTAGTGTAAACCGGTTGACCGGCAGCAAACTGAGGTGTCTTTACAGTGGCCGTACACACACCATCTACCCCATAGAACAAAACATCTCTGCTCGACCCGCTTATAGAGATGATGTCAAACGACACCCGACGCGCAACTGCATTTAAAACGAAAGAAACACTGGCATTACCATGCACATACAAATGACTTCCACGCATAGGCGGCCGACAATCGCTAACCACTATTGATGCGCTCCCAGCACCCAGCCGAACCTTCATGGATGGGAACTCATTGACTTTACCCACCATCAAGACACCACCTGGGTGCGATTCGAGCCCCTCATATACCGGATACACTTTGAACTTACCTTCCAGCGTCAGAGTGACAGGTTGCGAAAGGCCTTTTTTACCCGACGGATAATGCTCAACCTCGTAAGTCAAAACTACTTTTGACTGCCCCTCCAGGCCCGAATAGTCCATTGCCGCCAGCGTTACTTCCTGCTTCCCAACAACCTTGACCTGGTGTTTCTTGATGGTCACTCCATTCAGTTTTATTTGAATCAGATCGTCTTCGGCCATACCGTGATAGCGTGGCACTTCCAGCACCAGACCATCGGGGCCGATGGCACCCAGATCGAGTTTGCCCTGGCTGGCGGATGGGACAGTCAGTGGCGGGTACATGTTTTTCAGGATGTCCGCCGTCGCGATCAAGAAAGTAAAGTCTTCGGACAGTCTCGAAGGCTTGCCCTCCCATTCGACCCTGTAATAGACCCACACCCGGACCGGCTTGTCTCCCTTGGGCTGAAGCTTGTCTGCGGGAATCTTGAAATGGCTCAGTACACCCCCTGCGTCCAATTTCTGCGGCACCTCATGGTATCCACCCTCCGACGTCTCCCAGTACAAAGTAATCGTGCACGGCCTGGGTTGTGCAGCTTGCTCAGGCACGAACACTTGCATGTCGTACTCGTAGGCTGGCAGGCCTGGATTCAGGGTGTTCTCCAGCAACTCGGGGGTGGTAAAAGGTGGCGGCAGCGTTTCTGCCGGTTCGCCCACATCGTAACTAGCGACTTGAGATTTCAGTTTCTGCTTGCCACGAGTGATCTCGTAGCTAACATCGACCCACCCGCCATCGAACGGCTTGATAAATTCTGCGCCCTGCAGACTAATTGCCAAAACCTTGCCTTTATGTTCCTCGTCCATAGTGTATATTTTGCTGCTCATTATCTTGACACTGCCATCGGATGCGGTGCCAACCCACTTAACGGTAACCGTATCGCCCTTGAGCAATGCCGCCTCGACAGGGACCAGTGCATGGACATACTCGTGATCGGCACTGATCCAATAGTCCTGGTTGTTGTCCACGTTCAGCGTCGGCGCTGGCAAGTCGGTTGCAGCCCCCTTGATATGGACGAAAGCCGTTTTAGAGTACGTGTTGACACCGTTGCGCGTCAGTGTGTAACTCAAGCGCACGCTACCACCAGACAATACACTCACGATCTGCCTGGGGACATTAAAGGTATATGTCGCGCTGTCCTGGACAAGCTCTTCGGAGCCAAAGGTATGCTCAATCCATTGGCCAGCATGCGTCGTTCCGCTCCAGTTCAAAACGAGTTTATCTTTAGCCTTGAACTGCCCCGTGACCCTGACCACGACATGATCTGCATGCAGCTCACTCAGATCGATCTCACCGATGACAGCGCCGTCGCTGCCCAGCACCACCGGAGCATCCAGTAGTTCGGCAGCCTGCAACTTGACCGTGACAAATGCATCTTTCGACCATTCGGACTCACTGCCCACCTCATTGGCCACGAAGTAGTAGACCGGCAACGCCGTGCTGTCACCAGCGGCCTTGATAATATTCTCATCCACCTCGATCACGATCGCCGCGTTCTTGTCTTTGACGACATACGTGACAGTTTGATCTCCCCAGTAGAGTGTGATGACGTCCTGGTTGTTTTTATTGCGGTAATCGGGGATACGTACCTTGACCTTAGCCTTGGCTTCTGCGCTACCGATTATCTTCGAGGCCGGCAATTCGACCACCGGCGCGGCCAGTTCTTCACCGGCACCCTCGCCACCGAGCACGCCTGGCTTCCCCATGAGCACGAGGGTGGCGTTTGCGGGTGAGTATCGAAGGTTGGCAGTATTCGGGTTCAACAAAAAGCGCAACCAGCTTTCACCTTTAGGCACCTTGTCGGCGGGTACGCGCAAACTCAAGTATTTACCAACGTTGCCAGCAGTGACTTCAGCTCTCTGAACCACCGCCTCTCCCCACAAGAGAAGGAGCCGGTCACCTGCCTTCATGCCTGGATACGCAGGAACAATTACCAACAAGCCCTCATCATGCTCGTTGAGCAATTCATCGCTTATGCCTTGGTCTGCCTTGGAAAGGCCTTTTACCGCACCGTAAACCATCGGCCGTGGCAGTTCGGACGGCGCATCATTCGGGTACTTCTTCTTGAGCAGTTCCGCGAAACCAGACAGTTCGTTCTGGATCTGGGCGGTTCCGTCCGAGTCATCCTGGAAGATAGTTGCATTTTTGAGCGGTAATTGAGTACTGCTATCAATGGTTGACATCTTCGACTCCCTGCGCGTGGCGTGTTGATATGACGACACCAAGGTATAAACAGAACTCAGTCGTCAACAACTGGCAAAAATGACAGGTCGGTCAGTGCGCAGGCATTCTTCGACCGTGCTATAGGCAGCTCGTGACAAGCCCGACGAGACTTGATCCGTGCAAGTGCGCTAGGCTTACCCTTTTTACCTGAGGAGCATCCCCATGGCCCGCGCCACCGCCCGCCACATCCTGGTCAGCAGCGAAGACCAGTGCAACGAACTCAAGGCCCAGATCGAAGCCGGCGCCGACTTCGCCGAAATCGCCAAGGCCAACTCCACCTGCCCCTCCAGCCGCCAGGGCGGCGACCTGGGCTCGTTCGGCCCGGGCCAGATGGTCCGTGAGTTCGACACCGTGGTGTTCAGCGCGCCGCTGAACGTCGTGCAGGGTCCGGTGAAGACCCAGTTCGGCTACCACCTGCTGGAAGTGACCAGCCGTCAGGACTAAGTCATCGCCGACGATGACCGGCCTTGTAGGAGCGGATTCATCCGCGAACGCGTCAGGCCAGGCAATGGTGTTGCCTGGGAGGGCGCTATCGCGGATGAATCCGCTCCTACAGGCTTTCTGTGGCCTGATGTTGTCGTGCATGGCCAACGCCGCCCCGAGCCACGCCCTCACCGTCTACGGTGAAGCGCCCCGCTACCCCGAACGCTTCCAGCACTTCGCCTACGTCAACCCCGACGCCCCCAAGGGCGGCAGCCTGCGCCGCTCGGCCCTCGAGATCGGCCAATTCGACCATATCCTGCCCTACATCGACAAAGGCATCGGCGTCAGCCAGGTCGATGGCTGGCTGTACGCGCCCCTGGCGCTGCGCTCGCTCGACGAGCCCTACACCGTCTATGGCCTGATCGCCCGGCGCATGGAGCGTGGCCCGGACGACGCCTGGCTGCGTTTCGACATCGACCCGCGCGCCACCTTCGCCGACGGCAAGCCGGTGCGCGCCGAGGACGTGCGCTTCACCTTCGAGCTGCTGATGAGCAAGGGCAGCCTCAAGTACCGCACCCAGTTCGCCGACGTGGCCCGGGTGACGGTCGAAGGCCCGTTGTGCGTGCGCTTCGACTTCAAGCAGCCCCACGGCCGCACCCTGCCGCTGGACCTCGCCAGCCTGCCGGTATTGCCCGAACACGACTGGCAGCAGCGCGACTTTGCCAACGGCGCCGGCTTCGACAAGCCGGTGGGCAGCGGCCCGTACCGTATCGAGCGGATCGACAACGGGCGCAGCATCACCTTCGAACGCGACCCGAACTGGTGGGCCAAGGACTTGCCTGCCACCCGTGGCCAGTACAACTTCGAGCACCTGCGCATTGAGTACTTCGGCGACACCGAGGTGGCGCGGCAGGTGCTCAAGGGCGGCGGCTACGACTACAACCGCGAGTTCTCCGCCACCGCCTACACCCTGGGCTACAACGGCGCGGCACTCGATGACGGGCGCCTGCAGCGTGCCCAGCTCGGCCCGGCCAAGCCCCAGGTCGCCCAAGGCTTCGTGTTCAACCTGGACAAGCCGCAGTTCAAGGACCGTCGCGTGCGCCAGGCCCTGGCCCTGCTCTGGGATTTCGAGTGGAGCAACCGGCAGATGATGCGCAACCTGTACATCCGCCAGCAGAGCCTGTTCTCCAACACCCCGCTGGCGGCACGTGCGCTGCCCGACGCGGATGAGCTCAAGCTGCTCGAGCCGTTGCGCGGCCAGGTGCCGGACGAAGTATTCGACAAGGTGTTCACGGCACCGGTTACCGACGGTTCGGGCATCATCCGCCCTCAGCAACTGCAAGCCCTTGCGCTGCTCCAGGCCGCAGGCTGGCACCCGGAGGGCGACCGCCTGGTGAACGCCCAGGGCGAGCCGCTGAGTTTCACCTTCCTCAATGGCCAGCCGGGCATGGAGCGCCTGCTGCTGCCATGGAAACGCAACCTGGCGCAGATCGGCATTGAGCTGAACATTCGCAACGTCGACTCGGCGCAGTACGTCAACCGGCTGATGGCCCGCGACTACGACATGATCGTCACCGGCTACCCGGTGACCCTGTCGCCGGGCAGCGAGCTGTACAACTACTTCGGTTCGGCGGCGGCCAACGACCCGGGCTCGAACAACCAGATGGTGCTCAAGGACCCGGCCGTGGACCACCTGATCGACGGGCTGGTGCGCGCCAGCACCCAGGCCGACATGCTGCGCCACGCCCATGCCCTGGACCGGGTGCTGCAATGGAACTACTACTGGATCCCCAACTACTACCCGCCCGGCAGCTCGACCGTGTGGTGGAACCGTTTCGGCCTGCCCAAGGTGCAGGCCACCTATGACGAAGGCCTGGACACCTGGTGGGAGGTCAGCCCCACAGCGCTGACCAACCAACAGATGGATGCACTGCGGAACACTTCACCATGACCGCCTACATCCTGCGCCGCCTGCTGCTGATCATCCCCACGCTGCTGGCGATCCTGCTGGTCAATTTCGCCATCGTCCAGGCCGCGCCGGGCGGCCCGGTGGAGCAGGCGGTGGCGCGCCTGCAAGGCATCGGCGGCGGCGCGCCGGGTGCCCGGGTGGAGGCCGTGCACAGCGAGTCCCGCGCCACCCGCGGCCTGGACCCGAAGCTGATCGACGAGATCAAGCGCCAGTACGGCTTCGACAAGTCGGCCCCCGAACGCCTGTGGTTGATGCTCGGCCAGTACACCCGGCTGGACTTCGGCCAAAGCTTCTTTCGTGGCGCCAAGGTCACCGACCTGATCCTCGACAAACTGCCCGTCACCCTGTCGCTGGGCTTCTGGGCGACGCTGATCACCTACCTGGTGTCGATCCCGCTGGGCATCCGCAAGGCGGTGCGCCACGGCAGCCGCTTCGACGCCTGGAGCAGCGCGCTGATCGTGATCGGCTATGCCCTGCCCTCGTTCCTGTTCGCCCTGCTGCTGATCGTGCTGTTCGCCGGCGGCACCTCGCTGAACTGGTTCCCGGTGCGCGGGCTGGTGTCGGACGACTTCGACCAGCTCAGCCTGCTGGGCAAGCTCGCCGACTACTTCTGGCACCTGGTACTGCCGGTGGGCGCCCTGGTGATCGGCGGCTTCGCCACGCTGACCCTGCTGACCAAGAACGCCTTCCTCGACGAGATCGCCCGCCAGTACGTGGTCACCGCCCGGGCCAAGGGGCTGAGCGAACGCCGGGTGCTGTACGGCCATGTGTTGCGCAACGCCATGCTGCTGGTGGTGGCCGGCCTGCCCCAGGCGCTGATCACCGTGTTCTTCGCCGGCTCCCTGCTGATCGAGGTGATCTTCTCCCTCGACGGGCTCGGGCGCATGAGCTACGAGGCGGCGGTGTCGCGGGACTACCCGGTGGTGTTCGGCACGCTGTTCATATTCACCCTGGCCGGGTTGTTGATCCGCCTGGTCGGTGACCTCTGCTATACCGCGCTCGACCCACGTATCGACTTCGACGCGAGGGCGCACTGATGCTTTCCCCGGTTTCCCGACGTCGTTTCAGGCGTTTTCGCGACAATCGCCTGGGCTGGGTCTCCTTGTGGCTGTTCGCCGGCCTGCTGTTGCTCAGCCTCGGCGCCGAACTGGTGGCCAACGACAAGCCATTGCTGCTCTCGTACAAGGGCGAGCTTTACACCCCCGCGCTCAAGCGCTACACCGAGCAGCAGTTCGGCGGCCAACTGCCGTTCCAGCCCGACTACCGCAGCCAGTACGTGCGCCAGCTGATCGAGGGCCAGGGCGGTTGGATGCTGTTCGCGCCGATCCCGTTCAGCGCCGACACCCCCAACTATGACCTGCAGGTACCCACCCCAAGCCCACCCAGCGCGAGCAACTGGCTGGGTACCGACGACCAGGGGCGTGATGTGCTGGCCCGGGTGCTGTACGGCACCCGCGTGTCGCTGCTGTTCGCCTTCGCCCTGACCGTGCTCAGCGTGCTGATCGGCGTGACTGCCGGCGCCTTGCAGGGTTACCACGGCGGTTGGGTCGACCTGCTCGGGCAACGTTTGCTGGAGGTGTGGTCGGGGCTGCCGGTGCTGTACCTGCTGATCATCCTGTCCGGTTTCGTCGAGCCAGATTTCTGGTGGCTGTTGGGGATCATGGCGCTATTTTCGTGGCTTGCCCTGGTCGATGTGGTGCGCGCCGAGTTTCTCCGCGGGCGCAACCTTGAGTACGTGAAGGCCGCACGGGCGCTGGGTTTGCCGGACAACCAGGTGATGCTGCGGCATATCCTGCCCAATGCGATGAACGCGACGCTGACCTACATCCCCTTCATGCTCACCGGGGCGATTACCACCCTTACCGCGCTGGACTTCCTCGGTTTCGGGATGCCGGCCGGCAGCGCCTCGCTGGGCGAGCTGGTGACCCAGGGCAAGCAGCACCTGGAAGCGCCGTGGCTGGGCTTTACCGCGTTCTTTGCCCTGGCGCTGATCCTGTCGTTACTGGTATTCATCGGCGATGCGCTGCGCGAGGCGTTCGACCCACGCCGGTAACCCTGTAGGAGCCGGCCTTGCCGGCGAACCGGGCGACGCGATGGATGGCACCGGCTGCGCCGGTGTTCGCGGCTGAAGCCGCTCCTACACGTACTTTTCAATTGAGCTTCGCTACCATGCACGACAACCTCAAGGACTACCCCCAGGTCCGCCAACTGGCGATCCGCTCGCTGTTCGAGATCATCGAGCAGTCCAGCGAGGGCACGGTGATCGTCGACCGCCAGGCGCGCATCGTCTGGATGAACGAGCGCTACGCCCGGCGCTTCGGCCTGGCCGACGCCGCCAGTGCCATCGGCCAGCCCTGCGAGGCGGTGATCCCCGGCAGCCTGATGCGCGAAGTGGTGAACAACGGCAAGCCCATCCTGCTGGACATGCTCGACACCCCCAACGAACCGCTGGTGGTGATGCGCCTCCCCATCCACGACGACCAGGACAGGCTGATCGGCGCCATCGGCTTTGCCCTGTTCGACGAGCTGCGCAGCCTGTCACCGCTGCTCAAGCGCTATTCGAGCATGCAGCAGGAACTGGCCTCGACCCGCTCGCAACTGCGCGCCCGCCAGGCCCGCTACAGCTTCGCCCAGTTCGTCGGCAGCAGCGCCGCCTGCCTGGAAGCCAAACGCCGTGCGCGCCGTGGCGCGAGCAGCGACTCGCCGGTGCTGCTGCTCGGCGAGACCGGCACCGGCAAGGAGCTGCTGGCCCATGCCATCCATGCCGCCTCGCCCCGGGCGCACAAGGCGTTCGTCAGCATCAACAGCGCGGCGATACCCGAGACCCTGCTCGAAGCCGAGTTCTTCGGCACCGCCCCCGGCGCCTTCACCGGCGCCGAACGCAAGGGCCGCAGCGGCAAGCTGCAACTGGCCGAAGGCGGCACGCTATTCCTCGACGAGATCGGTGACATGCCGCTGGCATTGCAAAGCAAGCTGCTGCGGGTGCTGCAGGAGAAAGAATACGAACCGGTGGGCTCCAACCAGATGCTGCGCAGCGACGTGCGCATCATCGCCGCCACCTCCATCGACCTGCAAGCGGCGATGGCCCGCGGGGCGTTCAGGGCCGACCTGTATTACCGGTTGAATGTGCTGCCGATCGACGTGCCGCCGCTGCGTGAACGGCTGGAGGACCTGCCAGCGCTGTGCGAGGCAATCCTTGCCGAGCTGGGCAGCCAGTACGAGCTGGACGCCGAGGCCCAGGCGCTGCTGGGGCGGCATGCCTGGCCAGGGAACATTCGTGAACTGCGCAATGTGCTGGAACGGGCGACGTTGCTGGCGGACCAGCCGCGCCTGGGGGTGCAGGAGCTGAAGAACGCCCTGGGACCACTGAGCCCGGTGGCGATCGAGACGACTCAGCTGGACTATCGTGAGGCCTGCGCACGGTTCGAGCGCGGCTTGATTGTGGATGCCTTGGCGCGGCATGCCGGGAATGTGCCGCAGGCCGCGCAGGCGTTGGGGTTGGGGCGGTCTACGCTGTACAAGAAGATGGTCGCGCTGGGCATTGAGTCTCAATAATGAGATTTTTGTTTCAAATTTGAGATGCGTGACCGGAGAGCAGCAGCGCCTTTGAAACCGAGCGCCGCCCACGCGGCGCATCGCGGATGAATCCGCTCCTACAGGTGCCCGAAAAGCCGTGGTGAATCACATGTACGGCACGTTGCGATGCGCCGCGCGGGCGGCACTCGATCTTGAACACGCAACAAAGCTGTTGCCTGGCCAAGAAGTCTCAAATACGAGACGAAATACGCTTGGTTTTTTGTATTGCTCAATAAAATCAATAACTTAATAGTTGGCACGATTCCCGCTATCTCCCCGGCAACCATAAAAACAATACCCTGGAGACCCCTCGATGACCGTGCTCATCGCCCTGGCTGCCCTCGCCCTGCTGATGCTCGCCGCCTACCGCGGCTACAGCGTCATCCTGTTCGCCCCCATCGCCGCCCTCGGCGCCGTGCTGCTCACCGACCCGTCAGCGGTGGCCCCGACCTTCACCGGGGTGTTCATGGAGAAGATGGTCGGCTTCATCAAGCTGTACTTCCCGGTGTTCCTGCTCGGCGCCGTGTTCGGCAAGCTGATCGAACTGTCCGGCTTCTCGCGCTCGATCGTCGCCGCCGCCATTCGCCTGCTTGGCACCCGCCAGGCGATGCTGGTGATCGTGCTGGTCTGCGCCCTGCTCACCTACGGCGGCGTGTCGCTGTTCGTGGTGGTGTTCGCCGTCTACCCGTTCGCCGCCGAGATGTTCCGCCAGAGCGACATCCCCAAGCGGCTGATCCCGGCGACCATCGCCCTGGGCGCGTTCTCCTTCACCATGGACGCCCTGCCCGGCACGCCGCAGATCCAGAACATCATCCCCAGCACCTTCTTCAACACCACTGCCTGGGCCGCGCCCTGGCTGGGGCTGATCGGCACGCTGTTCGTGTTCTGCACCGGCATGCTCTACCTGCAGCGCCAGCGCAACAAGGCCCAGCGCCGCGGCGAAGGCTATGGCAGCGACCTGCGCAACGAACCGGAAACCGCCGACGACCTCGCCCTGCCCAACCCCTGGCTGGCCCTGGCCCCGCTGATCCTGGTGGGGGTGATGAACCTGCTGTTCACCCACTGGATCCCGCAGTGGTACGGCGCCAGCCACACCCTGCAACTGCCGGGCATGGCCGCGCCGGTGCAGAGCGACGTGGCCAAGCTCACGGCGATCTGGGCGGTGCAGGCGGCGCTGCTGGTGGGCATCCTGATGGTGCTGGTGTGCGCCTTCGGCACGATTCGCCAGCGCCTGGCCGAAGGTACCAAGAGCGCGGTAAGCGGCGCCTTGCTGGCGGCGATGAACACGGCCTCGGAGTATGGCTTCGGCGCGGTGATCGCCTCGCTGCCAGGCTTCCTGGTACTGGCCGACGCCCTGCGCGGCATCCCCAACCCCTTGGTGAACGAAGCCATCACCGTGACCCTGCTGGCCGGTATCACCGGCTCGGCCTCCGGCGGCATGAGCATCGCCCTCGCCGCCATGAGCGACAGCTTCATCGCCGCCGCCAACGCCGCGCATATTCCCCTCGAGGTGTTGCACCGGGTCGCGGCCATGGCCAGCGGCGGCATGGACACCCTGCCGCACAACGGCGCGGTGATCACGCTGCTGGCGGTGACCGGGCTGACCCACCGCGAGGCGTACAAGGATATTTTCGGTATTACCCTGATCAAGACCCTGGCCGTGTTCGTGGTCATCGCCACGTTCTACGCCACCGGCATCGTTTGAGGAGAACGGCATGACGCTCAAAGGCAAGACCGCACTGGTCACCGGTTCCACCAGCGGCATTGGGCTGGGCATCGCCCAGGTACTGGCCGAGGCCGGCGCGAACATCCTGCTCAACGGCTTTGGCGACCCGGCACCGGCCCTCGCCGAAATCGCCCGCCACGGCGTGAAAGTCGCCCATCATCCCGCCGACCTGTCCGACGTGACGCAGATCGAACAGATGTTCGCCCTGGTCGAGCGCGAGTTCGGCGCGCTGGATATCCTCGTCAACAACGCCGGCATCCAGCACGTGGCGCCGGTCGAGCAGTTTCCGGTCGAGGCCTGGGACAAGATCATCGCCCTCAACCTGTCGGCGGTGTTCCATGGCAGCCGCCTGGCGCTGCCGGGCATGCGCGCACGGGGTTGGGGACGTATCGTCAACATCGCCTCGGTGCATGGCTTGGTAGGCTCGACCGGCAAGGCCGCCTACGTGGCCGCCAAGCATGGCGTGGTCGGTCTGACCAAGGTGATCGGGCTGGAGACCGCCACCAGCAACGTCACCTGCAATGCCATCTGCCCAGGCTGGGTGCTGACCCCGCTGGTGCAGAAGCAGATCGATGATCGTGCGGCCAAGGGTGGCGATCCGCTGCAGGCACAGCACGACCTGCTGGCCGAGAAGCAGCCGTCCCTGGCCTTCGTGACACCCCGCCACCTCGGCGAACTGGTATTGTTCCTGTGCAGCGAGGCCGGCAGCCAGGTCCGCGGCGCCGCCTGGAATGTCGACGGCGGCTGGCTCGCCCAGTGAGGGTGGGCCGTGCGGCTCGGTCCCCTATGCAGTGGAGGTTCCCATGAACGATGTACTCTGGCGCCCCAGTACGTCCCGGATCGAAGCCAGCCGGATGGACGCCTTCCGCCGCCGGGTCAACCTGCGCTTCAACCTCCAGCTGGACGACTATGCGGCCCTGCACCGCTGGAGCATCGAACACCGTCCACAGTTCTGGCAGACCCTCAGCGAGTACTTTCACGTTCGTTGGCATGAACCGCCCACTCACGTGCTGGAAGAAGGCCCACGGATTGCCGACGCCCGCTGGTTCACCGACGCCACGCTCAACTTCGCCGAACACTTGTTGCAGCGGCGCGATGATCGCACCGCCGTGATCGCCGTGCGTGAGGATGGCACCCGTCGCCAGCTCACTCACAACGAACTTGCCGCCCAGGTGGCCGGCTTGCAACGGGCTTTTAAGCAAGCCGGCATCCAGCCCGGCGACCGGATTGCCGCCGTGATGCCCAACACCTGGGAAACCCTGGTGGCCATGCTCGCCGCCACCAGCCTGGGCGCGGTCTGGTCAAGCTGCTCGCCCGAGTTCGGTACCCACGGCATCATCGACCGCTTCGGGCAGATCGCCCCCAAGGTGCTGATCGCCTGCGCTGGCTGCGAGTACGCGGGGAAAGCGCTCGACCTGGTGGAGAAGATCAACCAGGTCACCGAGCAATTACCGAGCCTGGAAACAGTGCTCGTCGTGCCCTACACACGCTCCAATACCCTGGCAGACGAGTTTACCCACGCTAACGCCAGGCTCTGGGACGACTTCTGTAAACCCGGTGGCGCACCGATCTTCACCGCGTTGCCTTTTGACCACCCGCTGTACATCCTCTACTCCAGCGGCACCACGGGCGTGCCCAAGTGCATTGTCCACCGTGCCGGTGGCGTGCTGCTGCAGCACCTCAAGGAGCACGGCCTGCACAACGACCTCAAAGCGGATGACGTGCTGTTCTACTACACCACCTGCGGCTGGATGATGTGGAACTGGCTGGTAAGCGGATTGGCGGTCGGCGCCACCGTGGTGCTGTACGACGGCTCGCCCTTGCACCCGGGCCCCGAGCGCCTGCTCGACCTGATCGACGCCGAAGGTATCCAGGCCTTCGGCACCAGCGCCAAGTACCTGGCGGCGCTGGAACAGGCCGGGGTGGAGCCGGCGAAATCCCATCGCCTCGACAGCCTGCGCCTGCTGCTCAGTACCGGCTCGCCGTTGTCGCCGCACAGCTACGACTACGTGTATACCCGAGTCAAACCCGATGTGTGCCTGGCGTCCATGTCCGGCGGTACGGATATCGTCGCCTGTTTCGTGGCGGGCAACCCGCTGCTGCCGGTGCGCCGTGGTGAAATTGCCGGCAAGGCGCTGGGCATGGCGGTCGAAGTGTGGAACGCGCACGGCAAGCCGGTGATCGGCGAGAAAGGCGAGCTGGTCTGCACCCAGCCGTTCCCGTCGATGCCACTGGGTTTCTGGGGCGACGACGATGGCAGCCGCTACCACGACGCCTATTTCAGCCAATTCGAAAATGTCTGGTGCCAGGGTGACTACGCCGAGGAGTATCCCGGCGGCGGCCTGGTGATCCACGGCCGCTCGGACGCCGTGCTCAACCCGGGCGGGGTGCGTATCGGCACCGCGGAGATCTACCGCCAGGTGGAAAAGGTCGAGGAAGTGCTGGAAAGCGTGGCCATCGGCCAGGACTGGGGCAACGACATCCGCGTGGTACTGTTCGTGCGCCTGCGCGACGGCCTGCAACTGGACGATACACTGCGCCAGCACATCCGCCAGGTGATCCGCCAGTACGCCACGCCGCGCCATGTGCCGGCGGTGATCGCCCAGGTCACCGACATCCCGCGCACCCTCAGCGGCAAGCTGGTGGAGCTGGCGATCCGCAATGTGGTGCATGGCCTGCCGGTGAAGAACACCGATGCCCTGGCCAACCCCGAGGCGCTGGAGCAGTTCCGCGACCGTGCGGAGCTCAAGGCGTGAACCCTTTGTAGGAGCGGCTTCAGCCGCGATGCGAGCAACGCGATGCGTGGCACCCGCTTCGCGGGTGATCGCGGCTGAAGCCGCTCCTACAGAGGCCATCGTCAGGCATAATGGCGGCCTCCATCTGCCGTTCGAAGTACAGGTACCTCGCCATGAAAGCCCAAGCCCGCCACATCCTGGTCAAGACCGCTGACGAAGCCGAGAAGCTCAAGCAGCGCATCGCCAACGGCGAGGCCTTCGACGTGCTGGCGAAGAAGTTCTCCACCTGCCCCTCCGGCAAGCGCGGCGGCGACCTGGGCGAGGTGCGCCCGGGCCAGTTGGTCGGCGCCATCGACCAGGTGATCTTCAAGAAGCCCCTGCGCGTGGTGCACGGGCCAATCAAGAGCAAGTTCGGTTATCACCTGGTGCAAACGTTCTACCGCGATTGATCTCAACTCGTCACCTGGCATTTCTGCCAGTTGTCTGGCAGCGGGCATTTACCTACAACTCAGGCAGTTCCGAATGGACACGGAGACCTGCCAATGCGTTATCTGCCCCTGCTTGCGCCTATCACCCTCCCCCTGCTCACACTGCCACTGCTCGCTCACGCCCAGACCCTGACGGTTTCACCGGGCGACAACCTGGGCGCGGTGGTGCAGACCGAAGCCATCGACGACGTCATCATGACGGGCGGAACCGTCGACTCCCTCAACCAGCGTGATGGCTACGACACGTTCAAGATGACCGGCGGGCATATCAAAGGTGTCTTCGAGAATGGTGACTCGGCCAGATTCGAAGGTGGCACGATTGGACGGGTGGACCTCAATCTCGCCAACAACGTATTCATCATGTCCCAGGACACGGCAGTTGACACTCGCATCGAGGGCGACCTGCTGAGTGAACGTGGCGACGACACGTTCACCCTCCGTGGCGGCAGCATCGGCGGCCGGGTCTACACCGGCTCCGGCGACGACCGAGTAACCGTCAGCGGCCTCGGCGGCAAGACCCAGCTCACACGCCTCGACGGTGGCGCCGGCAATGACAGCCTGGTCTTCCAGGGCAGCCAGCTCAGCACAGGCACCGACTACACCTACTGGGAGGTGATCTGGCTCAACGACAACAGCCATCTACGCCTCGATGACACCCTCACCCTGGGTGACGGCACCAGCGCCACTGGAATACTCACCATCGACGCCAGCAGCACACTGTCTTCACGGCAAGGCATGGTAGCGGCATTCATCCCTGGCCAGAAAATCACCGTACGCAACGCAGGACTGATCGACCTGAGCACAGGCAACGATGCCCAAGGGCGCCTCACCCTGAACGGCGACTACCTCGGCGACAACGGCACGCTGAAACTCAAGAGTGTGCTGGCGGGTGACGAGGCGGCCTCCGACCGCCTCGTGGTAAGCCTGGGCAGCATTTCCGGCAGCACCAACCTGCAGGTCGACAATCTCGGCGGTGCAGGCGCAGCCACGGCGCGCAACGGCATCCAGGTGGTGGAGGCCCGCGAGGGCGCTACCAGCGGCGACACGGCCTTCGTCCAGACCCAGACGCTTTCGGCCGGTGCCTACGACTATCGCCTGTTCAAAGGTGGCGTGACCGCTGGCAGCGAAAACAACTGGTACTTGCGCTCCACCCTGGTGGCGCCGCCGCCAGCCAGTGCGGGTGAGCCAACCATTCAAGTTCCGATTGCCGCGCCTGCCCCAGGCCTGGATGCGCTTCCCACGCCAATCCCTGGCCGGAACCTTCCCTTGTATCGCCCCGAAGTGCCGGTCTATGCCTCAGCTGCCCGGGGCGCCGCGATCATCACTCGGCAGGCCCTGGGCACCTTTCACCAACGCCAGGGTGACCAACACCTGCTCGCCGGCAATGGCGCGCTGCCCGCAAGCTGGGGCCAAGCCTACGGTGGTCACCTGCGCCAACAGTGGAGCGGCACGGTCAGCCCAAGCCTGGATGGCAACCTGCATGGATTCAAGGTGGGCCAGGACCTATATGCTCATGCCAGCGACAGTGGCTATCGCCAGCACATGGGCCTGTATCTCGGCCACAGCCGATTGGATGCCGACGTCAAGGGTTTCGCCCTGGCGGTAAAAGATCGCCGTGTCGGCGACCTGAAACTCGATGGCGACAGTGTCGGCGCCTACTGGAGCCTTGTCGGGCCGCAGCGCTGGTACCTCGACAGTGTGCTCCAATACACCCGCTTCGACGGCCGCGCCCGCTCCGATCGTGGCGGCAAGCTCGATATCGATGGCCATGCCTGGGCGGCCTCGGTCGAAACGGGCTATCCCATCGCCTTGTCACATCAGTGGACGCTGGAGCCCCAAGCCCAGCTGATTGTCCAGAAGACCGCGCTGGACAGCGCCAGCGACAGCGTCTCGCACGTCAGCCACGATGCCCAGGTCGAATTCACCGGTCGCCTGGGCGTGCGCCTGGAGGGTGCTTTCGAGCATCTGGGTGTGCGCCTGCTGCAGCCCTATGTCCAGCTCGACCTGTGGCATGGGGACGGTGGCCGCGACACCCTGACCTTCAACCATGCGGACAGGATCAAGACCGACTACCGCTACACCTCGCTGCAACTCGAAGCTGGCCTGGTCGCCCAGATCAGCGATGCGCTGAGCCTGCACGGCGCAGTGCTGTACAGCGGCAACCTCGACAGCCGCCAGCAGGAAGCCAGCGGCGTGAACCTGGGGGTACGCTGGCAGTTCTAGCGACGGGCAGCCAGCAACCCAAGCCCGGCAGCACCCAGCAGCGAAGCACTGACACGATTGAACACCCGGCGCGGCCCCGGGCGCTCGAACCAGCGCTGCAGGTAGGCGCCCAGCCCTGCGTAGATCGCGATGGCCGCCCATTCCAGCAGCAGGAACAGCACGCCCAATTGCAGGAACTGCTCGCTGACCGGCGTGGCGCCGCCTACGGTGACGAACTGCGGCAGGAAAGCGGTGAAGATCAGGATCGCCTTTGGATTGCCGGCCGCCACCCAGAACTCCTGGCGTGCCAGTTTCCAAGTGCCGCGCGGCTGATCCCCCGCCACCTGCGCCTCGCCCACCGGCGCCCGCCACAGTTGCCAGGCGATATAGAACAGGTAGCCCGCGCCCAGCACCTTGATCGCCAGGAACAGGTATTCGCTGGTGTGCAGCACCACCGCCAGGCCCATGGCGGCCAGGGCGATCATCCCGCTGAACGCCAGCAGCCGGCCGCCACCGGCCACGCAAGCGGTGCGCAGGCCATAGCGGCTGGCATTGTGCAGGGACAGCAGGTTGTTCGGCCCTGGGGCCATGTTCAGGGCAAAGCAGGCAGGGATGAACAGCAACAGGCTCGACAGGTCCATTCTTCTTCTCCTTCAAGGACCCGTGCAGCGTCGCGCCGCCCCGTGCTTGGGTCAAGCACAGTCGCCCGGCAAATGGCCGCAACAGTCGCCAGCGATTACACTGCTGCCGTCTGCGGATACCCCTGGCCCTTGCCATGTCTTCTTCAAGCAGTGAAATCTGGCACGACCCGGCCCTGCCCCATGTCGAGAGCCGGCGCGCCTGCCACAGCCGCGCCTGCTACAAGGCCCACAGCCATCCGACCTTTTCCATCGGCGCGGTGGATGCTGGTTGCAGCCGCTTTACCGGCGCCGGAGTAGGTGAAGTGCGCCTTACGCCCGGCACCCTGGTGCTGGTCCCGGCGCAGCGGGTGCATGCCTGTAACCCAGAACCTGGCCAGGCCTGGAGCTACCAGATGCTGCACCTGGACGCCGACTGGCTGCGCGGCTTGCGCCTGGAGTCCGGGGTCGCCGCTGGCGAGCCTGGGGCGCCGGCGCGGATCAGTGTTTCACGGGGGCTTTATCGGCAGTTCTGCGCGCTCAATGCACTGCTGTTTTCACCCGCCGCGCCAATCGAGAAGGACGCGGCGTTGGTGACGTTCATCGGCGACCACGATTTCTCCGGGCATCCTGCGTTACGACCAGCCCCGCCGCTACCGCCCTCGATCCTGCAGGAGCTGGTCGCGCGTGTCGATGACGACGACCTGGCGACATTGAACCTTGACCGCCTGGCGCAACAGGCGCAGTTGGGGCGTTACCAACTGATCCGCGCGTTCGCCGCCGCCACCGGCATGACACCCCACGCGTACCTGCTCAATGCGCGGGTGAGCAAGGCGCGCCAGTTGCTGCGCCAGGGGCACGGGTTGGCGGAGGTTGCCTATAAGCTGGGGTTCGCCGACCAGAGTCACTTCCAAAGGGTGTTCAAGGCCCACGCGGGAGTGACACCCGGCGCCTACCGCCGCGCGCATCTGTAGGAGCCAGCCTTGCAGGCGAACGCCTGCCACCACCTTGCAATGCCTTTCGCCAGCAAGGCTGGCTCCTACAGGTATCGGGCGGGTGCAATTTTCTTCAATACCCCGTGAAAGGCTATCGACAGACTACGGTTTTCCCTACACACGAAAACCGTCCCATGGAACAGTTCCTGCTCATCGCCACCGCCCACTTCCTCGCCCTGCTCTCCCCCGGCCCGGACTTCTTCCTGGTCGCCCGCACGTCGGTCAACGCCGGTTGGCGCGTGGCCAGCGGCGCCTGCCTGGGTATCGCCCTGGCCAATGGCCTGTTCATCTGCATGGCCTTCGCCGGAGTGTCCATCCTGCACGATGGCAGCGTGTTGTTCATGGCCCTGCAACTGGCAGGCTGCGGATACCTGATCTACATCGGGCAACGGTTCCTGAGGCATGCCGGGCATGGCAGCCTGGCCAGTGCGCAAAGCACTGGCGCGGGGTCACCCGGCGGTTGGTTTGCCAGCCTGGGCATGGGCTTCGCCTCGGGCGTTCTCAACCCGAAGAACGCGCTGTTCTATGCCAGCCTGGCAAGCCTGGTCGCCAGCGCAGGGGCCTGGGTAAAGTTCGGCTACGGGCTCTGGATGTTCAGTCTCGTCCTGGCCTGGGATCTGTTGGTCGCCCTGGCAATCGGCAACCCGCGGGTGCTGCAACGGTTTGCCCGGGTGCTGCCGTGGCTGGAGCGGGCTTCAGGGATGATGCTGATCCTGCTGGCAGGTGGCGTGCTCATTCACTTGGCATGGGGTTGATCAGTGTCAGCGATGCGAGGTCGAGCAAGCTGAAGTGGCCACTGCCCCAGCCACCCGTATCGAGGTGCCAGACGTTACCGAGCACTTTCATCCTGAGCAACGGTGTATGCCCGACCACCAAGGCACGCAGGCCTTCGACCAGATGCTCGTCGCCTTCCCTCAGGCGCCGCCGCGACCACTGGCAGATCTCCCGCACTTCAGGATCGTCATCGTTGCGCAGGCTTTCCTTGAGCGCCGCCCAATCACTGAACGGGCTGTCCGCATGCAGCAGGCCGATCGGCCCGTGATAGGTTTCGACCTCCAGCGCGATGGGCATCGTCAGGAAGGCATCCACGAAAGGCTGCTGCTCATGCTCCGGCAGGTCGATAAACCAGCCGCCCCCCGCCGCACGGTACATGTCCAGGTCCACCCGGCCGCCGTACAGGTGGTTGATCGCCAGTGTCTCGTGGTTGCCCTGCACCGCATGGAACCAGGGCTCGGCCAGCCATTCCAGGGCTTTCTCGCTGTCCGGCCCACGGTCGACCAGGTCGCCCACGCTGAACAGGCGATCGACTCGCGGATCGAAACCCACATCCTCCAGGCAGGCTTGCAAGCGCTGGAAATGCCCGTGGATATCGCCCACGGCCAAGTCGCGCCCGCGGGTGTTGGCGGCTATCCGCCGGTAACGGCTCATTGCATCGTCCTCTGCGGCGTCCCCGGCACAGGCGTAAAATGGGCGGGCAGATCATCCACACCCGGAGGTGCAGCATGCGTACCCCCCTGGCCTGTGCCGTACTGATGGTGCTGGCATTTGACAGCATGGCACAGGGCACCCCGGCCGCACAGGTCGACGTTCAATTCGAACACCCGGAGAACTTCCGCGATGCCAGCCTCGACAGCGCAGGCTACGAGCGCGGCGCCGAGACCCAGGTGATGCAGGCCATCACCGCACACCTGCAGAAACTCGGCCAGCGCTACCTGCAGCCAGGCCAACAGCTGGTCATCGACATCCGCGACATCGACCTGGCGGGGCGTTTCGAGCCCTGGCACAGCCAGGCCTACGAGGTGCGCTTCATGCGCGACATCACCTGGCCCAGCATCGACCTGGTCTATACCCTGACCCAACCCGGCCACCCCGCCGTTCAGGCGCAGGAACACCTGAGCGACAAGATGTACCTCAGCCGCCCCGGCCGCCAGGCCAGCGGTGATCGCCTGTTCACCGAGAAGGCCATGCTCAGCGATTGGTTCCGCCAGCGCTTCGCCCAGTTGCCGCCGTCCTGAACTCAATCGCGCAGGCGGGCCAGCGCCAGCGGTGCGATCAGCCTGTGGAACGGCGCCACTGGCAGCATGTACAACCGGCCCAGCAGGTTATGGGTGCGCACCACCGTGCTCACCAGTACCAGGCACCGGCCGTTGCTTGCGGGGCGTCGCGTGAGGGCGATGTGCACATCCAGGTGGCGGTCGCAATCGGCCAGCAACACTTCGTCCTCGGTGCTGGCCAACAGCGTGAAGATGCCCACCCGGTCCCCAGGCCGGTAGCTGCCAGGCGGGCGAGCAGGATCAATGGCGGTCAGCCGCCCCAGGTCCTTGAGCCCGAACAGCCCGACCAGGCGATTGCGCAGCACCATGAGCGCGTCGATCCAGCCGGGCATGCCGGCCATCAGCCGCAGGAAGTGGGCCATGGCGGGTTGGTGCGGGCCGGCCAGCTCGATCGCCCGGCAATGGCGGAACCCTGCCCGCTGGGCGTGCTCGGCGATCAGGGAGTCTGTCGGAATCGGTGCGGCGTGGCTCATCGTCATCTCCTTCCATGAAATCGACGCCCTCCCGCTGGTGAGGGCGGACGGCTCGATTGTATGCTCCGTGCACGAACCTGCGCCAAGGATGGAGTCGACATGAAGTACCTGATACTGGCCCTGGGCAGCTATGCCTCCAGCTACTACCTGGTGGGGCTGCTGATCCGCGGACGCCTGGCGGACATCGTCGAAGGCCTGCGCCATCGCCCTGAAGGCCCGCCTCCTGGCCAATACCTGCGTGAGGTCCAGGCCCATGCCCGCCGCGCCCATCGCCACTACGGCCTGTCCGCGGGGACGCTGCTTGCCGTCGTGCTGGGGTTGCTCTGCGCCTGGCTCGGCTGAACCTTCAGAAATCCAGCGCCAGGCTCTGGCGCCCCTCCAGCGCCAGCAGAAACTGCTTGGCCGGCAGCCCGCCCGCGAAGCCGGTGAGGCTGCCGGACGCGCCGATCACCCGGTGGCACGGGGCGATGATCGAGATCGGGTTGCGCCCGTTGGCCGCGCCAACCGCCCGCACCGCGTCGGGGTTGCCGATCTGCCGGGCGATGTCGCTGTAGCTGCGGGTCTCGCCGAAGGGGATGGTCAGCAGCGCCGCCCACACCTGGCGCTGGAATTCGGTGCCGGCAAAATCCAGGTCCAGCTCGAAGTGCTGCCGCGTGCCAGCGAAGTACTCGCCCAGTTGACGGGCGGTTTCGCGCAGCACGGGGTGATGATCATCGCGGTGCAACTCGCCCAGCCGCACACGGTTTTCGCGCTCGTGCTCCCAGAGCACGGCGGCCAGGCGCTCGCCCCGGGCCACCAGGGTCAGGGTGCCGACGGGAGAAGACTGCAGCGTGAAAGCGTTCGACATGGCGGGCTCCTGCCGTGAAAGCGAAGGCTCACTCTACCCATCCCTTCGCGGCGGCGCATCCGCTTTCTTGCCCACTGGTCATGCCTGGACCAAAGCTCGGCCCAGGCACGAAGCAGTGGGCTAGGCCCGCGAACACATGAGCGCAGCGTCGAGCAGACGCCCCTTGTCGTACCAGGCATCACGCTGGTAGGCGAGGAACTTGTATTGCCCATCCACCTGCTGCATCTCGACCAGGCCAGAGGCTTTGCGGGGGTCGGTACTGTCGACGAAAAGCTCAACCGTGCCGTTGCTTTGCAGCAGGTAGGTCTTCGCACCACCTTGCAACTCACCTTGCACGCAACCCAGGTATTGCGGCGGGTTCCTTGCCGTCATGCCGGACGTGTAGTCATGCCCCGCGCGAACATCCGTGTTGTTCGCGCAACCGCCTAGCAACAGGCTGCAAGCACTGGCCAGCACCAGTAACGTGAAAGCCGCCTTCGACCGCTTGATTGAGCATTTCATGCAACACCTTCCGATCCCCCGCCGAGAAACGTTGGAAAGCTGCGGACTGACCCTTTTTAGTTATGAAATCGCGCTAGACACCCAGATGCTACGCTAGCTAACTATTTTAGCCGCACCCGGTCGACACGCTATGCGGGTTGGCTATAGCCATCGAGTGGTTTGGTGAGTTCGCAGGCATGGGCGCCCCTGCGTGGCAGCCCTTCGTTCACATGGGCCGGACCGCTGGTCTGCCATGCCACTCGGGACAGCGAAACAGGCGTCTACTGAGGGGCAGTCCCTGTGACACAACCAAGAAGACACCCATGAGGTGCACGCCCATGAAACACCTCCATAAGTTGGTGCAGCAACGTCGTCGACAGTTGCACGTACATATGTCGCCCAGCGGGTTGCAATCGGCTCCGGACGAAGGCTGGGCCATGTCGGCACGCAGTGCCCCAGCACAGGAAGCTCGCAAGGTCATGGACGGAAGACGTGCACGTGAAGCGCTCGACCTTGGGCTGAACAACGTAGCCAACCTGCACGCCGCTCCAGTAACCACTCGGAAGGTAAAAGGTACGGCCGCGCTACAGACCTGAGCGTGATGCCGTCAGGTTCTTTGTTGTCAATAAGTACCCCAGGCTTGCTATCGTAGCGCCCCTGAACCTGACAGCATGGAAGCAGCACGCATGGCGGCATGGAAAACCCTGGTCTTTGCCCTCCTGGCAACGATCAGCGCACAGGGTTTTGCGGATGAAAAAAAGGGCACGTATGAAGGTGTCATGTTACTGATCACCATCCTCCCTTTCACACCCTTTACCGCCACCACCGGACTTTCCGAAATGGCGAAGGACAACTTCAAGCCCGCCAAGGACGATGCACTCACCTTCATTGGCTCAGGGGGCAAGATCCGCGGGGCGCAGTTCGAGCAGGCCGTTCGTTACTATCACGCAGCCTACGACCCTGCGCCCATGACGGATGATCAGCTGGCCCTCGCGATAGTGACGACATTCTGAGACTTTTCGGGGTCAGTACCGACGGTACTCCTGGCCATGATGATCGCCATCGTAGTAATGCCGGTGATGCCCGCCATCGTGCCAGTAAGGCCAGCAGCCACTGAGCAGCAACACACCACACACTGCAACGGCCCAAGCGGTCGTTCGTTTCATCTGAATACCTCCTGCCTGGCAAAGTCAGGCCTTGCTCAGGTTTGACCCCGCGCAGACAGGAGGTTCAGGCATGGCCTAGGCTTTCATCAAGCGCTTCATGATAAGCGATGGACCAGGCTCAATAACGGCGATGAGGATCGTTGTAGGCACTCCAGTCGAAGCTGAAGTGTCCGCTGTTACTGCCTGGGTTGTAGTTTTCCATCAGCACGTTGCGTTGCACCGTATCCCAGTCCAGCGGCGTGACGGCATTGCTCGACGGAACGATGACCCGCTTGCGCTGGGTAATGGCCGACAAGTAGTACAAGTCCACCCGCGAGCCCACTGCCTGGGTTTTGCTGTAGGCGAAGGCATTGGCATTCTGCCGCCCTGCCGAGGTGGCGTTGTGCGCATACACCAGCACGACCTGGTAAATGACGAACGTCCCTGGCCCCTTCATCTCGGTGGTATCGGTGAACGACTGCGTGGTGGACCAGGACTCGCTGCGGGTAAACCCGGTGGAAATCTCCGAACCCACGTTGACGATATCTATGTTGGCGCCAACGCTGTACTTGGCGTTGACACTGGTCTCGAAGGAACGGGTATGCCCCTTGGTCAGCTGATAGCTGAGGGTGGTCGTCACATTCTGTGGAATGGAGATGGTTTCCACATACTGTAGGTAGGCAAACACCGGGCGGGTATAAGTGCCCCAGTTCTGCTTGCCGATGTAGATATCGCCATAGACAGTGATACCGTCCACCCAGCAACCTTGCTTGGGTGAGCTGTAGTCCAGCAAATAACCATCGATCGCAAAGTCGCCCTTCTTGGTCGGGTACTGGTCGAAGCGGCCAGACAGGTTGGAAGTCAACGCGGCCCGCGTACTTGCGGCCTCCTTGCTCACCTCGTCCAGTTCGATCGAATGGCTTTGAGGCTGGCCCAGCTCTTCCTTGATCGTCATCGTCCTTCCCTCGTTGCATGAGTTCAAAGTGCCAGATGGCGCTGCGAAGTATCGAAGGTTGCACAGGATGCTCAAGGCCGATTTACCGCGTCGCTGGAGCAGCGATTGACGCCCACGCGCGTAAGCGCACTGCCCGTACTTATTTGATTCAACGACTTGCAACGCGCGCCTGAGGCCCACCTTGTAAGATTTGGCAACACTCCCAGGTCGCCATATACCCAACTCCCAGAAACTGAACGTAATGGATGCTGTCTGTTTGCCATCGATAACGACTGAGGTCGCCCGGTTCGACGTGCGGGCCGGGTAGGATCAACGTCGCGGGCCCCTTCCATAACGGCCCCGATTTCCCGGTTTACCCGCGCGCGCATCCTCTGTACAGAGGCCGCAGCTATCACTTTTCAAGGCTGAAAGAGCAAAACCATGAAACACAACATTCTCCTTGTTGCCGTCTGTGCAGCCCTGCTTCAAGCCTGCACCCCGGCTTCCACTTCCCATGAAGGGTCGCCTTCCATGCCCGCCACTTCCTCGTCTGTCGCAGCCCAGCCAGCACTCTCGGCCTACTACTGGAACCTGGCTTCCGCCAAGGATGCTTCCGGCAACCCCATCGCCAGCCTGGACAATGGCGTCGAACGCAAGCTGCGGCTGAACTTCTTCGACAGGAAACTGAACATCAGCGGCGGCTGCAACGCGCAGTTCGGGGGCTACAGCTATCAGGACGGTGTACTGAAGGTACAGCCACTCGCCTCGACCCTGATGGCGTGCGACAAGCGCTTGATGGACCTGGATGCCCAGGTCGGCCGCCTGTTCAAAGGCGACCTGCGCACGGTCATCACCACGACCGGCCCGGAGCCAGAGCTGCTGCTGACTGCCCAGGACGGTTCGGTGCTGAAGTTCCACGGCGAAGCCACCCCAGAGACCCGCTACGGCAGCAAGGGCGAGATCAAATTCCTCGAGGTGGCCGCCAAGACCGTCAAATGCAGCCACCCGCTGATCCCGAACTACCAGTGCCTGCAAGTACGCGAGCGCCGTTATGACGACGCCGGCCTGCAACTACCAACCGAGGGTGCCTGGCAACCGCTGTACCAGTCCATCGAGGGCTATGAGCACCATGATGGCGTACGTACCGTGCTGCGAGTGAAGCAGTACGCGTGGAAGAACCCGCCCGCCGACGCGCCGTCGCACGTCTATGTGCTGGACCTAGTGGTCGAGCAGGATGCTTCTGGCAAAGGCGAGTAAGCGCACCGTTGGTTGCAGGCCGATAGCAATCTGCCTGCAACCTGATAATCATGCCGAGCAGTCATCCAATCTGCCCATGCGGTCGATGCCTGTGATGAAAGAGCATGGGATCAGCCGTCAGTCCCCATACAACTGTCTTCATACCTATGCGACAATGCGCGCAATGTTCGGCCTCAACCCCCGCATTTTTCGCCCAACAGCTCGGGCACTGCGTGCAAATGCGCTCATCGGCGTATGCACGCTGGATCAACTCGTCCAACGACTGGCAGGAGCACGAAAAGCTCCAGATTGGTCCGTAGCTGCTAAGACGCCACGTAAGTTATTGATAGGTAAGCGCATTGATCTCCACTGCTAACATCACCATGCAGTTCGGCTCCAAGCCGCTGTTCGAGAATGTCTCGGTCAAATTCAACAACGGCAACCGCTACGGCTTGATCGGCGCCAATGGTTGCGGCAAGTCGACCTTCATGAAGATCCTCGGCGGCGACCTGGAGCCGTCCGGCGGCCAGGTGATGCTCGAGCCGAACACCCGCCTGGGCAAGCTGCGCCAGGATCAGTTCGCCTACGAAGAATTCACCGTGATCGACACCGTGATCATGGGCCACGAGCAGCTGTGGAAGGTCAAGGCCGAGCGTGACCGCATCTACTCGCTGCCGGAAATGACCGAAGAAGACGGCATGGCCGTCGCCGAGCTGGAAACCGAATTCGCCGAGATGGACGGCTACACCGCCGAATCCCGCGCCGGCGAGCTGCTGCTGGGCCTGGGCATTCCCCTGGAACAGCACTTCGGCCCAATGAGCGAAGTGGCGCCAGGCTGGAAACTGCGCGTGCTGCTGGCCCAGGCGCTGTTCTCCGATCCGGACGTGCTGCTGCTCGACGAGCCGACCAACCACCTGGACATCAACACCATTCGCTGGCTGGAAACGATCCTCACGGCGCGTAACAGCACCATGATCATCATTTCCCACGACCGTCACTTCCTCAACAGCGTCTGCACCCACATGGCCGACCTGGACTACGGCGAGCTGCGCGTGTTCCCGGGCAACTACGACGAATACATGACCGCGGCCACCCAGGCTCGCGAGCAGCTGCTGTCGGACAACGCCAAGAAGAAAGCCCAGATCGCCGAGCTGCAGACCTTCGTCAGCCGCTTCTCGGCCAACGCCTCCAAGGCCAAGCAAGCCACCTCGCGCGCCAAGCAGATCGACAAGATCCAGCTGGCCGAGGTCAAGCCGTCGAGCCGGGTCAGCCCGTTCATCCGCTTCGAGCAGACCAAGAAACTGCACCGCCAGGCCGTCACCGTCGAGAAGATGGCCAAGGCCTTCGACGACAAGGTGCTGTTCAAGGATTTCAGCTTCGCCATCGAAGCCGGCGAGCGCGTCGCCATCATCGGCCCCAACGGCATCGGCAAGACCACTCTGCTGCGCACCCTGGTCGGTGAGATGACCCCGGACAAGGGCGAAGTGAAGTGGACCGACAGCGCCGAAGTGGGCTACTACGCCCAGGACCACGCCCACGACTTCGAGGACGACGTCACCCTGTTCGACTGGATGGGCCAGTGGACCAGCGGCGAGCAGGTGATCCGCGGCACCCTGGGGCGCATGCTGTTCTCCAACGACGAGATCCTCAAGTCGGTGAAGGTGATCTCCGGGGGTGAGCAGGGCCGCATGCTGTTCGGCAAGCTGATCCTGCAAAAGCCCAACGTGCTGGTGATGGACGAACCGACCAACCACCTGGACATGGAATCGATCGAGGCGCTGAACCTGGCGCTGGAGAACTACCCGGGCACCCTGCTGTTCGTCAGCCATGACCGTGAGTTCGTGTCGTCGCTGGCTACCCGCATCATCGAGCTGACGCCTGATGGGGTGGTGGACTTCAGCGGGACTTACGACGATTACCTGCGTAGTCAAGGTGTGTTGGTCTGACTCATTGCCAACTCAGCTGTTGCCAGCTGCTTTCCAATGAGAAGTAGAGCCGACAGTCGAAAAAGCCGCGCCCGACTCTTATAGCTCCCTGTAGGAGTCGGGTTGTTCTGTTCACGCTTTGCCGGAAGCCTTCATGACTATCCGGGTCAACCTGCTTCAGTGCGTGGGCTCAAGTTCAGTAGCAAAGCCTTAGACCGCCCACTCACTAAACCTTACCGTACACAAAATACTTATCTGCAGAGCCATCACACTCAACAAGGAGGACGAATTCCCCAGCACACGCCTGCGTCTTGGTAATCATCCAGGTAGTTGAGCGCCTTATTGGTACGGGCTCCCCAAATGGTGGATTACAATCTATTTTCACACCCTCGCCTAACCTGTGCACACTTAACGTCACCGTGAGATCAAGCTCAAATAAGGGGCTGGAAGGTGACACATCCAAACCGACTACCGCGAACCCGCTGGAAGCATCAATAGGATTGGGGTGCAGCGGCACCTCTTGGGCAAAAGAATTTGGAATCAAAGCAGCCTTCCCCACATCAAGAGGGGGCGTCGAATCTCCGAAATTAAACGTCAGTCCGAACACCCCTTTTGCGTCTGACTGACCATTGATTTCCCACGAGAAAACACCTGGCAAGACGAAATGCTCGACACCATAATCCGGCTCCATCACTACATCACTTTCCTTCAAATGGGACAGCTCGACAAACTCCACCCACGCAGTGATTTTGTCATGCCCCCATAAAGGGCTGCTCGCTTTCGCCAACATACTTGCGAGCCTAGTTTGCCCACCCCAGAACACCCCCTTGTTATTCCAACCGACAGCCAGATCAAGTTCATCGGTCAAGTCCAGGGATAAAAGTATTGCTTCGCTCAAGACAATCTCGTTCGAAAAACCATCCATACAGATTCTCAAAGTGAAACTACCGCTGACGTCTGCCCCCCTCAGCGTCCAGCTCAAGCCTTGCTCAGTCATGTCTTGCTTGTGGTTTTCCCCATAACCTGGGTTTGCGGGTACCTGCTCCTCATCCAAGGTCCCACCGTCAAAGGTAATCCAGCCCTTGAGCGGGGTTCTCCCCAGCCCACTGTGCTCTCTGGGCACAAGCTTGATGCAGAGCGGCTTCCCCCGGCGCAGAACCAGTGCTTTGGCGCCGAACGGCTCCTCATCGTCATTGATGAACACCTGCGCTTCGTTGCCCAGCTCACGGGACAGTGCCAGCGCCTTTGGCAGCATCAACCCGTTTGTGAAGCCGGGCATCTTGATCGTCAAGCCAAACTGACCACTGTTTCCGCTATCCGCGGCCTTGAGACACCATGCGACCCCCGCATTCGTAACCCCCTCTCTCTTCGTGCCATATGTTGGCGTAGACGGCATCTGACCCTGCGAGAACTGCTCTTCGATTTGTTCGAAGTACAGGGTGGCGGCAAGCTCCATAAGCCCCAGCGGGCTGTCGGCCTTCGGTACGATGCGCACCTCTATCTCGTCACCTCGGTGGAAGATCGGCGGCAGGCCGCCAACAGACTCCTTGGGCGTCATCTCGGCCTCTTCAGCCAGGTTGGCCGACATCTGCACCCCAGGTTGCTTAAACAGTAGGCTCTCGCCCAACTGCAACGACCTTACATATAGGTTGAATAGCCCGCTCTTATCGCCACCGGTGATGTCCCAGGTAAGCCCCTCCGGTGGCATCTCCCGTGGGCCCGTGGGACTGAACTCGATGCCCAGCTCGCCGCTGCCGTCCAACCAATCCAGTGAGAGGCTGTCGCCAAGAAAGAAATCGCCATCAGGGGTCAGCATCAGCTGGTAATCACCACCACGAACCAAGCGCATGCCCTGAGAAGTGAACTCGATAACCTCCCCATCCTTTTCCCGCAAGACCACCTTCAGTTGTTCATGCCAGGGAGCCTCGACATAGGCCCGGAGACTTCGATCTCGCCAAGTGTTGTGCCCCAATGCGTCTTCGCAGGTGGCCTTGATCGTTATATGGTCTTCAACGATGTCATCTTTCGAGGGCGTGTACTCAAACTTCGACTTGCCCTCCACATCGGTCTCGATGACCCGGGGCACCTGCTCTGCAACCGTCCACGTCACCCTGGCACCCTGAATGGGGCGCTCGACGTCGAAGACGCTTTTCACCGTGGCGGTCAAGGTTGTGGGTTTCCCACCCTCGGCAATTGGGACCGTGCCGTCCCAGTCCAGGTCGGTGACAATGCCGTACCAGTGATCGCCCACGTGCGCGCTGATCGGATACATGGGCGCCTGCCAGTAGCTGCCCAGGCCCAGCGTCACATCGCCGGACAGCACGGCATCGCCAGGCGTCGACGTCAGCGCCCACTCGGCCCCCGTGGCAGATAGAACGTGATAGCTGGCTTCCTCATCGACAGTGTCGGTGACGAATGCAGGCTCGGCGCTCAAACCGTAGAGGCTAGGCGCAGTGCCGTCAGCGCCCATCCAGCGCAGGCTGAGTTTCTGCTCTAACCAAGTGCTGCCATCTGGTGCCTTGACCTCAAGGCGATGCCTGGCGCCGTGACACAGCTTGAACGGCGGTGAATCCAGGGAAAAATCATTGTCCGAATTGCCGTCGGGTGAAAGCACGATCAAGCACAATGACGTTTCGGTCGCCTTGAGGGGGGCTTTGGCGGATTCCCTGGTGAATACCTCGGCGATGAATTTGATGAGTGCGCAGACCATCACCCTGAGGGTCGAGAACAACGTTGAAGCTCGAGAAGTTTCGCGTCTGGGCATGGCGGTCTCCGGTGTGCGTCTGCACGGTGCCCGAAGACCTTAGTGGGCTTGGCAATCAGGCGAAACTGGCAAAAATATCAGGGGCACAGCCCATGAAGCGCGCTGTCGCCAGGGCGCAGGGGCAGCCAACAGCTGATTGCAACGGCTGTTCACCGGCAAAGCTGGCGCTCATGGAGCCACTCATTCCCATTGATTTTCCGGGCCCCCTGTGGGAGCGGCTTTGAACTGGTCAGGTGTCCAAAATCATCAGGCCTGCTCAGCTTGCCTGCAAAGGGAATGCCCCAACAGCCATGAGGCAACGCATGTTCATATGAAACCCTGGTCAATTTGATAGGTATGCCCCCTGCGTCGAACATCGTCATAATTCAGTCACCACATTGATGACTTTCGGTGTAGCAAAACCCTCCACCCATATTTCCAGCGTATAAGCTCCCGGATATTTATCACTGCCAATGTGCCAAGCTATACCGCCTGGATCCATGAATTTCATTGTTCCGAATTCCGGCAAGACACCTATCCCCCCACCGCCCTCGATGAGATTCACCCAGCCGCGGAGCCGCGTTCTTCCCAGCGGGCTTTCCGGGTGCTTATCGGGTTTCATCACTAGGACTTCGGTTAATACATTGACCTTCAATCTCATCACGCGATCAAAATACACCTCATTGATGTACATATTGATTTCGTCACCCAGGTTTCGTGACATCAAGTAACCTGTTTCCATATCCAATGACTCCGTGAAACCGGGTATCTCCACGCGCAAGCCGAATTCGCCGCGACTCTCCCTTGGCACGATCGCCCAAGTGACGCCACTGTTCGGTGTCACGGGTTCTGGTTGCCCATAACCCGGTGTCGCGGGCAGGTACGTTTCCGACAACTGCGCCTCCTTCTGATTGAATTTCAACGTCGCAGAAAGCCCCGCCAGGCCCAGTGGGCTATCCGTCTTCGGCACGAAGCGCACGCTCTTTCTCACTCCGACTTGGAAAATAGGTGCAACCCGCTCACTTGCCCTCTCGATAATCAGATCACCTTCGTCAATCAAGTGCTGTGACAGCAGCACCACCTTTGTCAACACGGTCGGTCCGCTGAACCCTTCGACATGGATCTGCAGCTTCAAACTGCCACTGACGTCCCCCCCCGTCAGTGTCCAACTCAAGACCCCCTCGACCATTGCCCGCATGTCCTTATAGTCCGGCACCGCAGGTACCTGCCCCTCACTCAGCCCCTCACTCTCAAACGTCAGGCAACCCTTGAGCGGGGTTCTTCCCAGCCCGCTGTGCGCTTGCGGCACCAATCTGATGGTGAGCGGTTTGTTTCGCCGCAAAACCAGCACATTGCCGTCCAGCGGTACATCGCTGTCATCGATGAACACCTGCGCCTCTTCGCTCAACACGTCGGACAGCGCCAACGCCTTGTCCAGCTTCAGCGCGGTGCGGAAACCGGGCATCCTGACTTCCAGGCCAAACTGACCGCTGTTGCCATCGCCCGAATCTCGAGGGCGGAGCACCCACTCGACGCCAGCCGCCGTCACCGTTTCACTCTCCGTGCCATAGTCTGGGGTGGACTGCACCTGGCGTTGCGGGAATTGCGCTTCGAGTTCCTGAAAATGCAACGTGGCGGCAAGCTCCATCTCTCCCAGCGGGCTCCCCGCCTTCGGCACGATGCGTACAGCCTTGCCTATGCCCCGGTGGAAGATCGGAGGTCTCTCTTTCACCTCGATTGTGACCTCCAGATCCGCTTCGTCTGCCAGGTTGCCCGACATCTGCACCCCTGTTAGCAGAAAAGGCATCTGCACAGCAGACATTGCAACCAACAGGTTGAACTGCCCGCTTTCACCACCGCCCCGAACGTCCCAGCCAAGCCCCGCCTCGGGCAACGGCCTCCCGTGTTCGGGCTCACCGGTGGAGGGGAACAGTTCAATCCCCAACTGCCCCCACTCCCCTGGCCACAGCAGCTTGGTCGGTTGGCCGATAAAAGAACTGCCCGCCTCGGGTACCAGGGTCAACGTGTGACGACCGCCCTGGGTCAACCTCGCCCCCAACACGCTGAATGGGATGAGCGTACCTTCATCGTCGCGAAGCTCCACCTTCAGTTGAGCTGGCCATGCATTGCTGGCAAAGGCAGGCAGTGCCAGCGGTTCACTTTCGCTGGTCTTATCCAAGTCATCTTTGCAAAATGCGCTGAAGGTCACTCGGTTATCAGCCCCTATCTCCCCAGCCAAGGGCGTATATGACAAGCACGCCTTCCCGTCCTCCCCGGTCAGCACGGGCTCTCCATAGTCGGCGCCGTTGAGCTTGAAACTCACCCGTTTCCCCGACATGACACGGGCATCGTCAAAAGGGCTGCTCACGGTAGCCGTCAGGAGCGTGGAGGTGGGAGGATCGACAATCGGTACCACCTCATTCCATGTCAGCTCGGTGACTACAAAATGGAAATCGCCCACATCCATCGAGAATTTGTACTTGGGGGCCTTCCAGTAGCTGCCCAGGGCCAGCAGTAGATTGTGACCGGACTGCGCCACTCCTCCCTTCGCGCTCAGCTCCCAGTTCGCGCCGGTTTCGCTGGACAAGCACAGGTAACTCGCTTCGTCCTCGGGCGGCAATGTGCTGTCAAATTTGAAGGGAGGTATCGCGCTCAGGCCGTAGGTCTCTGGCCGCCCCACTTCCCAGTGCACGCTCAATTTTTGACCGACCCATGTACTGCCATCCGGAGCCCTGACCTCCAAACGATGCCTGGCGCCGTGACACAGTTTGAACGGCGGTGAATCCTGGGGAAAATCGTTGTCCGAATTGCCGTCGGGCGAAAGCACGATCAAGCGCAATGGCGTTTCGGCCGCCTTGGAGGGGGCTGTGGCGGTTTCCCGGGTGAATAGCTCGGCGATGAGCTTGATGAGTGCGCAGACCATCACCTTGAGGGGCGAGAACAACGTTGAGACTCGAGAGGTTTCGCGTCTGGGCATGGCGGTCTCCGGTGTGCGTCTGCACGGTTCCCGAAGACCTTAGTGAGCTTGGCAATCAGGCGAAACTGGCAAAAATACCAGGGACACAGCCCATGAAACCCGCGCTGTCGCCGGTGCGAAGGGGCAGCCAACAGCTAATTGCAAAACCGGCTCTCATGGAGCGACTCATACCCATTGATCTGGCAGGCCCTCTGTAGGAGCGGCTTTAGCCGCGATCACCCGCGAAGCGGGTAGCAGGCACCGCGTTGCCTGCATCGCGGCTACAGCCGCTCCTACGCTCCCGGCGCGACAGGAACGGTGTCATCAAAGCAACAGGTTGCCCCGCTCCTCCTCGGTCAGCTGGGCCTTGGCCCGCTCATCCAGCGCCCCGGCGCCCAACACCTGCACCGGGCTCTGGCGGTTGTACTGCGGGTTCAGGCTTGCCCCGTCCTGCCCCGGCACCAGCCGCTCGCCCCCAAAACCCAGCACCTGCACGGTGATCACCGACGGCTGCCGCGCCCGGGCCGCCGACTGCTGCTGGCGGCCGGCCTCCTCCGCTGCCTGGGTCGCCGACGAGGCCGCCGCGCTGGCCGAGGCGATCGCCCCGGTGTTCACCGAGGCCACCACCGGCATGCCCTTGGCGTCGCCCTGGACCTGGATGTTGGCGGCGTTGACCACCTGCAACGCGGCGATGTTGACGTTGCCCGACACGCGGATCCCGGCCTCGCCGGCATCGATGGTGCCCAACGGCGCGATCAGGTCGATGTCACCCGGCGGCACCTCCGCGATCGGATTGAGCGTGGCGATACCTGCACCCGTGCTCGGTACGCTCGGCGCCAGGCCGACGTTGCCCCACAGGTCGTAGGTGCGCTTGGGCGGGGTGTAGACCACGGTGGTCTTCGAGCCACGGCCAGCGTTGATGTCGCCGCTGGCCGACCAACCGAGGATCGAGCCGCCGAAGGTGGTCATGATGCGGCTCTGACCGAGCAGGATGCTGCCCTGGGCATACAGCTGGATATCGCCGCTGCCCTGGGTGATCACCCCCGCGCTGGCCGGTGGCGCCTCACCCTCGATACCGAACACCTGCTGGCCGCCCGGCGTCAGCATCTGGATGTCGCCACCGAAGTCGGTATGGATGCCGGAACCTCCGTAGAACGTGGCGTTGCCGGTGTAGCGGATCGGGTTGCCGGCCACGTCGCGCTCGGGGAACAGCGCGGCGATGGCCTGGCGCCCGCGCAGGTAGCTGCCGGTGCGTGGACCGTCGATGTCGTTGTACTCGCGCCCACCCTCGCGCAGTTCGGCGAAGTACACCTGACGAGCGAAGATGCGCTGCTGTTCGGCGGGCAGCGTGGCGAACAAGGCGCGGGCCGCTTCGCCGTCACCTTCGAAGGCATGGCGCTCGCGCAACCAGGCCTGCAACGCGTGCTCGTAGGCCTTCACGACCTTGTCCGCTTGCCCGCTCAGTGGTTGCGACGGGTCGGCCAGGCGCGCTGGGTCGAGATAGCGGCGCAGCAGGCCAGCGTAGTCGGGACCGTGCTCGCCGGCACCAACGATCAGCGCGACGGATGCGCCATCGCTGCCACCACCGCCGACCCGGCCGATACTGTTGATCGCCGCTTCCTGGTAGGCCGAACCCACGCCCTGCCCCGACTGGAACAGGTTGCGCCCGGCCACCACCTCCAGCAGCCCGGGGCCTGCGATGTTGAAGGTGCTCAGGCGAATATCGCGCCCCGCGCTGACCAGCGACACATCGTTGCGGTCGCCGTGGATGATCAGGTTGCCGGTAGACCGCACCGTGCCCTGGCTGCTGAACCGCAAATGGGCAAGTTCACCCGGTGCATTACGCCGACCCTCCAGGGGCACACCGGCATTGACGATGTCGCGCCCGGCCATGATCCGCGTGGGCCCTGCGCCCTGGTACAGCTTCAGGCCGCTGCCGCTGAAGGTGATCAGTTCGCCGGTGTTCAGGCCGACGATGTCGCCTTGCAACGCGTAGAAGCGCGACGGCGCGCGCGGGTCCGCCCCCTGGAGCGAGTACGTGTTCAGGCCATAGGTGTACAACGGGTAGGCGCCCCGCTCGCTGGCCAGGTCGCCATGCAGGTTGCCGGCCTTGGTCTGGCCATTGCTCAAGCGGCCCAGGAACGCCGGGCGCTCCGGGGTGGCGAGCGGCGTGCTGTCGGTGCCGGCCTGGCTGATCACGTAGCCACCGGCGTAGATCGAGTGGCCGGCCAGCAGTTGCAGTTCGGCGTTGGCCGACGGCGCGGTCATCAATGAGAAGGGTGAACTCTCGAAAATGCCAATGTCGGCGGCGGAGCTGCCGTAGTACAGGCTGCCATTGGCCGCGACCGCGCGCAGGGCGGTCGGGTAGAAAAGGCGCCCGCCATCGAGCGACAGGTTGGCGCTGGCAGCGCTTCTGTCGTGGGGCGCCACCACCGGCACCAGGTTGCCCCCCGCGCTGAGCAGGTCGACCGCGGTGTCCGCACGCCACAGCGAGAACCAGCTGAAGCCATCGGCCTTGTAGGCCCGGCCATCGTCGCCGGTGAACGGCAACGTGTTGTACTGCGCCACCCGACCTGCATCGCCGACACCTTGCACCACCCCATCGCCGCGCGCCTGCAAGCGCACCGCGCTGTCGCCCGGGGTCAGCACCAACCCACCCAGCGCCCTGGCACGGGTGGCGGTGTAAGGGTCGTAGGCGCGGGACTCGTGGGTATCATGGAAGTTGCTGTAGCTGCCGTATTGCTGCTGGATCACCCCGACGCTCGCCGCCTCGACGCCCAGGGCGCCGCGCAGGTTGACCAGGTTGCCGGCCAGGTCCGTACTGGCCTTGGCGGCCGCGACGGCGCCCAGCCCCGGGTTGAGGCCGCCACCCACGCGCAGGTCCAGGTCGCCGCCACCGGTCTGCACCACCTTGCCATCGGCAGCGACCCGGCCGCTGCTGGCCACCACCAGGTTGAGGCCCTGGCTGCGCTCGATATCGGCCAGCTGCGCGCCGCTGGCCTGCAGCAAACCCGCATCCCCGCCCACCGAGACAGCCAGGTTGCCGCCGCCCAAGGTACCAATGCCAGTGAAGCCGACCAACCACGGGTCGACAGGGTCTGCGCCAGGCTTCTGCGCATAGGTGCCGAAGTTGATGCCCCAGGCGGCCGGCGTGCCCGCCTCGCGCTGCCCCTGGCGCCACAGCCAGCTGCCGACGGCGGCCGTGGCCTGCTGGGGACGGACACCGCCCGCCTCCTGCTTGCCGACCATCAGGTTGCCGGTCAGGTTGCCGCCTGCCTCGATGCGCACGTTACCGCCCTGTTCGGGGTACCAGGCACGGAAGTTCTGCGCGGTCACGGCCTCATAGGTGGCGCCGGGTGCGCCCAGCAATGAACCATCGGCTTGCTGGCCGCGGGCGATCAGGTACGGGTCGCGGCCGTCGACGAGCATCGCCGGGGCCTGGGTGCCGGCCGTGTAGACGCCGAACAGCGAATCCATGCGCCAGTCGCCGGCGCTGATCAGGTCCAGGTCGCCGGTGCCGGTACGCAGCACGCTGAACAACTGGGTGGTCGGCGTGACCACGATACGTTCGGGCTCGGGCTTCGGCTGTCCGGGGTCGTCGATTTCGCGGCACCAGTCGGGCACCAGCTGGCAGAACACCAGCTGGTCCTCGGTCACCGGGTCGCCGGCCGGGAAGCCTGCTCCGTTGTCGGGTGCCCAGACGATGATCTTCTTCGGCGGCGCGGCCACGCACCAATCGGGTACCAGTTCGCAGAACACCAGCTGGTCCTCGGCCACCGGGTCACCGGCCGGGAAGCCCGCGCCGTTGTCCGGGGCCCAGACCAGGCCCGGCTTGGGCTTGGGCGCCGGCACGCACCAATCGGGCACCAGCTCGCAGAACATCAGCTGGTCCTCGGCCACCGGCTCACCCGCCGGGAAGCCCGCGCCATTGTCCGGCGCCCAGACCATGCCGGTGCCCGGCGCGGGGCCACCGCCACCGGTCTTGACCTGGCCGGCGATGTAGTGCTGGTCGGCCAGGCGCAGCAGGCCGGCATCCGGTTCCGGTCGGGTCAGGCGATTGTCGGCGGCGTCCAGGTCGGCACCGGCCACCAGGCGCATCGACCACGACTGCGAGCCTTGCGGCAACATCTGCGCCAGGGCCCAGTTGCGGCCCTGCTGGCCATTGACCCTGGGGCGCAGCTCGATCAGGTCGACGCCTGCGGCCAGTTTCACCTCGGTGCCGGCCGGCAGCCGGGAGCCGGCCGCCAACGGCAAGGCGCCCCGCTGGCCGAGGCCGCCCTCGGGCAAGGTGACGCCCTTGTTCCAGGTGCCACCCTGCACCGCCACCGCCACCGGCAGGCGGCTGCCGGCTTCCAGGCGGCTGCCCTGGGCCAGGGTGACCGCGTCCTTGAGCAACGTGCCGGCCGCGTACAGCAGGTTGCCCGCCTGGTCATAGACTGCCGCGTCGAGCACGGTGCCGGCAGGCAGGTTCAGCGCCGCCGCCAGGAACAGCGCGCTGGGCAGGCGAGTATTGGCCGGCAAGGTAGTGTCGGCGAATGGCAAGTCGAAGTTGAGCACGCTGCCCCCCGGGTAGCGGGTGCCTTCGGCCAGTTCGACGCCGCTGCGTGGGATCACCAAGTCGCTGTCGAAGGGCTGCTTGCCCGGCAGCAGCAACCAGCCACGGCCATCCATGCGCGCTTCGTCGCTGGCGAACTCCGGCGGCGCGAAGCCGTCGTTGATGCTGCCGTAGATCTCCAGGTTGCCGCCGGCACGCAGCACCAGGTTGCCGACCTCGCCCGAGCCGTAGGCCAGGGTTTTCTGGAAGGCTGGGTTGAGGCTGGCATAGCGATGGCCGGACAAGTCCAGGTCGCCCTGGACGATCAGGTCGGTGCGATTGTCGACGGTGGCGATCTCCACCCCCGGACGCAGGTGCAGGGCCTGGGCATACAGGTTGTTGTTCAGGCCGGCCAGGCGGTTGTCGAGCAGCTCGCGATTGCCCAGCAAGGCATTGATGAACAACTCGCTGCGCTGGTGCTTGGCGTCGAGGTAGGCCTGGTCGATGGACTGGAACGGCCTGCCGCTGGCCGCTATACCACCCGTGGGCGCGTCGGTGTAGCGCTGGTTGCCCACCACCGCGATGCTGCGCGCCCCGAGAATGTTCAACGGCCCACGGGCCTCGATGGCGATGTCGCCGGCAATATCGCTGACCAACCGCGGGGCGATCAGTTGCAGGGTACCGAGCGCACGCCCGTCATGCTGGCCCGGGCCGCTGCCGGGGCTGGCCGTGGTGCCATGGCGCAGGTCGAAGGTCGCCCCGCTGGCGAGGTTCAATTGCCCGTTGCCACTGTTCAGCTCGATCAACGCCCGGTTCGGCGCCTCGATGATCGCGCCACGGCTGTCGACCCGCAGCACGCTGCCATGGGCGTCCAGCTGGCCGTTGCCGGTCACGGTCAGGCCCTGCTTGGCGGCCAGGCGGATGCTGCCGACCTGCTCGCCGCTGGCATCGACCCGGCCGGCGACGGTCAGTTGGCCATTGTCGAGGGAGACGCTGATGTCATGGGCCTTTAGCTCGTTGCCGATCACCAGGTCGCCCTGCCGAATCTGGAACGCTCGGCCGCCGAACACCTGGTCACGGTTCAGGCGCTGGTTGAGGCCAGCGAAGTCGTCCAGTTGCCGGGCGCGGATATCCACCACGCCCTGGGCATAGGGCACCAGGGTGCCGCCGGCGTTGTAGCTGCCACTGGCGGCGCCAAGGTTGTGCCCGAGCAGCTCGACGCGCCCGCCCCGCTCGCCCAGGGCGATCGCGCTCAAGCGCCCGGCGCGGTTGTTGCTGGCGCTGAGGTCGACCTGTGCGCCGGCAGCCTGGCGAATATCACCGACGCGGCTGCGCAGCGCCAGGTCGCCGCCCCAGCTGTAGCGGGTCACGTCGTTGAAGGTCAGGGCACGGCCTGCCAGGTCGATGCGCGCGTGCTCGCCCAGGTTCAGATCGTCGTTGGCCTCGAGGGTCAGCTTGCCGCTGGGCAGGCTGAAGGTGCCGTCGATGGACAGGCGCTGGCCGCTCAAGGCCAGCTCCGCACCCAGGCTGTCACGACCGCTGGCCAGGGCCGTGCCGCCGCCCATCACGGTCAGCTGGCCACCCGCGACAATGCGATTGACCGAGCCGGCGGCGCCGGTCCACAGCGGGGTGCTGACCAGCAGGTCGCCGCCACTGTACTGGAAGGCGCCGTCCACGAACGCGCCGCGCTGATGATGGACGCGCAGGCTGCCCTTGTGGTTGGCGCTGATCTGGCGGCTGGCCTGCAGGGTGACGCGGGTAAAACCCAGCACCTGGCGCGCCATGTCGTCGCTACCCTGGGACTGGCTGTTGGGGCCATAGCCAAAGTCCAGGCTGCCGACCTGGATATCCAGCACCCCGTCGCCACTGCCGGCGCCCCCGGCGATGGGGGTGCCCGGCAGGTGGCGTGCGCCGTTCCAGATCAGGCTGTCGGTGCGCAGGGTGGCCCGGTCGCTGGCGCTGCCATGGCCGTAGATCGCCGGGGTGCCGAGGATCAGGTCACGCAGGCGATTTTGCCCAGTCTGGCGGTCGTAGGTGTCCAGGGCGGTGGTGCCGAAGAAATTCAGCGAGTCGGCGGCCGACAGGCTCAGGGTCTCCAGGGCCGGCACCCCGGCCTGGGTGTCGCCGCGCAGCAGGCGGTCGAGCACGCTCTGGTTCAGGGTCAGCCCTTCACCCAAGGTGCCCGCCGTCTTCGCAGCCGCCAAGGCCTCGGCGGAACCGACGTTGATCCGGCCCACCGCCAGCCCCAGGTGCCGGGTACCGAAACGCACCTGCTCATCCAAACTGAAGCGCTTGTCGGTGGCGGCGAACAGCGAACCTTCCGAATACAGCCGGGTGGCGCCCTGGCAGGCCCCGCTGGGGCAATCGCCGATCAGGATGCTGCCTGGCGCGAAGAGCTCCCCGGCCACCGCCGGCAGGACATCGAGGCGCCCGTTGGATACCGCCAGCAGGCCATGCTGGCTGGGGTCGATGAGGAAACCGTCATTGGCATCGTAGGGCACCCGGCCCTGGCCCAGGGTGTCGATGGCCGCGCCCTGCTCGACGACGATGCCGCCGCCGCTCCTGCTGGTCGAAAGGAACACCTCGCCCGCCCGCAGCTCGGCGCCGGCGCGCAAGCGGATGGCCGTGGTGCTTTCGGTGAGGCTGAGCAAGTTGCCGCCCTGGCCATAGCTCACTTCCGGGCGGGCCCCGATGCTCAGGCGCGGCGCCTTCAGGGCGTTGAGCTCGCTGGCGAGGATTCGCGTCAGGTCAACTGTGTCGGCCCGACCGCTGGCCCCGGGGCCGAGGATCTCCAGGTGCTCGACGCCCATGACGGTCACGCTGCCCGGGCGCCCGCCTTCAGCGGCGGCGAAGTTGGCCTGCCCTGCAAAGCGCAGGGTGCTGGCCGCGTCGTCGTTGGCCCGCAGGCGCAGGGTCAGCCATTTGCCATCGGCTTCGCTCGCGGCGCGCGGCACACCCTTGGCGGCGGCATCGGCGGCGACGAAGCGGGCATAGGCGGTCTCGTTGTACTGGGAATAGCGCCGCAAGGTGTCGGCGGCGGTGAGGATGACCTGGCTGGCGAGCGGCTGCCGGAGCGTGGTGTTGGCCACCGACAGGCTGCCCGACGTGGTCCAGGAGCCGTTGCGCATCGCCAGGCTGTCGGCCTGCGGCCCCGCCTGGGCCAGGCCGTTGAGTTCGACGCGGTAAGCGCCCGGCAACAGGGCATAGCTGGCCGGCAGCAAGGTATAGGTGCCGGCGGCGAGCCCCGGCACGCCGTGGTCGAGGGTGATCCGCTGGCCGATGGCCGGGTCTGTCGCGCCGGAGGCACCGGCCAGGGGCGCATAGTCCAGCGCCAGCCCCGGCACGATGGCGTAGACCGGGTTGCTCGCCAACGACGGCAACAGCAGCCGGCCATTGCCGTCCAGTTGCACCAGCGGGTGATAACGCGCGTCGGTGGAGCCACCGCGCCCCGAGACGAAGCCCGCGCCGGTGAGCTCGCCGCCACCGGACAGGTCGATCAACGCCCCGGCCTGCACATCCACCTGCCGCGCCCCGAGCATGATGCCGTGGGACGTGTCGCCCGCCGCCCCGATCAGGCTCACCGCCTTGCCGCCATACTGGTAGCTCAGCCCGTCGAGGGTGCCACCGTAAGGCATCAGCAGGCCTGCGGCGCTGACCGAGGTGATGCTGCCCGGCAGCAGGCGCAGCAGTTGCACATCACCCGCCGCGCTGCGTGCCTCGGTACCCAGGGCGACCTCACCGAGCGGCGCGCGGAGCACCCCGCCCTGCTCCACGGTACCGCCCTCCAGGCGCACGCGACCGAACACCGACTGCGGCACCGCGGGCGTGGCGGTGCCGACCCGGCCGATGCGCAAGGTTGCGTCCAGGCCTGCCGCAATGGCGCCGAACGCTCCCGTGACCGGATAGATCTGCGCGGCGAGCAGTTCAAGGCCGGCGTTGCTGGTGAAGCGCCCGCGATCAACGACCGGGTTGGAACTGCCCAGCAAACGGATATCGCCTTCGCTGCGCAGGCGCCCCAGGGCGAAACCGCGACGGTCGAACGGCAGGCTCTGGCCAGCGGCCAGGTTCAGGCGCCCATGGGCGCCCAGGCTGACCTCATCACGCAGGTCGAGCAGGTTGGCCTCGACCTGCAACAGCGCCTCGCTGGTGCGTTGCGACTGCCCGCCCTTGACCGTGGGGCGCGTCGCCAGGTCGCTGCTCTGGTGCGTGCTACCGGCCAGGCGCACGTAAGGCGCGTGCAAGCGCACCCGGGTGTCGCTGGCCGCGCCTTCGGCGAGCACCAGGGAGCCGGTGTACAGGCGCAGGTCCTGAGCCAGCCCCAGGTCGACATCGCCGGCGAACGCCAGCACACCGTCGCTGAGCAGCGCCAGGCTGCCGAATCCGCCGGCCTGGATGCGCTCGATGCTCAAGCGCCCCTGACCATAGCGCAACGGCCCTTGCACGGCCGGGCTGGTGTGCTGCTCGAGTATCAGTTCACGGGGCGCGACCAATCCATCCACCAGCGCCCGGTTGAGATAAAGCCCGGTGTCCAGCGCCACCGCCAGACTACCCGCCGCCGCGCCCAGGCCACCGGAGGCGGCGCTGAACTCGCCGTCCAGGCGCAGGCCGTTGTTCGACGCCAGGCTGATGCTGCCACCCGCGCTGGCGACCTGCAGCGGCCCCTGGCCGCGTATGTCCAGGGTCGCCTGGGCACCGTCGGCACGCAGGCGCGAGCCCTGCTCGAGCACCACGAACAGGTCGGCCGCCTCACTGACGCCCTTGGCCTGGTCGAGGTTGCCGCCGATGACGATGCTGCCGCCGGCATCCACCCGGCCGTAGCGCCGCCCTTGGCTGTCCATGGCGGTGTAGGCACGACCGCCGACATCGATCAGCGCCTCGCCACCCAAGTGGATCGAACGCTGATGGGGCGCCTCGGTGATCCCGGAAGCCGCCAGCGGCGGGCGCTCCTGCAACAGGCTCACCGCGCCGCCCGGTGCTTGCAGGCTGCCGTCCAGCGTCAGTTGCGCAGTGCTGCGCAAGGCGATCGACTGCAGCGGGTCGACACTGATCGCGGCACCCCGGCCCACCACCAGCGCCGCCGCTTCGCGCTTGGCCTGGTTGAGCATCACATCGCCCGCCGCCAGGTTCAGACTGGCACCGCCGCGCTGGCCCAAACGGCCTTTGATGGCGTCTTCCTGCAACAGCGGCGGCAGCCACAGCTTGGCCTGGTCGAACACCGCGCCACCGGCGTCCAGCTGTTCCACCGGCCGGATCACTTGCACCTGGCTGCCTTCGGTCACCTTCAGGCTGCCACTGGCCCGCACGTTGTACTGGGCAAAACCCAGCGCGAAGAAATCCTCGGGGAGATAGACACCGGCGGTATCGCCGCGCGGTCCGCCGATCTGCACAGTGCCACCGCGGATGTCGAGGGTGCCGGCCCCGCTGTTGCCATACCCTCGCAGCTCGCCACCGAGCTGCAATCGGCCGTTGCTATCGCTGCTCCCGGTGCTGTCGAAATACGCCGTCTGCAAGGTGAGATTGCCGCCGCTGCCGCCGAGCAGCCGATTGCCATCGCCGCGTACCAAGCCCCCCGAGACATCGAGCAGGCCGCCCTGGCCCAGCACCAGGTCGCCGGTGCTGCGCAGCACCAGGTTGCCGCCATTGCGCCAGGCGCGTTCACTGGCCTCGCCGTGGTCGCTGCGCACGCCACTGGCATCCAGGCGTACACCCGCTGCGACGACCACCTGCGCCCGCAGCCCCGCCGGCGCTGCCAGCGCCTGGTCGACCACCGCGCCAGCGTTGAGTTGGCCAAGCACGTTGCCCAAGCGCAGCGTCCCCCCCCGGGCGACCAGGTCGGCGTCGACCTGCACCTGGGTGCCGTGCAACGCCAACTGCCCGCCATCGGCCAGGCGCAGCGCATCGGCAACCTCGACCCGTTCGCTGGCGGCCACGCTCAGGCCACCCAGGGCGAAACCGTTGAGCAAGCCGGTGTCCAGCACTAGGCGACCACGCCGGGTCTCGTCCAGCGGCGCTTGCAAGGTCACGCCCGCGCTGTCGCCTCGGGCGCCGTCGCGCAGCGATACCTGGCGCAGCACCGGGTACAGGCCATGCACCAGCTCCTTGCTCGACGCCTGGTACAACGGCACCTGCTGGCCAATCACCAGTTGCGCGCCACGCGCCTGGGCGGTATGCGCCTGCTGGTAGCCATCCAGCCCGGCCACGGGGGCCTGCTGCTGGCGCTGGTCGCGCCAGGTCTCCCCGACCAGTTGGCCATCGAGCAGCGCGGCCTGGGTGGCGACCACCAGGCTGCCGGCATCGCGGCCCACGGTGTAGCCCTGTTCGAAACGCTGCCCCGGGGCGATCAGCGGGTTGTGGAACAGACGGGTCTGGTTCCAGCGCGCGCTGGTCTGCTCGAAACCCTGGTAGACACCGGTGTACAGCAGGTCGCCCGGCGCACGGGACAGCTCATACAGGTGGCCATCCTCGCCACGCAGCCAGCTCTGGCGGATGACGCCGTCCTGCACGGCCAGGGTGCCGCCGGACAGGTTGATCCGGGCCCCCGCGCGGGTCACCAGGTCCTGGCCGGTGAAGGTTACCGTGCCGCCCTGGGCCATCCACTCACCGACGCTGTGGTTGCGCGTGCCCAGGTAGCCGCCGACTTCCAGCAGGCCGCCCGCCGTGTACCAGCGGTCGCTGGCGTAGCCGTTGACCCCGGCGGCGACCTGTACCAGCTCACGCACGTCGACCCAGACATCGCTGTTGATCAGGCCGCCCTTGTCGCGATTGCCGGGCGCGTCGCGCTGTTCGTTGCCTTGCACATTGATCTTGATGAGGTTGCTTTCCATCGCCACCTTGACGCCCAGGGCGCCGGCCACGTCGATGCCCGCGCCATCCGCCACCAGGCTGCGGCGGCCCGCGCTGACCGCCACCTGCCCGCCCGTGGCGAGGGTCAGGGAGCCTTCCTGGAAGTGCACGGTGCCGCCGCTCACCGCCTCCACCCGCGATTGCTCGGGGCGGTCGACGACCGTGCTGAGGTTGTCGAAACGGCCCGTGGCCAGGTTGCCGGTGCTGCCATTGACCAATGCCCGCGAGGCTTCGCGCTGGCTGTCCAGGGCGCTGCTGTCGTCGAGCAGCACGGCGGTCACGCTGCCCTGGCCGAAGGTCACGCTACCTGTGCTGTCGCTGGCCGCGTTGAGCAGGTGGATACTGCCACGACGGTCCACTGCGGTACTGGCCAGGGCCACGCCCTCCTGGCGCACCTGGTGGCCGGTCAGGGTGATATCGCCGCCCGCGGCCTGGACCAGGCCACGGTTGACGACCGTGCCTGCGCCGCTGTCGCCACGCAGGCTGCTGGCCACCTCATTGCCCCGGGTGGTCGAGAACTGATTGGCCTCGGTGCCGCGCCCCCGACGAATATAGAAGTCGTCGCCCGCCGCCAGGGTAGTCTGCCCCTTGGGGCTGGCGATCTGGCCGTCGTTACGTACCTCGCTGCCCAGCAGCAATACATAGCCGCCGCCCGCGGTGGAGGTCGCCGGCTCGCGGGTGTGGATCTGCGCGCCGCGCTCGACCACCACCTTGCCACCGGCATTGACGAAGGTGGCCTGGCTGGCGCTGTTGTCGACATACAGCCCGCGCTGGCTGAACTGCTCGTCGCTGACCTGGGCTGCGGCGGCCACCAGGTTGCGCACGTTGACCTGGCTGGCGCCGTTGAACACCACGCCGTTGCGGTTGACCAGCATCACCGTGCCGGCGGCTTCGATCTGGCCGTGGATCTGGCTGGGGCGGGCATTGGGGTCGTTGACCCGGTTGAGCACGGCCCACTGAGCCTGCTGGTCGAAGGTCACCGTGGTGTCGCGGCCGACGTTGAACGTCTCCCAGTTGAGGATGGCCTTGTCTGCGGTCTGCTCGATACGCACCTGGGTCTTGCCGCCGTTCTGGACCTGCTGGGGTGCCTTGGCATTGAGCCAACCCTGGGTCAGCGGATTTTCGTCGACCTTCAGGCCGCCCTCGCCCAGGCCGTTGGGCACCACCTGTGGCTGGATCTGGGCCAGGGTTCGTCCGTTGGCCTGTGCCGCCTGTTGCGCGGCGATGGCGGCGACCGTGTTGTTGAGGTTGTTGACCGAGTGCTGGAACTGCTGGTTGATGCGCTGCTGCTGGGCCAGCGGCGGTGGCGAGCCCGGTTGCGGCAGGCCAGCGCCTCCCGCGGCTGCGGCCGGCGCGGTCGAGGCGCCCTTGGCGGCGAACCAGGCCGAGCTGAACGCCTGGCCCGCCTGGGCGCTGCCCGCCAGCAGGAACAAGGCAATGGCCTGGGCCAGGGGCTTGAGCAGCAGGGGTTCGCCGCAAGGCTTGCCACGCGGTTGCACGGCTGGGGCTGGGGAGGCTGGCTGGGGCATGCCGCGCGACATCGCTTCGGTTCCTTATGCTGGGGGATGGCGGCGGTGATGCCGCTTTGCCTTAAGGCGCCTGGGGCGGTGGGGGACCGAAGGTTTGTCATGCAAAGTTCATGTGCTTGCGGTAGGGGCATTTCGAGGTGTTCGGCGGGAGGGATTTGGCGCCTGCAAGATCGAGCGCCGCAGGCGCGGCGCATCGCGGATGAATCCGCTCCTACAGGCAGGCGTCAACCGAAATACCGCGTCGTACAAACAAGGCAAACAACCATGGCCTACCGGTCATGGCCACGTTGCAACAAATGTAGGAGCGGATTCATCCGCGATGCGCCGTGCGGGCGGCGCTCGATCTCCAGGGCGCTGCAAAACCCCCGCCAAACACCTCGAAAATCCAGCACAAAAACCGGCAGTGCCCTACAGGCCACTGCCGGCTCCCCGCCAAGACCGACGGCGGTTTCAGCGCCCCGTATTACAGGCGGCCAATCCCGTTGCACACCGCGCTGTTGTTGATGTCCAGGCCATCACCGTAGGTGTTGTCCAGGAACACCTTCTTGATCTCGGCGGCATAGGTGGCCGGCAGATTGACGAAGGTATGGGCGGTGATCAGGGTCGACTTGCTGCCGCTGTACAGGTCGTTCAGGAAGCCACGCACGGCGGTGGCGTCGGCGGCGTCCTTGTAGCACTGGCCAACCAGCAGGTTGGTGTAGCCCACGATCGGGTAGCCGGAGGTCGGTACCGGGCGGTCACCCGCGGCGGAGCCGAAGGTCGGCACCCACTTGCTCGGCTGGACACGGTCAGCAAAGGTGCCCGGGGCCACGGCGGTGCCGAGTGCGGTCTGGGCGTTGGCGGCGGTCGGCAGCGGCGCGGTGCCGGCGGCTACCGGGTTCTTGCTGACACGAGCAACCACGGCGTTGTTACCCGGGTTGACGTAGTCAGGGCTGATGTAGCCGATGCTGCCGTCGGTGGCGTTGACCTGGGTCATGACGTCGCCGCTGCCGGCAACGCCTTTCCAGGTGGCAGGCACGGCGCTGAGCTTGGCGCTGGAGAAGGTGCTGCTGACCTTGAACTGGGTCGGGCAGGAATCGTTCAGGAAGCGGGTCAGCAACTCGGTGGTGCCGCTGCTGCCGGAGCGATAGACGATGGTGATCGGGGTGTTGTCAGCGGTGTTGAGCAACTGGCCCCAGGTGGTGGCCGAACCCGAGAACGCGGCGCACAGCTGGGCACCGCTCAGCTGCAGGGTGGTGTTGCCGGCTTTCTTGTAGGGGATGGTCACCGAGGTGCCCACCGACGGGATCTGGATCAGCTTGCCCCAGGCACCGCCACGCGCCGCGTCGGCGTTGTAGTCGCTGATCTCGGTGGCGCTGAGCACCGAGTCGCTGCCGGCGTATTCGACGTTGGCGCCGGCCTGGTTGACCGCACCGCCGTTGTTGAACAGGAAGGCGGTCTTGCCGCCGCCGCTGCCGACACCGACATAGGTGAAACCGGCGGGCAGGATGCCGGCCAAGGCGCCTTTGCCGTTGTACAGCGGCTCAGGCAAGGTGGCACCGCCACCGACAACGGCGGCCATGGATTGGGCCGAAGCCAGGGTAGCAGCCACCAGGGAGGCGGCGATCACAGTACGCTTAAACATGAAGCAATCTCCTATCGTCGTGTTCATACGTTGAGTGGGTCGCGCATTGCATGGCCACAGGCCGCATACCCCGAACCAGAGGGGTTCAAGACCTGTCCACGGCGCCAACATTCGCAGTTTGTGGTGACAGGGAAAGGAAAAAACATCGGGAGTTCGGCGCGGTTTTCCTCGGGACTGCGCGGCTGATCAGCGGCTGTTTGGCGGGGTGTTTAAAGCAAGCGCAGGCACACCGGGAGCGCCGCCTCCAGAGGATCGCGCCAAGGGACTCGGGAGGTCGGCAGGCGCGCAGTGCGAGGCGAAAATCGTTTACCATCGCCACCTTGTGCAAACCGGTGGTCCGGCACCGAACGAAGTGGCGAAAGGAAAATAGAAGATGCAGCGAATGATCCAGTTCGTGGCGGTGGTCGTGGCATGCACGCTCATCGGCGTGGCATGCGAGCACTACGGCGTGAACCAGTACCTGAAATGGCTGTTGATGAGCCTGCCGGCGATTGTCTGGGTACGCCTGCGCAACCCGGCGAAGCGCTGACCCATGCCGCGCCTGTCGAAGCTGCTGTTCCCCGTGCTGGTGCTCGCCGCCCTTGCCGCCTGCGACCAGAAACCTTCCCGCGAGGAAAAGATCCTCGCCAACCTGCCGCTCCAGGAAGCCTACGACCACAACATCGAGCGCATGGCCGAACTATTGGCCATCAGCCACAAGTTGCCTGAGGACACGATCAAGGAAGTCCTGCGCAAGCACCTGACCGTCGAGGACCAGCGCCAGGACCTGTTCAAGCTCTACAGCGAAGCGCATTTCAATGATGCCGAGTTCGACCGCATCGTCGAAGTGACCCGCGACCCGGCCAAGGCCAAGGCGCTGGCCGAGACCGACGAAGGCAAGCGCCTGAGCGACAAGCTGACCGGTTTCATGCGAGAAAGCGCCAACGACCCCAAGGTGCAGGCCGTCGCCGAGGAGCGCATGCGGCAGGTGGAGGACGAACTGAAATCCCTGGAGCAGGCCCCTTGACCCACCCAGGCCTTGAGGCGGCACATCCGCCTCTTCCTGCATCGCGTAGCCGCTGATGCCCATGGCCGAATACCACCATTACGCGTAAGGTTGATCACCTTTTTCGCCCGCCAGTGAGACCAGGATTGCCACACGCCAAGCACGGACTGCGCCTGGACCTGCGCACGCTCATCTTCGTTCTCTGCGCCCTCACCGCCCTGGTGATGCTGCTGACCAGCTATTTCGCCAGCTACCGGGTGCAGCGCCAGCTGCTGATCGACCACTCGCTGGAAGCCAACCGCGTGTATGCCGCCAAGCTGGCCGCGATCACCGAGACGTTCCTGGGCAACGCCCTGCAACAGCTGGCCTTCAGCGCCGACGTGCAGGGCCGCCAACTAGGAGACAGCGCCGCCCTGCAAGCAGAGACCGAACGCGTGCTGCACCAGAGCAACGCCTTCAGCTCCACGTTCCTGATCGATGCCCAGGGCACCCTGCGGGCGATTTCGCCCGCCCCGCTGCGCCACCTCGTCGGCACCCTGTCCACCTCGCCCGGCGCCCAGGAGGCGCTGCGCGAACGCCGCACGCTGGTGTCGACGGCCTTTCTGTCAGCCGCCAACAACCTGGTGGTGGTGCTGTCGCAGCCGATCTACGATGCCAACGGTCAATACCAGGGCTATGTCGGCGGTAGCCTGTACCTTCGCGAGCACAACATCCTCACCAGCCTGCTGGGCGAGCACTACTACCAGGATGGCTCCTACCTCTATGTGGTCGACCGCAACCATCGCCTGCTGTATCACCCCGAGACTGGGCGCGTGGGCACGCAGGTGACCGGCAACACGCTGATCGACCAGTTGGGCGAATTGCACGAAGGCACACGCCGGGTCGTCAACAGCCAGGGCGTGGAAATGCTCGCCGGCTTCGCCACGGTCCCCAGCACCGGCTGGGGCGTGGTGGCGCAGCAGCCACTGACGGCGACGGTGGCCCCGCTACGCCACCTGGTGCTCAGCGTGGTCGGCATTTCCGCGCCACTGGCGTTGCTCGGTTGCCTGCTGCTTTGGTGGCTGGCGCTGGTCATCGTGCGCCCGCTGTGGCAACTGGCCGCAGCGGCCCGGGGCCTGGACCGCGCCGGCACCACCGAGCGCATCCACCGGATGCGCGCCTGGTACTTCGAGGCCGCCGAGCTCAAGCGCGCCCTGTTGTTCGGCCTCAACCTGCTGCAAGAGCGCATCGGCCGGCTCAACCGCGATGCCCAGACCGATCCGCTGACCGGGCTGGTCAACCGCCGCGGGCTGGAGTTCGCCTTGTCGCTGCTCCAGGCCGAAGGGCGCGATTTTTCCGCCATCGTGCTCGATGTGGATCATTTCAAGCGGGTCAACGATGGCCACGGGCATGCCGTCGGCGATACCGTGCTGCACCGCCTGGCCGAGCTGATGCGCGGCGCTTGCCGGGAAGGCGACGTGCTGTGCCGCACCGGGGGCGAGGAGTTCCTGATGCTGTTGCCAGGGGCCAGCCTGGAAGCGGCCCTGAGCGTGGCCGAACGGCTGCGGCTGGCGGTGCAGAATACCGCCATCGCACCAGTGGGCGGGGTTACCGTGTCCCTTGGCGTGGCCCGCTGGCAAGCCTTGCCCGACAGCGAGCCCGACGCCACCCTGAAAGCAGCGGACCGCGCGTTGTACCAGGCCAAGCGCGCGGGCCGAAATCGGGTTTGCAGTGTTCGGGACCAGCGCTGAACCCCACCTGTAGGAGCCAGCCTTGCTGGCGAATGCGAGGCGCAGCCTTGCCAGCCAACACCGTGTAACGCCATTCGCCAGCAAGGCTGGCTCCAACAGGGTCCAGACGCATTTCGCAAAACTCGACGAAATCGCTTTTCGCGCCCAGGCTGCAAGGGTGACCACCAAAGCCCCTGGACAACGACAAGAAGCCACCGAGCGAGCCCATGAACATCCTCTACGACGAGCACATCGACGGGCCATTACCCAGCGTGGACAAGGCAGCGCTGCTGGCCGCCCTGCGCGACGCCCTGCCCGACCTGGAGATCCTCCACCGCGTCGAAGACCTCAAGCCCTACGAATGCGACGGCCTCTCGGCCTACCGCACGCTACCGCTGCTGGTGGTGCTGCCCGAACGCCTCGACCAGGTGCAGACCCTGCTGCGCCTGTGCCACCAACGCGGTGTGCCGGTGGTCGCACGCGGCGCTGGCACCGGCCTGTCCGGCGGCGCGCTGCCCCTGAGCCAGGGCATCCTGCTGGTGATGGCGCGCTTCAACCGCATTCTCGAAATCAACCCGCAGGGCCGCTTCGCCCGCCTCCAGCCGGGTGTGCGCAACCTGGCGATCTCCCAGGCGGCGGCGCCTTTTGGCCTGTACTACGCCCCCGACCCGTCCTCGCAGATCGCCTGTTCAATCGGCGGCAATGTGGCGGAAAACGCTGGGGGCGTGCACTGCCTGAAATACGGCCTGACCGTGCACAACTTGCTCAAGGTCGAAATCCTCACGGTCGAAGGCGAACGCCTGGTGCTCGGCGGCGACACCCTGGACAGCCCAGGCTTCGACCTGCTGGCACTGTTCACCGGTTCCGAAGGTCTGCTCGGCATCGTCACCGAGGTGACCGTCAAGCTGCTGCCCAGGCCACTGGTCGCCAGGGTGTTGCTGGCCAGCTTCGACGATGTCGGCCAGGCCGGCCGGGCGGTGGCCGAGATCATCGCCGCCGGGATCATCCCCGGTGGCCTGGAGATGATGGACAACCTGGCGATCCGCGCCGCCGAGGACTTCATCCACGCCGGCTACCCGGTGGACGCCGCGGCGATCCTGCTGTGCGAGCTGGACGGCGTCGAGGCCGACGTGCAGGACGACTGTGCCCGGGTCGACGCCGTGCTGCGCGCCGCCGGCGCCCGCGAGGTGCGCCTGGCCTGCGACGAAGCCGAACGCGTGCGCTTCTGGGCCGGGCGCAAGAACGCCTTCCCGGCGGTGGGCCGGATTTCGCCGGACTATTACTGCATGGACGGCACCATCCCTCGCCGCGAACTGCCAAAGGTGCTGCAGGGCATCGCCGCGCTCTCCAGCGAATATGGGTTGCGGGTGGCCAATGTGTTCCACGCGGGCGACGGCAACATGCACCCACTGATCCTGTTCGACGCCAACCTGCCCGGCGAGCTGGAGCGGGCCGAAGCCCTCGGTGGGCGGATCCTCGAGCTGTGCGTGGCGGTGGGCGGCAGCATCACCGGCGAACATGGCGTGGGCCGCGAGAAGATCAACCAGATGTGCGCCCAGTTCAACGCCGATGAAATCACCCTGTTCCAGGGCGTCAAGGCAGCCTTCGACCCGCAAGGCCTGCTCAACCCCGGCAAGAACATCCCCACCCTGCACCGCTGCGCCGAGTTCGGCGCCCTGCACGTGCACCACGGGCAACTGCCCTTCCCCGACCTGGAGCGGTTCTGATGAGCATGGACCGCGACATGGGCCAGGACCTGCTGGAGCAGGTCAACCAGGCGTTGAGTCGAGGCACCGCCCTGCGTATCCAGGGCGGCGGCAGCAAGGCCATGCTGGGCCGCCCAGTCGACGGCGAAGTCATCGACACCCGCGGCCACCGTGGAATCGTCAGCTACGACCCGACCGAGCTGGTGCTGACGGCCCGCGCCGGCACGCCGCTGCAGGAAATCGAAACTGCTTTGCAGGCAGCTGGGCAGATGCTGCCCTGCGAACCGCCGCACCTGGGGCCCCATGCCACCCTCGGCGGCATGGTCGCGGCCGGCCTTTCGGGGCCGCGCCGCCCCTGGGCCGGCGCGGTGCGCGACCAGGTGCTGGGCACGCGCTTAATCAGTGGTCACGGCAAATTGCTGCGCCTTGGGGGGGAAGTGATGAAGAACGTCGCGGGCTTCGACGTCTCGCGCCTGATGGCCGGCAGTTACGGCTGCCTCGGGCTGCTCACCGAAGTGTCGCTGAAGGTGCTGCCCCGACCACGCGAATGCCTCAGCCTGCGCCTGCAGTTGCCAGTGCGCCAGGCCTTGGCCGAACTGAGCGAGTGGGGCCAGCAGCCATTGCCGATCAGTGCCGCCTGCCATGATGGCGAGGCGCTGCACCTGCGTCTGGAAGGTGGCGAGGGCTCGGTGCGTTCGGCCCGCGAACGCCTGGGTGGCGATGTGGTGAACAATGGTTTCTGGAGCGACCTGCGCGAACAACGCCTGGCGTTCTTCCAGGACCCGAGGCCGCTCTGGCGCCTGTCACTGCCCAACGCCACGCCCGAAATCGAGCTGCCCGGGAGGCAGTTGTTCGACTGGGGCGGTGCCCAGCGCTGGCTCAAGTCGGACGCCCCGGCACAGGTCATCCGCGCCTTGGCCGCCCAGTACGCAGGCCATGCCACGGCCTATGCTCCCGGTGACCAAAGTGCCGCCCCGCTTCCTGCGGCATTGCTGCGCTACCACCAGGCGCTGAAACGGCAATTCGACCCCCAGGGCATCTTCAACCCCGGGCGCCTGTACCCGGATCTGTGAGGCCAGGCCATGCAAACCCACCTGAGCGACGCCGCCCGGCAACTGCCCCGGGGCGAAGAAGCCGAAAGCATCCTGCGCAGCTGCGTGCATTGCGGCTTCTGCACCGCCACCTGCCCCACCTACCAATTGCTGGGTGACGAGCTGGACGGGCCACGCGGGCGCATCTACCTGATCAAGCAAGTGCTCGAAGGCGCGCCGGTCACTGCCAGCACCCAGTTGCACCTGGACCGCTGCCTGAGTTGTCGCAACTGCGAGACGACCTGCCCGTCCGGCGTGAAGTACCACGACCTGCTCGACATCGGCCGCGCCGTGGTCGACCAGCAAGTGCGACGCCCCTTCGGCCAGCGTCTCTTGCGGGGAGCGCTGCGCTCGATAGTGCCACGCCCGGCCGCGTTCAAGGCCCTGCTGCGTGCCGGCCAGGCCTTGCGCCCACTGTTGCCCGCCGAGCTCAAAGCCAAGCTGCCCGCCACCGCCGCCTTGGGGCAACGTCCACCCGTGCGCCATGACCGTCGCGTGCTGCTGCTCGAAGGCTGCGTCCAGCAGGCCCTGTCGCCCAACACCAACGCCGCCGCCGCGCGCCTGCTCGACCGTCTGGGCATCAGTATCGAGCCTATCCGCGAAGCGGGCTGCTGCGGCGCGGTGGACTATCACCTGGACGCCCAGGCGCAGGGTCTGCAACGTGCCCGGAACAATATCGACGCCTGGTGGCCCGCCGTCGAGGCCGGCGCCGAAGCCATCGTGCAGACCGCCAGCGGCTGCGGCGCCTTTGTGCGCGACTACGGCCACCTGCTGGCGCAGGACCCGCGCTATGCCGCCAAGGCGGCGCGGGTCAGCGCACTGTCCCGCGACCTGGTACAGGTGCTGCAGGCCGAGCCACTGGAGCGCCTGGACCTGTGTGCCGAACAGCGCCTGGCCTTCCACTGCCCCTGTACCCTGCAACATGCCCTCAAGCTGGGTGGCGCAGTGGAAAGTCTGCTGACCCGCCTTGGTTTCCACCTCACCCCGGTGCCCCACGGCCACCTGTGCTGCGGTTCGGCGGGCACCTATTCGCTGACCCAGCCGGCCCTGTCGCGCCAACTGCGTGACAACCGCCTCGATGCCCTGGAAAGCGGCGAGCCCGAAGTCATCGCCACCGCCAATATCGGCTGCCAGCTGCACCTCGACGGCGCCGGACGCACGCCCGTTCGGCACTGGATCGAGATCGTCGAGGCAGCCCTCGCTCAGGAGGTACCCCATGCTTAGCAAGTCAGTGCTCGGCCAGGCGGATGTCGCCCGCCTGCTGGTAGCCGCCCGCCACGAAGCCCAGGCCCAGCAGTGGCCGGTGACCATCGCCATCGTCGACGATGGCGGCCACCCCCTGGCGCTGGAGCGCCTGGACGGTTGCGCGCCGGCCAGCGCCTATATCGCAGTGGAGAAGGCCCGCAGCGCCGCCCTTGGGCGACGCGAGACCCGTGATTACGAGCAGATGGTCAATGGTGGGCGCACGGCATTCGTCACCGCGCCGCTGCTCACCAGCCTGGAAGGCGGCGTGCCGCTGCGGGTGGATGGCCAGGTGGTGGGGGCGATCGGGGTGTCCGGGGTCAGGCCCGAGCAGGACGCGCAGGTGGCCATGGCAGGTGCTGCAGCGCTGTAAACACTGCACCTGTAGGAGCGGCTTTAGCCGCGATGCGGGCAACGTGGTGTATGGCACCGGCGTTGCCGGTGATCGCGCCAAGTCAATGTGTCATGTTGTGTTGACTCAATCCCCCTGGTCGATCACCAGCGGCTCGCCGATCGCATAGAAATGCCCACCCGCCACATAATGCAGGCTGCGCCACTCAGGGGCGGCATGCTCGTATGCCCAGTGCCCGTCGCGGAACACCCGGTCATCGGCCCAGGCCGCGACCACTTCGCCAATGAACAGGTCATAGACCTGCTGGTTGTGCGGCTCTTCGATTACCCGGCACATCAGCCAGGCCGAGCAGCCATTGACCAACGGTGCCGGGTAGCCCTCGACCCGGGCCAGCCCGACACCCAAACGCGCCAGCTTGTCGGGCTGATCGAGCAGGCTATGGTTACCCACCTGGTGCGTGAGCCGGGCCTGCGCGGCGTTGGGCACCTGCAGCACGAACCAGCCGCTGCCCTCCACCAGTTGGCGGGTGCGGGTGGCCTTGTCGAGGACCACGGTCACCTTGGGCGGGTCGAAATCCAGGGCGCAGGCCCAGGCGGCGGCCATGACGTTGTCGACACCGCCGTGGCTGGCCGAGACCAGCACGGTCGGCCCATGGTTGAGCAAGCGGTAGGCCTTTTTCAGGTCGACGGGCTGGAAGTGGCTGTTCATGGGGCTGACCTCGGCAATGTGCAACAGCGAAAGTGCGATTGTGCAGCACACCCGTACCTGGCCACCAGCGTCGTGCCGAGCTGACGCGGATCAAGGCGTCGACCACATGCCTGCTTGTAATTTAGGAAACTTCCTACTGCGATCACGGACGCTTCGTAATTGCCGCCCCCCATGGGCGACACCATCATCCGACCTGGAGACGTTACGGCCAGCCGATGGCCAGCCCTTTCCAGACGAGGCCAGACCATGCCCAGACACGACCAGCCCACCCGCGAACTGCGCCACACCCTACGCCAGCTCATGGCCCACGAAGTCAGCAACCCCGACGACAACCCGCACCTGTCCGGTGTGCGCTTCTTCTGCGCCACCGATGAACACACCCGGCAACTGATCGAGCGCGTCGAACTGCTGGCCAGCGAGGCCTTCTTCGACCCCCATGGCCGCGCCATCCCGGCACGCATGCGCGACGCCGCGGTCGATGGCGTATGCATCAGGCAGAAGCGCAAGGCACCCGCCGACGAAACGGTGATTCGCATCGCCCTGCCACAGAAGGGCTACATCACCGTCAGCGCCGCCAGGTTCTGATCACGCGACCCTCTTGCGGCTTGCGCCGTGAACCCCGAAGCTTGGACATCCCCGCGCTTCGGACCCACCCCCGATGGAACTGCATATCCGCCTCGAAGGCCGCAAAGGCCTTGCCGACCAGCTTTACCAGCAACTGCGTGCCGGCATCGACAGTGGCCACCTGGCCGCCGGCACGCAGTTGCCGCCCACACGCCTGCTGGCCGAGCAACTGGGTGTCTCGCGCAAGACCGTGGCCGAAGCCTATTCACGGCTGACCTACGACAACCTGCTCAGCGGCGTGGTCGGCCGCGGCACCTTCATCACCCCACACCAGTCCATTCGCCCGAGCGACGCCGAAGCCGTCCCCCTGGCTGCCGTAGGCTCACTCGAGCGCTGGCGCCAGCGCGCCACGGTGCTGGGCCGCCGGGCACTGGAGGCCCCGTCGCGCTACGACTTCGTCGGCGGTGCGTCGAGCAAGGCACAGTTCCCGTACGACCAGTGGCGCAGCTGCATGCAGTACGCGCTGCGCCGCAGCCAGCGCCATACCGAACGCCACTTCTCCCCTCAAGGGCTGCCCGAACTGCGCGAGGCCATCGCCCACCACATCGCCTTCACCCGCGGCGTGCATTGCAGCGCCGCCGACGTGATGGTGTGCAATGGCGCCCAGCAGGCCCTGGACCTGATCGCCCGGGTCCTGGTGGAGCCTGGTTGCAAGGTAGCGATGGAAGACCCGGGCTACCCGCCGGCGCGCCAGCTGTTCCTGGCCCTGGGCGCCCGCCTGCAGTCGGTGCCGGTGGATGATGAAGGCCTGTGCGTCGACCAGATCGAGGACGGCACGCAACTGATCTACGTCACCCCGTCGCACCAGTTCCCGCTGGGCATGCCCATGGGTGAACGACGGCGCCAGGATTTGCTGGCCCGGGCCGCCGAACTGGGCGCGCTGATCATCGAGGACGACTACGACTGCGAGTTCCGCTACCAGGGCCCGGCCGCCGAAGCCTTGCAACGCATGGACCGGCACGGCCTGGTAGCCTATGTCGGCACCTTCTCCAAGACCTTGCTGCCGGAGCTGCGCCTGGGCTATGCCGTGCTGCCGCCCGCCGTGCTGCAAGCCGCCTGCGTGGCCAAGCACCTGACCGACTGGCATAGCCCGAGCCTGCAACAGTGGGCCCTGGCCCGGTTCATCGACGAGGGCCACCTGAACAAGCACATCCGCCGCTGCCACGAGATCTACAGCGCCCGCCGCGAGCGGATCCTCGCCCGCCTGGGCGACGACCTGGCGCCGTGGTTCAGCGCCGTCCCCGCCAGCGCCGGCTTTCACCTGAGCGCCCTGGCCAGCCCCGGCGTGGACGTCGAGCTGCTGGTCAACCTGGCACGCAAGGTGGAAGTGGGGATCTACTCGCTGGCGCCGTTCTTCAGCGAAGCCCCGGTGCGCCCGGGGCTGCTGCTGGGCTTTGGCGCCATCGAGCTGCTGGATATCGACCCGGCGCTGGATCGGGTGCGCGACACCTTGCAGCGCCTCAGTTGACCGCTGTCACCGTGCCCGCCCCGTCAGCGCGAGCGATGGCCCTGGCGTAACCACGCGGGGCGAAGCGCGCGGTCACCAGCAGCATGGCCAGCACGGTGCAGGTGAGCAGGGTCCAGGACGCCTGGAAATCGCCACTGACGTCCCGCAGCCAGCCGGTGATGTACGGCACGATGCCAGTGACGATGAACCCCACACCCTGCACGAAGGCCGCCAGGCTGCCCGCCTCGGCCGGCGTGCGCAGGTGTTCCAGGGTCAACGTGAGGCTCAGGCTGAAGCACGCCCCCAGGCCCAGCCCGATCATCGCCACCCACAGGCCCATGGCGCTGGCGGGCGCCAGCAACAGCCCCAGGAAGCCACACAACTGGATCACCAGCGCCAGCCAAAGCCCCGGCCGGCGATCGACCAGACGGCGCAGCAGCAAAGGCAAGCCCAGCGCGCCGACGACCTGGAAAATCGTCATCAACCCCACCAGCTCGCCGCCGCCTTGGGCCGTACCGCCATGTTCCAAGTGATAGGCCGGCAACCAGGCCACCATGCTGGTGTAGCCGCCGTTGATCAGGCCGAAGTACAACGCCAGCAGCCAAGCGCGGCGGTTGCCGAACCAGTGCCCGCCAGCGCCCCCGGCCAGCGCGGGAGCCTCCTGGCGGGGGCGCAGCGCGATCCAGGCCAGCAGCGCCAGCACGGCGGGCAATGCCCAGACCCCCAGGCCTGCCTGCCAATGCCCGAAATGCGCACTGATGCCTGGGCCAAGCACCGCCGCCAGGCCGCCACCGCTCATCAACGCCGCCGAATACAGGCCCATGGTCGCCGCCAGGCGGGTGGGGAACCAGCGGTTCACCAGGCCCGGCATCATGCTCTGGACCACGGCCACCCCCAGGCCGGCGACCACGGCGCTGGCGATCAGCGCCCAGGCGCTGTCCAGCTGCAGGCGCCACAGGCAGGCGACGGCGATGGCCGCGAGGCCCGCGAGCATGCCGCCATGTTCGCTCAGCCAACGCCGCAGCCAGGGTTGCAGCAACGGTACCAAGCCCATGCACAGCACCGGCAGCGCGGTCAGCAGGGCCGCCTGCTGGTAGCCCAGGCCCGTGCCCTGGCGCATGGGTTCGAGCAACGGGCCGATGCTGGTGAGGATCGGCCGCAGGTTCAGCGCCAGCAGCATGACCAGCACCAGGTTCAGTGCCGCTCTCATACCTGGCCAGCCTGTTTCCACTCAAGGTACAGGCCGGTTTCGCCTGCCGGCTTTAGTGGCCGCAGCGGCAGGCTCTGCTGCTGTGGCGGGCGCGCCATCTGCGCATAGATGGCGGCGGTGGACAGCCCGTAGGGCTCGCCCTCCTCGTTGTCGTAGGCGAACCAGGCGCGCTCGATGCCGCACAGGTGCATCGCCGCCAGGCACATCGGGCACGGGTGGCCGCTGGCGTAGATTTCAGCGCCGTCCAGGCGTGCCCGCCCCAGAACCTCGGACGCCTGGCGGATCGCCTGCATCTCGGCGTGGCGGGTGGGGTCCTGGGTGCTGTGGATCTCGTTGACGGCGCGGGCGATCACCCGGCCCTGGTACACCAGCACGGCACCGAAGGGGCGGCCGCCGGCCTGGATGTTGGCGCGGGCCAGGTCGAGTGCCTCGCGCATGTAGGTTTCTGCGGACATGTATCGGTTCTCCGGTATTGACCCGGGCATTATCCCGGCCGCGGCGCACAGGCTGAAATGAAGAGATTGGATGCAGGTCAGTGGCCACCTGAATGTGCGGATTGGCCTCCTGGCAAAGCGCGGGATTGGCTATTCGGCGGCGGCAGCGGTGGCGCTAAGGTAGCGCCATCCCCACTCACTTGGAGAAACACCATGCACGACCGTATCGAATGGGCCAAGCACGCCCCTGAAGCCTACAAAGCCATGGTCGGCCTCGAACAGGCGCTGATCAACTCGGGCCTGGAACACTCGCTGCTTGAACTGGTGCGCCTGCGCGCCTCGCAGATCAACGGTTGCGCCTACTGCGTCAACCTGCATGCCAACGATGCGCGCAAGGCCGGTGAAACCGAAGCCCGCCTGCAAACCCTGAGCGTGTGGCGGGAAACCCGCTACTTCACCCCACGCGAGCGTGCCGCGCTGGCTTGGCTGGAAAGCCTGACCCGCCTGCCCGAGCGTGGCGCGCCGCAGCCTGAATATGAAGCGCTGCTGGAGCACTTCGAGCCCAAGGAAGTGGCCAACCTGACCCTGGCCATCGCCACCATCAACGCCTGGAACCGCTTTGGCGTGGGCTTTGCGATGGTCCCGGCCTGATCGTGCCCCGTTGATCGGGTGCGACCTCCGTAGGAGCGGCTTCAGCCGCGATCACCCGCAAAGCGGGTGCCAGGCACCGCATCGCGGCTAAAGCCGCTCCTACAACAGAAACGGTTCAATTCGGTTTGAGCTTCGCCCTGTAGCTCCCCGGGCTTTGCCCGGTCCACTTCTTGAACGCCCGGTGAAACGCGCTGGGCTCCTGGAACCCGGTCTGCTCGGCAATCTCGGCAATGCTCAGGCAGCCTTCGCGCAGCAGCTCGAAGGCCATGGCCCGACGCACCTCGTCCTTGATCTGCTGGTACGAGCGCCCTTCCCTTTCCAGCTGGCGGCGAAAGCTGCTGGCGCTGAGCCTTTGCCGTTCGGCCATGGCGTCGAGGGTCGGCCACTGCCCGTAATGCCGGGCGCGCAGATGGCGATACACCTCGGCGACCAGGCCATTCTGGTTGCGAAAACGGATCACCAACCCCTGCGGCGCACTGCGCAGGAAGGTCTTCAAGGCCGCCAGGTCCTGCATCACCGGCAGGCGCAGCCAGGCGCTGTCGAACTCCACCTCGGTGCGGCCACTGCCCAGGCGCAGGTCCGGCCCCCACAGCAAGGCATCGTCGTCCTGGGCCGGCCGGGCCAAGGCGAGCTCGGTGCGGTCGATGGCGATACGCCGCCCGGCCAGCCAGCACAACAGACCCACCACCAGCACCAGGAAGGTCTCCTCGGCGTAGATACGCGTCAGTGGGTCGTCGATGCTCGAGTGCACATTGATCACGGCGCGCGCGCCCCGCACCGTCAGTGTGCCGTGCACGTCGCGCAGGAACAGGGCGAAATTGCCCAGGCATTGGCGCAGGGCTTTCTCCAGGTTCGGTTCCTGGATCAGTCCGCGGCAGATCAGGGCGAAGCTGCCCAGGGGCATGCCGTGGCTGTCGAGGCGGAAGAATTCGTCATGCAACTCGTCGATCAGCGCCAGCCATAGCTGGGCGAAGGCCTTGGCCGGCACCCGCGCCTGGGGCTGCGCCAGCACCGCCGGGTCGATGCCAACCGCCCGCAGGTGGGCGTCGCGCGCCTGCGGGCGGTCGCGCAGGGCATGGACCATGGCATTGAGGAAGTACACCGCGACCGTGTCGCTATCGCGCATGGCAGGCATCCGCTGTCTATGCTGAGTGGCAAAAAATACCAGGTTGACTGAACAGATCCGGCATAGGCCGCCTGAAGGCCTTTGCCTAGACTCGATCCACCCCGGGGTTCTGGGCCGCCATTCTCGCAGAGCCGCCCCCGCCCCGCCACGCCTTCGCACACGGAGCCAGCATGAGCAGCACAGAAATCTACGTCGTCAGCGCGGTACGTTCGGCCATCGGCAGCTTCGGCGGCTCGCTCAAGGACCTGCCCCTGGCCGACCTCGCCACCCAGGTCAGCCGCGCCGCCATCGAGCGTTCGGGCCTGACTGCCGAACAGATCGGCCATGTGGTGATGGGCACCGTGATCCCCACCGAGCCCCGCGACGCCTACCTGGGCCGGGTTGCCTCGATGAACGCCGGGGTGCCCAAGGAAGTCCCGGCCTTCAACGTCAACCGCCTGTGCGGTTCGGGCCTGCAGGCCATCGTCTCGGCCGCCCAGGGCCTGCTGCTGGGCGACAGCGACATTGCCCTGGCCGCCGGCGCCGAGAACATGAGCCGCAGCCCGTACCTGCTGCCCCAAGCCCGCTGGGGCGCGCGCATGGGCGACCTGCAAGGCGTCGACTACCTGGTTGGCGTGCTGCAGGACCCGTTCGAGCACTTCCACATGGGCATCACCGCCGAAAACGTCGCCGCCAGTGAAGGCATCACCCGCGAGATGCAGGACGAAGTCGCGCTGACCAGCCAGCGCCGCGCCGCCCGCGCCATCGCCGAGGGCCGTTTCGCCGGGCAGATCGTGCCAATCGAGATCAAGACCCGCAAAGGCCCCGTGCAGTTCGCCGTCGACGAGAACGTGCGCGGCGATGTCACCGCCGAGCAACTGGCCGGCATGAAGCCGGTGTTCAAGAAGGACGGCAGCGTCACCGCCGGCAATGCCAGCAGCATCAACGACGGTGCCGCCGGCCTGGTACTGGCCACTGGCGACGCCGTGCGCCGCCTGGGCCTCAAGCCCCTGGCGCGCCTGGTGGCCTATGCCCATGCGGGCGTGGAGCCCGAGCTGATGGGCCTGGGCCCGATCCCGGCCACCCAGAAGGTGCTGCAGAAGGCTGGCCTGAAGGTGTCCGACCTCGACGTGATCGAATCGAACGAGGCCTTCGCCTCCCAGGCCTGCGCCGTGTCCCGTGCCCTGGGCTTCGACCCGGAGAAGGTCAACCCCAACGGCTCGGGCATCTCCCTGGGCCACCCGGTGGGCGCCACCGGCGCGATCATCGCCACCAAGGCGATCCATGAACTGCAGCGTGTCCAGGGCCGCTACGCCCTGGCCACCATGTGCATCGGTGGCGGCCAAGGCATCGCCATCGTCTTCGAACGTGTGTGACAGGAGCCAGCAACGTGAGCATTGAACAGATCGCCGTGATTGGCGCCGGGACCATGGGCAACGGCATCGCCCAGGTGTGCGCGCTGGCGGGCTACCAAGTACTGCTGGTGGACGTTTCCGACGCCGCGCTGGAGCGTGGCGTGGCCACCCTCGGCAAGAACCTCGAGCGCCAGGTCAGCAAGGGTACCGTCGACGCTGACAAGGCCGCGGCAGCCAAGGCGCGCATCCGCACCAGCACCGACTACGCCCAGCTCGCCGGCGCGCAGCTGGTGATCGAGGCGGCCACCGAGAACCTGCAGCTCAAGCAACGGATTCTCCAGCAGGTAGCAAGCAATGTCAGTGCCGAGTGCCTGATCGCCACCAACACCTCGTCGCTGTCGGTCACCCAGCTGGCGGCGAGCATCGAGCACCCGGAGCGGTTCATCGGCGTGCACTTCTTCAACCCGGTGCCGATGATGGCGCTGGTGGAGATCATCCGTGGCCTGCAGACCAGCGACGCCACCTACGCGCAGGCGCTGCTGGTCACCGAAAAGCTCGGCAAGAGCCCGATCACCGCGGGCAACCGCCCGGGCTTCGTGGTCAACCGCATCCTGGTGCCGATGATCAACGAGGCGATTTTCGTGCGCCAGGAAGGCTTGGCCAGTGCCGAGGACATCGACACCGGCATGCGCCTGGGCTGCAACCAGCCGATCGGCCCGCTGGCCCTGGCCGACCTGGTGGGCCTGGACACCCTGTTGGCGATCATGGAGGCCTTCCATGAGGGCTTCAACGACAGCAAGTACCGCCCCGCCCCGCTGCTCAAGGAGATGGTTGCGGCCGGCTACCTCGGGCGCAAGAGCGGCCGCGGCTTCTTCACCTACTGAGGCGCGTACGCTATGCCCCCGGTCAATGCGGCGATGCGCTGCGCCAACTTTGAGGAGCGGCGTGACAAGGCGATGGCATTGTTCGCCGAAAAAGGCTTCGGCCAGGTCAGCATGCGTGAGCTGGCGGCGCACGTGGGCTTGACCGCGGGGTCGCTGTACCACCATTTCCCGAGCAAGCAGGATTTGCTGTACGACCTGATCGAGGAGCTTTACGAGGAATTGCAGGCGACCCTCGACCAGGGGCGGCGGGCGCTGGCGCGGGGCAAGCCGGTGCTGGGCTGCCTGATCAGCGCGCACTGGCAGTTGCATGGGGAGCGGCCGTTGCAGTTTCGCCTGGCGGAGCGGGATTTCTGCTGCTTGAGCGAGGTGCAGCAGGCGCGGTTGGTCGGGTTGCGGGAGCGCTATGAAGCCGGGTTGCTGCGGTTGATTGCGCCACAGGCGCGGTTGGCCGGGGATGCGTTGGTGGCGACCGGGCATGTGCTGGCGACGTTGCTGAACCAGTTGCCTGGGATGTTGCGGGGCAAAGGGTTGGGCGAGGCTGAAGGGGTTGGGTTGATGGAGAGTCTGGTGGTGGGGGCTGTGGAGCGGACGTTGGGGTAGGCTTCGGCTTCGGCTTCGGCTTCGGCTTCGGCTTCGGCTTCGGCTTCGGCTTCGGCTTCGGCTTCGGCTTCGGCTTCGGCTTCGGCTTCGGCTTCGGCTTCGGCTTCGGCTTCGGCTTCGGCTTCGGCTTCGGCTTCGGCTTCGGCTTTCAGAGTGTGGGTTTGAAGGTTTGTGAGCATATCCGTTTGCTATGTAGACGCAGACTCACCTTTCCGCCCTTACGGCGGCCTACTTTGGTCTTGGCCAAAGTAGGCAAAACCGCCTGCTCCATCATCCGGCCCCTGCGCTTCGCTCCGGGGTTCCCTCGCTCCGTTCTTGCTCCCGTGGGTACCGCGCTGAACGCCCCATCCTGGGGCGCAGCGCTCGACGGCCATCCATGGCCGTCGCCCCACTACGCAAGAACTCCGCTCGGCCTCCTGAAGTCGCAATGGGCGGCGCCTGAACTATCGCGCATCAAGATCAAAAGCCGGGCGAGGCGCTGCGCGCTCGCAGAAGCAAAGAGCAAAGAGCAAAGAGCAAAGAGCAAAGAGCAAAGAGCAAAGAGCAAAGAGCAAAGAGCAAAGAGCAAAGAGCGGAAAGTTTTATAGCTATGTAATGCCGTGATGAACGTGTCGTTTGTGCGATTGGTTCGCCGGCAAAGCCGGCTCCTACAATGGTGCGGCGTACACCATTCGGTAGGAGCCGGCTTTGCCGGCGAATGCGTGCTCCAGGCCACGAATTAGCAGCTAGCGACAGCTGCGCCAGCCCAGGCGCCGCCCGTAACTTCGCGACTTCAGGAGGCTGAGCGCAGGCGTATGGAGGGCCAGGTGCGCAGCACCCTTCGGCGTTAGCCGAAGGCGCGAGATGTAGACTTGCGCAGCAAGTCGTAGGCCGCGCGGGCCCGGAAGGCGCCGGAGCGAAGGGACCCGGAGCGCAGCGTAGGGCCGTATGATGGAGCGAGCGGCTTTGGTTACTTTGGCCAAGACCAAAGTAACCCGCCGTAAGGGCGGAAAGGTGAATCAGCGTCTACATAGCAAATGGATATGTCCACAATTCAAAAACCAACTAACCAACACCACAATTCACAAAAACACGCCCTAACGCAACAACCCCTGAATCTCCTCCCGCAACGTATCCAGATCAAACGGCTTGGCCAAAATCGGCGCCCGCCGCGCAATCGGGCTCCCCGACTCAAGAATCTCCGCCGGATACCCACTGATAAAAATCACCTTCAAATCAGGCCTCAACCTCACCGCCGGCTCGGCAATCTCGACCCCCGATATCCCCCCAGGCAACCGAAAATCAGTCACCATCAAATCCAGGTGCGGCTTGCTCGCCAGGATCTCGAACGCCTGCTCGCCATCCTCGGCCACCAGCACGTGATACCCCTCGCCCGCCAGATAATCGCGCAGGATCATGCGAATCGCCGGCTCATCCTCGACCACCAGCACCACGTCTTGCGCATCTTCACTCATGACAACGCCTTCGAATTCAGCACGATAGCTATCAGACCCCAACCCTACGCAGAGGTTGCCTGCGTCTGGTCGCTTTGGCACTGCACCGTCGGCAGCGGCAGATAGACACTGAACGTGGCCCCCTGCCCCTCCTCGCTATCGACCTGGATCCGCCCGCCATGGGCCAGCACGATCTGCTCGGAGATATACAGCCCCAGCCCCAGCCCGCCCGTGGCCTGCTGCGCCGCCACCCGCTCGAACTGCTGGAAGATCCGCTGCTGATGCTGCGCACTGATGCCAATGCCCGCATCCTGCACTTGCACACAGGCCATCGCGCCCTCTTCGTACACCCGCACCCGCACCGGCTTGCGCTCGCCATAGCGCAAGGCATTGGACAGCAGGTTGGCGAGCACCTGCTCGATACGGAACTCGTCCCACTCCCCCTGCAAAGCCTGGCATCGCTCCAGTTCGATATGCGTCTCCAGGGCCCCTGCCTGCGCGGCGAAATTCTCGACCAACCCCTGCACCAGTTGCCCAAGATCGAAAGCCTTGGGCCGGATCGACAGCTTGCCGGTGCGGATCCGCGACACGTCGAGCATGTCCTCGACCAACCGGATCAGGCTGTTGATCTGCCGCTCGTCGCGCTCGACCATCGCCGCGAGCTTCTCCTCGCTGAACGCCCCCAGGTTGCCCCGGGCAAGGTGCATGCGCCGCAATTGGGTTTCAAGAATCAGGCCATTGAGCGGTGTACGCACTTCGTGGGAGACGATCGACATGAAGTCATCGCGCATGCGCACCGCCCGCTCCAGCTCACCCCGCGCCACCTGCAACTGCGCCAGCAACTGCGCCTGCTCCTCACGGCTGCGCTCCAGCGCCTGGAGCTGGCGGTCAAGGGCCTTGCGCTGGCGGAACAGGTCGACGAACACCGAAACCTTGCTCTTCACCGCCAGGGTGTCCAGGGGCTTGTGCAGGAAGTCCACCGCCCCGCTCTCGTAGCCCTTGAAGGCGTAGTTCATCTCACGCCCGGCGGCGCTGACGAAAACGATGGGGATGCTGCGGGTCTTTTCCATGCCGCGCATCAGCTCGGCCAGCTCGAAGCCGTTCATGCCCGGCATCTGCACGTCGAGGATGGCCAGGGCGAATTCGTGCTCGAGCAGCAGCGACAACGCCTGCTCCGCGGACTGGGCCTGGTGCACCTCGCGGTCCGCGCCCTGAATCAGGGCGTCGAGGGCCAGCAGGTTCTCCGGCAGGTCGTCGACGATCAGCAGTTTCGCGGTGATATGGCTTAGCATGCGCTGGGTTCCAGGGTAGCGAGCAACTGCCCGATACCACTCAGGGGAAGTAGATGGTCGGGCTGCTGCAGGGCCAGTGCGGCCTCCGGCATCAGCGCGACCTGTGCGTCGCGGGGGTCCTGGACCACGGTCCGGCCACCGCTTTGTCGGATGCGCAACAGCCCCCGGGCACCATCTTCGTTGGCCCCGGTGAGCAGCACGCCGAGCAGGCCCGGGCCGTAGGCGTCCGCCGCCGACTCGAACAGGTAGTCGATCGCCGGTCGCGAGAAATGCACCGGCTCCTCCTGGCTGAGCGACAGGGTGAAATCACGCTCCACCGACAAGTGATAGCCCGGCCCGGCCACATAGATGAAACCTGCCTCGATGCAAGCCTTGTCGACGGCCTCTCGCACTGGTCGGCGCAGGCGCCGCTGCAGCACGTCCGCCAACTGGCTGTGGCGGTCGTCCGGCAAGTGCAGCACGCACAGTACCGGGATGGTGAAGCTGTCCGGCAACGCACCCAGCACGCTGAACAGCGCCGTCACGCCGCCCGCCGAGGCACCGATGACCACCGCGCGTATGCCGGTCATGACTTGCGGTAAATCCGTTCGGGCCGCACCAGCGGCTCGAAGCGTTCGCTGTAGGCGGAGAAATCCACCGACTCCTTGCTGCCCAGCACCAGGAAGCCACGGTGGCACAGCGAGTCGTGGAACAGCCCGAGGGCGCGGTCCTGCAGACCTTTGTTGAAGTAGATCAGCACATTGCGGCACGACACCAACTGCGTCTCGGAAAACACGCTGTCGGTGGCCAGGCTGTGATCGGCGAAGGTCACATTTTCGCGCAGGCTGCCGTCCATGATGGCGTTGCCATAGGCGGCGGTGTAGTACTCGGAGAAGTCGCGGCGCCCACCCGCCTTGCGGTAGTTCTGTGCGTACTCGTGCATGCTCTGCATCGAGTAGATACCCTGCTTGGCGCGCTCCAGCGAGTGCGGATTGATGTCGGTGGCGTAGATGATCGTGCGCTCCAGCAGCCCTTCCTCGCGCAACAGGATGGCCATGGAGTACACCTCCTCGCCCGTGCTGCATCCTGCGATCCAGAGCTTCAGCGACGGCCAGGTGCGCAGCAGCGGCACCACTTCTTCACGCAGGGCGAGGAAGTGCCCCGGGTCGCGGAACATCTCGCTGACCGGAATCGTCAGGTACTGCAGCAGCTCCATGAACATGCCCGGGTCGTGCAGCACCCGTTCCTGCAGCGCCGACACCGTGCGGCAGTCGAACTGGCTCAAGGCGTGGAGGATCCGGCGCTTGATCGAAGCGCCGGAGTAATCGCGAAAATCGTAGCTGTACTTGAGGTAGATCGCCTCGATCAGCAGCCGGATCTCGATATCGGTGTTGCGTTCACTGGTCAAGATTTCAGATTCGCTCCAATTGCGGCAGCCAGACCCGGATCAGCGAGAACAGGCGGTCCAGGTCGATCGGCTTGGCCAGGTAGTCGTTGGCGCCAGCCTGCAGGCAACGCTGCTGGTCATCCTTCATCGCCTTGGCGGTCACGGCGATGATCGGCAGCTTGCGCCAGCGTGGCTGCTGGCGGATCAGCCGGGTGGCCTCGTAGCCGTCCATCTCCGGCATCATCACGTCCATCAGCACCAGGTCGATGTCGTCGTTGGCCTCCAGGCATTCCAGCGCCTCGCGGCCGTTTCGGCCAATCTCGACGATCGCGCCCTTGTGCTCCAGGGCGCTGGTGAGGGCAAAGATATTGCGCACGTCGTCGTCCACCAGCAGGATCTTGCGCCCCTCGAACACTTTGTCACGGCTGCGCGCGGTCTTGAGCATGCGCTGGCGCTCGTTGGACAACTGCGACTCGACCTTGTGCAGGAACAGGGTGACTTCGTCGAGCAGGCGCTCCGGCGAGCGCGCGCCCTTGATGATGATCGAGCGTGAGTACTTGAGCAGGTCGGCCTCTTCCTCGCGGGTGAGGTTGCGCCCGGTGTAGACGATCACCGGCGGGAAGCTGCGGATGTCCTCGGCGGTCATGCGCTTGAGCAGCTCGTTGCCGAGCATGTCGGGCAGCTTGAGGTCGATGATCATGCAGTCGTAGATGTTCTCGCGCAGCAGCGCCAGGGCGTCCTGGGCCATGGCCACGGCGGTGATCTCGATATCGTCGTCGCCGATCAGGCGGGCGATGCTGTCGCGTTGCAGGTCATCGTCCTCCACCAGCAGGATGTGCTTGAGCTTCTGCGTGAGCTTGGCCTCCAGGCGGGCGAACACCGCCTTGAGTTCCTCGCGGCTGGTGGGCTTGACCGCATAGCCCACCGCGCCCATGTGCATGGCCGCCTCGACGCGGTCTTCCACCGAGATGATGTGCACCGGGATATGCCGGGTGCTGGCCTGCTCCTTGAGGCGCTGCAGCACCGTGAGCCCGGAATGGTCGGGCAGGCGCATGTCCAGCAGGATCGCGTCGGGCATGTACTGGGCGGCCAGCTCGAAGCCTTCGTCGGCGGCCTGGGCCACCAGGCAGCTGTAGCCCAGCTCGTGGGCCAGGTCGTAGAGGATGCGGGCAAAGTTCGGCTCGTCCTCGATCACCAGGATGCAGCGGTTGCCGAACGGCGCGCGCGCACGGTCGTCGGCGAAGGCCGGGGCCGGGCGCTCGCTCTTGGCCGGGGCCGGGGCCGAAGGCGCCGGCGGCAGCGCATCGACGGTCGAGCGCAGGCTGTGGACTTCGTTGCTGTGCTCCACGCTCGGCTCGAAATGCACCGGCAGGATCAGGCTGAACACGCTGCCCTGCCCCGGGCTGCTGTCGACGCTGATCTGACCACCCAGCAGGTGTGCCAGGTCGCGGGAGATCGACAGGCCCAGGCCGGTGCCGCCGTATTTGCGGTTGCTGGTGCCGTCGACCTGGTGGAAGGCGCCGAAGATCGCCTGCTGCTGGTCGGCGGCGATGCCGATGCCGGTGTCGCGCACGGCGAAGACGATGCCCAGGCCAGCCTGGTGGCTGATGCCCAGGCTCACCTTGCCGTGCTCGGTGAACTTGATGGCGTTGGACAGCAGGTTCTTCAGCACCTGCTCCAGGCGCTGGCGGTCGGTGTGCACTGCCGGCGGCAGTGGTGCCTCCAGGCGCACCTCGAAGTCCAGGCCCTTGTCCTGGGCCAGGGGCTGGAACATGCCCTGCAGGCCTTCGGCCAGGCGCTCCAGCGAGGTGCTCTCGGGGCGCACCTCGAGCTTGCCGGCCTCGACCTTGGCGATGTCGAGGATGTCGTTGATCAGGTTGAGCAGGTCGTTGCCGGCCGAGTAGATCGACTCGGCGAACTTGACCTGGTCGTCGCTGAGGTTGCCCTCGGCGTTCTCCGACAGCAGCTTGGCCAGGATCAGCGAGCTGTTGAGCGGCGTGCGCAGCTCGTGGGACATGTTGGCGAGGAATTCGGACTTGTACTTGCTCGAACGCTGAAGGTCGTCAGCGCGGGCCTGCAGTTCGACCTGGGCCTGATTCAGCTCGTTGTTCTTGCGGTCCAGGGCCTCGGTGCGCTCGGCCAATTGCTCATTGGTCTGCTCCAGTTCCGCCTGTTGCGTCTCCAGATGGGCCTGGGATTCCTTGAGCACGCGGGACTGTTCTTCCAGCTCCTCGTTGGCGGTCTTGAGCTCTTCCTGCTGGACCTGCAGTTCTTCGTTGAGCTGCTGCGTCTCGGCCAGCACTTCCTGCAGGCGCTGGCGATAGCGGGCGCTTTCGATGGAGATACCGAGGTTGCCGCCGATGCGCTCCAGAAACTCCAGGTCGCGCTCCTGCAGCGGGCGCAGGAAGCCCAGTTCCAGCACGCCATTGGTCTGCCCGTCGTCGATGGCCGGCATCAGCACGCCACTGCGTGGCAAGCCGCTGCCCAGGCCGGAGCTCAGCCGGTAGTAATCCTCGGGCAGGTCGTCCAGGCGCAGCAGGCGCCCCTGGCGCAGGGCCTGGGCCAGCAGGCCGGCGTGATCGCCCAGCACCTGTTCGCGGGCCTGCTGCTCGGCGTCCAGGCCATAACAGGCCACCCGCACCAGCTTGCCGTGCTCGTCACGCACATACACGGCGCCCACCACGCTGCCGAGGTAGGTGGCAAAGAAGCGCAGGATGTTGTCGCCGAGCATCGGCAGGGTGAGCTGGCCAAGCACCTGTTCGGCCAGTTGGGTCTGGCCGGCGCGCAGCCAAGCCTGGTGTTCAAGGCGCTCGGCGGCGCGTTGCTGGCCTTGCAGGTTTTCGACATAACTGGAAGACAGCGCCAGCAGGTCACGCCGCCCCAGGTACGCAAGCAAGGCACTGAGCGCGACGATGAACAGCACGAAGGCCGAGATCGCGGTCACCGTGACGCTGCTGACCTTCTCGTTGCGGGCCATGCGCAACTGCTGCTCGGTGCCGATGAAGGCGTCGAATTCCTTGCGGATCTCGTCGGTGATGCGCTTGCCGCGGCCGCGGCCGATCAACCCCTGGTAGTCACCCTGGCTGCGGCGCAGGCTGATCATTTCGCCACCGAACGTGTTCCATTCACGCTGCAAGGCGACGATACGATCGATCCGATCAACTTGCTGGGGATTGTCCGCCACCATGGCTTTCAGGCTTTCAAGGCTGCCAAAAATGCGTGGCTTGGCCACCTCGTAGGGATCGAGGAAGCGCTCCTCGCCCGACAACAGGTAGCCGCGCATGCCGGTTTCCATGTCGATCGACAGCTTGACCGTTTCATTGGCATTGCCGATCACCCGGTCGGTGTGCTCGACCCATTGCATGGCCGAGAGCAGGTAGCTGATCACCGCGACAAAGGCCACGGCGCCCAGAAGCCCCACGCCCAGGGGCAGGCCGACGTTGCGGCTCAACAGCTTGCGGAAGCTGCGTTGGTCCATCGAGGCTGCTTGAATCATGTGAGTGTGCCCGAGCGAGAAAAGTCCATTGAACAGTGTGGCGGCGACGTCATGTATGGCTTGCCCTGCGCTACACCGACCGGGTTGATACAGCGAGTCTAACCAGCTTTGGCGGATCTGGCAGGGCATTTAGCCAGTATTTGAAGGCGCAGTGCGCCAATCGTTCCATCTCATTACGCAGGTCGGTAAGCTTGGGAACTTCTGCCGTTGCCGTGGGCACAGAGTAGAGACAACCCATCGAAACAGGACCCGCGCCATGCACCTTCTGGTAGTCGAAGACGACGACATCGTCCGCATGCTGATAGTCGAAGTGCTCGACGAGCTGGGCTACAAGGCCATCGAGGCGGATTGCGCCGCCGCCGCCTTGAAGATCCTCGAAGACCCCGGCCAGCCCCTGGCGTTGCTGATGACCGATGTCGGGCTGCCGGACATGCGCGGCGAAGAATTGGCCGGCAAGGCGCGCCAGGTCCGGCCGTTGCTGCCGGTACTGTTCGCCAGTGGCTATGCCGAGAGCGTCGAGGTGCCCGAGGGTATGCACCTGATCGGCAAGCCGTTCAGCATTGACCAGTTGCGGGACAAGGTGGTGGCGATTTTGGATACCGTTTGAACCGTCTGCGCCTGCCCTGTTCGCCGGCAAAGCCGGCTCCTACAGGTACGCCGCCGGCCACGAGATCACCAGCGCACTTGTAGGAGCCGGCTTTGCCGGCGAATGGGCCAGTGCCGACAAAACACCTCCCACAGGCCGCTCACAGCTCCCGCCGCAACAGGTAAGTATCCATGATCCAGCCCTTGCGCCGCCGCGCCGCCTCGCGCAGCTCGAGGATGCGCGCCTTGACCGCCAGCAAGGGCCCCGCCACCAGCACCTCGTCCGCCGTGCCCAGGTAGGCGCCCCAGTAGATCACCAACTGCGGATCCTCCAGCGCGGCAAACGCACATGCCCCGTCGAGCATCACCACCACATTGTCGACCCGCGCCAGTTCGCCCAGGCGTCTTCCTGGCAGCACGGTCAACGGCTCGCCGATACGGTTGAGGGGGATCTGGTGCCGGGCCGCCAGGGCCTGCACGCTGCTGATACCGGGGATGACTTCCAGGGTGAGCGCCACGCCACGCTGGCGGACCAGGTCGAGGATGCGCAGGGTGCTGTCGTAAAGCCCGGGTTCGCCCCAGAGCAAAAAGGCGCCGACGTCATCGGCGCCCAACTCGTCGTCGATCAGGCGGGCATACAGTGCCGCGCGCTCGGCGTGCCAATCCTGCACCGCGCCGACATAGTCGGCGGCCTGCCCGTCACGCCGGGGATCTTCGACCTGCACCAGGCGATAGCCCCCCTCGGGCAGGTAGCGCTCGAGGATGGCCTTGCGCAGTTGCAGCAAGGCGTCCTTGTCGGCGCCCTTGTCGAGCACGAAGAACACCGTCGCGCGCCGCAACGCCTCGACGGCCTCGAAGGTGATCTGGCGTGGGTCGCCCGGCCCGATGCCGATCAGTAGAAGCTGTTTCATCGCCTGCCCTGCCTGGTTGTCGGTGGCCATTGTCGGCCGGCCACCGGTTTTTGGCAAAGCAGGCGCCAGCTTCAGAAGATCGAGAAGTTATAGCTGACGATGACCCGGGTCTCGTCCATGTCACGCGCCCACTTCTCGTAGTTGCTGCGGTAGGTGGAGTTGCGCAGGCGCACGCTGACATCCTTGAACGTGCCGCTCTGCACCTGGTACTTGAGCTCGCTGTCGCGCTCCCATTCCTTGCCTTCGGCCAGGCTGCCCGGGACCTTGATGTGGTCGCCGTTGATGTAGCGGGTGAAGAAGCTCAGGCCAGGCACACCAAGGGCCTTGAAGTCATAGTCATAGCGCAGTTGCCAGGAGCGCTCCTGGGCGGCGGCGAAGTCGTTGACCTGGGCGTAGTTGACCAGGTACGGGTTGGTGCCGTCGAGGTACGGCATGGCGCTGTCGCCGAACATGCGCTGCCAGCCGGCGCTGATCTTGTGCCCACCCAGGCTGTAACCCAGCATGCCGCTGAATGCACGGTGGTCGATATGTCCGGCGCGGGCATTGCCGATGTCGTCGCTCTTGATCACCCGCAGGTCGGCCGACAAGGTGCCAACGTCCAGCGGCTGGCTGGCGACCAGGCCGAGGAAGTGCTGGCGATAGATGTTCTCCAGCTTCGACACCTGGTACTGGGCGCTGACACGGTCGTTGAAGCGATAGTCGACACCGGCGAGGTCGAAGTGGTCGGCCTCGATGTCACAGGCATAGCGCTTGTTCTTGCAATGAACGCGAATATCCTGGCGGTCGGTGGAGTCCCGCGCGGTGTACTGGTTCAGGCGCGCCAGGGTGAACTTCAGGTCGCGCACTTCCTCGGACGTCAACCAGGCACCGTGGAACATGGTGGGCAGCAGGCGGCCGTCGTTGTACTTGAGCAGTGGCACATCGGGCATCATCGAACCGTACTTGAACACGGTCTGCGAATACTTCACCTTGCCGGCGATCCCCATCTTGGCGTACTGGTCGACGGAATGACGCGGGTTGTGGCCGGAGGACGGCAATAAACCGCTGTTACTGTCGGCCGGGCTCGAATCCAACTTGTAACCGAGCATCCCCAGCGCATCCACGCCGAAACCTACCGGACCCTGGGTATAACCGGACTGGACATTGAGGATGAACCCCTGCGCCCACTCCTCACGCTTTGACGCGCCCTGGCTGGAACTGCTGTGGCCGTCACGGAAATCCCGGTTGAAATAGACATTGCGGGCTTCGACCTTGGCACTGCTGTCTTCAATGAAACCGGCGGCCTGGGCGTTGACACCGGCAAACAGGAAGAACAGGCCGGCAACTCGGCGCCCGGGGGCGAGGGGGAACGGGGCAAACATGCGAGGGAACATCCAAAAGAAGGGCAGAAAACAATCCGAGCAGTCACCTGCATCGGCACTACGGGAAGGCCAAACAGACTTCGACCATCATCTTGGATTTTGCGCCAACGCCTCTAGGGCGCGCCATTGGACCATGGTCTAGAACGCTCGAACGAAGCCCGCACAGGCATTTTCGAATAACGTGCGAGAAACCGGCAAAGTTCCCGGCTAATTGATTGAAAGTTTGCTGTTTACCAGCTCGCCAGCCACTACTACACTCGACATCAGCGAACAGCAGTCCCCTACCACGTGGCCAACGTTCAATACAATGTTCATGTTCGTCACGTCATGCCACGGCAGACTTAACAGGAGTGATGACAGTGTCCAGACTTGCAGAGTTTCGTGCTGCCGAAAAAGCGCTTCAGGAACAGATGGCACAATTGGAAGCGCTGAAAAAGGATGCCGGCCTCAAACGCGAAATCGAATTCGAGCAGAAACTAGTCGGCCTGATGAAGAGCTATGACAAGAGCCTGCGCGACATCATCGCGATCCTCGACCCGAAAGGCGCGAGCAAGGCCCCGTCAACCCCCGTCAAACAGCAACGCCGCCCACGGGTGGTAAAGGTCTACGAGAACCCGCACACCGGTGAGCTGATCGAGACCAAGGGCGGCAATCACCGTGGGCTGAAAGCGTGGAAGGAACAGTACGGCGCGCAGACGGTGGAAAGCTGGGTGCGCTGATGAAACTTCAACGCCCCCTTCACACTTTTTTCACTTATGCGGGTGCAGTATCGAACCAGCTAAAGGACTAGCGACCCCATCACGCGCCCGCACATGCGGGCCTCTAATTCCAGCGCCCTGCCACCGTGCAGGGCGCTTTCGTTTGCGCTGCCGGCGGACTGCCGTATCATGGCCCATCTGTTTTAGGCCTCGATCCTGGAGTACCCATGAGCCTGCACGACCTGCAACAACTGCCCGGCGTCACCGCCCAGCCGGACAGCGCCACCGCCAACTTCGTTTTCAACCACACCATGCTGCGGGTCAAGGATATCCAGAAGTCCCTGGACTTCTACACCCGCGTGCTGGGCTTCAGCCTGGTGGACAAGCGCGACTTCCCGGAAGCGGCCTTCAGCCTGTACTTCCTGGCCCTGGTCGACAAGAAGGATATCCCCGAGGATGACGCCGCGCGCCACCAGTGGATGAAGTCGATCCCTGGCGTGCTCGAGCTGACCCACAACCACGGCACCGAAAACGACACTGAGTTCGCCTACCATAACGGCAACACCGACCCACGCGGTTTCGGCCACATCTGCATCTCGGTGCCGGACGTACGCATCGCCTGCGAACGCTTCGAGGCGCTGGACGTGCCCTTCCAGAAGCGCCTGAGCGACGGTCGCATGAAGCACCTGGCCTTCGTCAAGGACCCGGACGGCTACTGGGTCGAGGTGATCCAGCCGACCGACCTGAAGGACTGACCTTCAGCTGTCACGCTCGTCGGGCGGGGAACCCCCGCCCCCTTGCTGTGGTATATGAAGGAGACGCTTCTTCCACGCCACAGCGAGGTCAGGACGATGCAAACCCTCCACTGTGAATACCGCAAGCACATCATCACCGCCAGCGTGATGCCCCACCCCGACTCGCCCCTGCCCTATGCCGCCGGGTGCCTGATCACCGACCCGCAAGGCCACACCAGCCGGCGCCTGTCGATGCCGATGAAGTTCTTCTCCGACCTGGACAACGCCCAGCACGTATCCCTGGCCCATGGCCGGGCGCTGGTGGATCAGCGGCTGGACGAGGGGCATGACACCTTCTGACAGCGGGAATCAACCCACCCCCTGTAGGAGCGGCTTTAGCCGCGAAGCAAACACCACGATGGGTGGCACCCGCTTCGCGGGTGATCGCGGGTAAACCCGCTCCTACAGGAAAAAGCGAAGTCAACGCGATCACGCCTGCCTGGCAAACGCCACCGCCGCCGCGACCTGCTCGTCACTGGGCCGCACCCCGGTGTACAGCACGAACTGCTCCAGCGCCTGCAAGGCAATGACCTCCAGCCCGGTGATCACGGGTTTGCCCAACGCCTCGGCGTACTGGATCAACGGCGTGCGCGCCGGCATGGCAACCACATCGAATACCCGCTCGGCCGCCGCGATCGCGGTTTCGCTAAACGCCAGCTGATCGGCCTCCGCGCCGCCCGCCATACCGATCGGGGTGACATTGACCAGCATCGACGGGCATTGCTCACCCAGCTCCGGCAACCAGCGGTAACCACAAGCCTGCGCCAACTGTCGCCCGGCCGGCTCATTGCGCGCCACGATGATCCCGTCGCGAAAACCCGCATCGCGCAGCGCGCTGGCCACGGCCTTGGCCATGCCGCCACTGCCGCGCAGGGCAAAGGCGGTGCCCGGGTCGACCCGATGTAGCGCCAGCAATTGGCGCACCGCCAGGTAGTCGGTGTTGTAGGCCTTCAGGTGCCCCTGGGTGTTGACCAAGGTGTTCACCGACGCAATGGCCGCCGCGGACGGGTCGATCTCGTCCACCAGGGCCATGCAGGCCTCCTTGTACGGCATCGACACCCCACACCCGCGGATACCCAGGGCACGGATACCCGCCACCGCGGCCGGCAGATCCTGGGTGGTCATGGCCTTGTAGTAGTAGTCCAGGCCCAACTGCTGGTAGAGGTGGTTGTGAAAGCGTACGCCGAACGTGCCCGGGCGCCCGGCCAGGGAAATGCACAGGACGGTATCCCTGCTCGGTGGTGTGCTCATGGCCTGCTTCTCCGCGTGTCGACTGAAACGATTGCGCCAGCGTACCAGACACGACCACCGGTCGCCCCTTACACAACCTTTACCATCCCCCTGCGAGCACTTGACAGTTACCGGAGTCATAGTAGTCAAGCCCCGAGCCTGGGGTTGTCTTGCGAGGATTGGCCATGAACCGTTTCATCCCCGGAATCGCCCTGCTGGTCGGCGCGCTGGCCATCAGCGGGCAGGCGTCCGCCCATGGTGGCGGCTGGTATGGCCCGGGCCCGGTGCTCGGCGCGGCAGTGGCGGGCGTAGTGGTCGGCGCGGCGATTTCCGGCGGCCATGACCGCACCGTGTACGTGCAGCAGCAGCCGGTCTACGCACCTGCGCCCGTCTATGTGCAGGCGCCACCGCCGCCACCGCCGGTCTATTACCAACCCTATGTCGTGGAACGCTACGTACCCGCCCCGCCACCACCGGTCTATCGCCGCTACTACGGCCCGCCACCGGTGTACTACGGGCCACCGCGCTGGTGAGCGGCATAGTTGATAAAAGCAATGACCACTATCGAGGACATTGATTTCAAACCCCGAAGGCGTCTGCGTAAGGTAGGGCCATGTTTACAGGAGATACCCCATGGCCCCTATCCAGATCATGTCCGTCGTCGGTAGCGCCGTCCCGAACAACCTGCGCCAGCAGGGCCTGCTGGCCTGCTGGTACCTGATGCGCAACGGCGAGGCCATCAGCGGCCCGCTGACCACGCGTTCCTCGGCGCAGGCCCTGGCCGACCGGCTGCACGATTCAAGCTTCATCGCCTGACCCGGATTTGTTGTTGTGCGTTGCTCCCTACGCCTCTTCTGGCCCGCTCTCCCGGCGGGCTTTTTTTTGCCTGCGATATTAAAGGCGCTTCTGCAGAAAGTAGCGGCTGTGCCCCGGTGGATAGTCGTTGATCTCGCCGAAGACCACGAACCCTAACCGGCGATAGAACTCGGGTGCCTGGAAACTGAAGGTATCCAGCCAGATGCCAATGCACCCGCGTTCCCGCGCCAGCGCCTCGGCCTGTTCCATCAGTTGGCGCCCATGGCCCTTGCCGCGCATCGCCTCTGGCACGCTGAGCAGCTCGATGAACATCCAACCTGCGGCGATCCTGCCGTACAGGCCGCCAATGACTGCGCCATCCGCCGTGTCACGCAACGACCAGGCAAAGGTCTGCAACTGCGGGTCACCGACCTGAGCGAGGTTGTAGGCGCGCAGCGGCGCGAGAATGGCATCGCGCTGCTCGGGCGTGGCATCCAGCGTGAACTCGAAATGGGTGGTCATGGCACACGTCGTCCTGTGACTGTGAAAGCGTCGAACACTAGCAGATGGCATCGTTGAAAAATGCAGTCGGATTAAATTTCGTTCACCTTGCGCCCTTTGGATATAAGGCATTCGACAGCCGCTGAACCATACTCCAAAATGCAGCGGTTTTCTGGGGGAAACCCTTGCACAGCCAACGACATACCAACATTTAGTGAGCCTCAACGTGAAAACTTCCCTGTCCATCCTCAGCCTGCTGCTGTTGCTCACAGGAACCGCGACCCTCCCGTCGACCGCTGCTGCACAACCCCCGGCCCAGATGCAACGCGATCCAAGCAAGCTGCACCTGGCCTCTGGCAGCGCCCTGTTGATCGACCTCAACACCAACCAGGAGCTGTATTCCAGCCACGCCGATCGCGTGCGCCCCATCGCCTCGGTCACCAAGCTGATGACCGCGATGGTCGTGCTCGACGCCAAGCTGCCCATGGACGAAATGCTCAGCATGACCATCGCCAACAACCCCGAGATGAAAGGCGTGTATTCGCGGGTGCGGCTGGGCAGTGAGCTGAACCGCCGCGAAACGTTGCTGATCACCCTGATGTCGTCGGAAAACCGCGCGGCGAACTCGCTGGCCAACCACTACCCCGGCGGTTACGGTGCGTTCATCAAGGCGATGAACGCCAAGGCGCGCAGCCTTGGCATGAGCCACACCCGCTATGTCGAACCCACCGGCCTGTCCACGCTCAACGTTTCCACCGCCCAGGACCTGGCCAAGCTGCTGATGGCCTCGCGCAAGTACCCGATGCTGAGCGAGCTGTCGACCACCCGCGAGAAGACCGTGGCGTTCCGCAAGCCCAACTACACGCTGGGCTTCCGTAACACCGACCACCTGGTGAACAAGAGCAACTGGGACATCAAGCTGACCAAGACCGGCTTCACCAACGAGGCGGGTCACTGCCTGGTGCTGCTGACCAGGATGGACAACCGCCCGGTGGCCATGGTCATCCTCGATGCCTACGGCAAGTACACCCACTTCGCCGACGCCAGCCGCATGCGCCAGTGGCTGGAAACCGGCAGCACCAAGCCGGCACCGGCGGTGGCCATGCAGTACAAGAGCGAGCGCCAGGGCCGGGCGCGCGTGGCCCAGGACTGAAAACGACGACGCCCCGCACGAAGCGGGGCGTCTGTTCACTTGTCTGGGCGACCTCTGTAGGAGCGGCTTCAGCCGCGATGCAGGCAACGCGGTACCTGGCACCCGCTTCGCGGGTGATCGCGGCTGAAGCCGCTCCTACAAAGTTTACCTGCCCTTTCAGGCCTGGGTGCTGACCATCCCGCCGGCACTGTTGCCACCGGACTCGGTCAACGCCTTGAGCAACTGCGCGGTGGCCGCCTGGATCTGCCCGCTGAGGGTGGCGATACTGGCCTGCTTGGCGATGACCATTGGCAGCTTGGTGGTCTCGTCCATTTTCCGCGCCATGAGCATGGCCAGCTGTTTCTGCTCTTCGGCCATTTGCTTTTGCAACTGCTTGATCATCTCGCGCAATTGCTCGATGTGCGCCGGCTCGCTCGGCTCTTGCCCCGCGGCTTCGGCCTGGCCAGGCGCGCCTTCGGCTTTTACGCCATCGCCCGCCTTGCCACTTTCCTCGGTCTTGTCAGTGTTGTCCGCCTCGGCGGCGCGGACCTGCTCGGCCACTTGCAGGCCGGTGGTTAGCGGCGTCGCGCTGTTGATGCTCATACCAGTGATACCTACCATGTCCCTGATCCTCTTCGGTGGGTCCTTTCGATGCCCTCGCTATCGGCCGCAGCGCGCGGAACTTGATGACCGCCCAGCGATAAATTTGCCCCGCCGCCATTCGTCCACCTGATACCCGAGCCCTGCCCCTGGCGGCAGGCCGATCCGATCAGCCCTGCAACGAGATGGCAATGACCAAGACCCGTTCCCGCAAAGCCCTGTACATCGGCCTGCCCCTGGCCCTGGCGGTCGCCCTGGGCAGCGCCGCCGGCTATTTCTACTGGCAAGGCCAGAACGCCGGCTACCCGCTGAAGATCGTCGAGCAGGCCAAGGGCATGCACGAGCACATGCTCTCGTTCGACGGCCATATCACCGTGCCGCTGACCTTCGGCGCCCACGGCCAGGAGGTGGACAAGGACGGCCCGCACCCGTTCGACCTGGCCAAGGCCGGCAAGGGGCGCCTGTCGGGCGCGGCGCTGACCATCCTCGCCTGGCCGGAGATGTGGAACGGCCCCAACGCCCCGCACAAGCCCACCCCGGGCTTTGTCGACGAGGCCCGTCACCAGCAGGAAACGCGCTATCAGATCATCGCCAACATGGTGCGCGACTTCCCCAACCAGGTCGGCATCGCCTATACCCCCGACGACTTCCGCCGCCTCAACGGCGAAGGCAAGTTCGCCGTGTTCGTCAGCCTGCTCAACGCCTACCCGCTGGGCGACGACCTGTCGCAGCTCGACCTGTGGGCCAAGCGCGGCATGCGCATGTTTGGCTTCAGCTACATCGGCAACAACGACTGGGCCGACTCCTCGCGGCCGATGCCGTTCTTCAACGACACCGCCGACGCCCTCGGCGGGCTGTCGCCGACCGGCGAGAAAGCCGTGGCCCGGCTCAACGACCTGGGGGTGATCATCGACGTCTCGCAGATGTCGACCCTGGCCCTGGAAGACGTGGCGCGCCTGAGCCGTGCGCCGATCGTCGCCTCGCACTCGGCGCCGCGCGGGCTGGTGGACATCCGCCGCAACCTCGGCGACAAGGAGATGAAGCTGATCAAGGACAGCGGCGGCCTGATCCAGGTGGTCGGCTTCAGCGGCTACCTCAAGCCCCTGGGCAAGCCGACCCTGGACAAGCTCGACGCCCTGCGCGCGCGCTTCGACCTGGGGCCGCTGCAGGACCTGAACTACGCCCTGATGCCAGGCGACCCGGCGATCACCATCTGGCCCGAGAAACGTTTCGGCGAATACGCCAGCAGCCTGTACGGCATCCTCGACGAAGAGCCCAAGGCAACGCTGAAGGCCTACGTCGACGCTATCGACTACACGGTGAAGAAGGTCGGCATCGACCATGTCGGCATCAGCTCCGACTTCAACGAAGGCGGCGGCCTGGTGGGCTGGAAGGATGTCAGCGAGATCCGCAACGTCACCGCCGAACTGCTCACCCGCGGCTACAGCGAGACGGACATCGCCAAGCTCTGGGCCGGCAACTTCCTGCGCATCTGGGACCAGGTGCAGAAAGCCGGCCATCCCGTCGCCACCACTCGCTGAACAAGGCCCGCCCTGCATGAACAACCGTCGCACCTTCCTCAAGCAGGCCGGCCTGGTCGCCGCCACCCTGCCCATGTTGCCTGGCGCCCTGGCGGCCACGCCCGCCGCCACCCCGCTGGATGGCCCGGACAAATGGCGCAACCTGCGGGCGCTGTTCCCCCTCGACCCCGAGGTGGCGCACTTCGCCAACTTCCTGGTCACCGCCCACCCCCGCCCGGTGCAGGCAGCCATCGACCGCCACCGCGCCGACCTCGACCGCAACCCCGCCGCGCTGATGGATTGGGAAAGCCAGTACGAGTGGAAGCGTGAAGGTGAAGTGCGGGACTGGGCGGCACGCTACCTGGAAGTCGGCCCCCGGCAGATCGCCCTGACCGGCAGCACCACTGAGGGGCTGGCGCTGATCTATGGCGGCCTGCAGGTCAGGCCCGACCAGGAGATCCTGACCACCGTCCACGAGCACTACTCCACCCACAAGACCCTTGAATTCCGCAACCGTCGCCAGGGCACCCAGGTACGCAAGATCCGCCTGTTCGACAAGCCCTGGGAAATCTCGACCGACCAGATCCTCAGCACCATCGACCAGAACATCCGCCCCGAAACCCGCGTGCTGGGCATGACCTGGGTGCACTCGAGCAGCGGCGCCAAGCTGCCGGTGGGCGAGATCGGCGAACTGGTGCGCAAGCACAACCACGAGCGCAGCGAAGCCGACCGCATCCTCTACGTGGTCGACGGCGTGCACGGCTTCGGCGTGGAGAACGCACGCTTCGCCGACTTCAACTGCGACTACTTCATCGCCGGCGGCCACAAGTGGCTGTTCGGCCCACGCGGCACCGGCATCATCTGCGCAGCGTCCACCACCATGGACAACCTCACCCCCAGCGTTGCCTCTTTCTCCCAGGAAGAAGACTTCGCCACCATCATGACCCCGGGCGGCTACCACGCCTTCGAGTACCGCTGGTCGCTGGGCGAGGCCTTCAAACTGCACCTGCAACTGGGCAAGGCCGATGTCCAGGCGCGCATCCATCAGCTCAACAGCCTGCTCAAGGACCGCCTCGCCGAGCATCGCCAGATCGAAGTGGTGACACCCCGCAGCCCCGAGTTCTCGGCTGGCTTCACCTTCTTCCGGATTCCCGGCAAGAACCCGGATGCGATCGCGGCCCACCTGGTGCAGAACAAGGTGATGAGCGATGCCGTGTACCGCGACGTCGGCCCGGTGATTCGCCTGGCCCCCAGCCTGCTCAACGATGAACAGCAAATCGATCGGGTCATGCGCCTGATCACCCAGAAACTCTGAACAAGGCAACCCCATGATCCCTTCCCTGCACCGCCTGACCCTGGCCGCGCTGCTGGCCGCCTGCAGCCTGCCGAGCCTTGCCGCGAGCGCCGGCGACAAGCCCGGCAGCGTGTTCCGCGATTGCGACAAAGCCTGCCCGGAAATGGTCGTGCTGCCAGCCGGCAGCTTCATGATGGGCACCCCCGAGGACGAACAGGGCCGTCAGGACGACGAAGGCCCGCTACACCAGGTGACCTTCGCCAAGCCGTTCGCCATCAGCCGCTTCCAGGTCACCGCCGAAGAGTGGGATGCCTACCTGAAGGCCTCCGGCGCGAAAATCGCTGACGGCGACGAGCGCCCCGGACGCCGCTGCACCGCCAGCAAGCCCAGCTACAAGCAGGGCCCGCGCCAGCCTGCGGTATGCATGACCTACTTCGATGTGCAGGACTATGTGGCCTGGTTGTCGAAGAAAACCGGCAAAACCTACCGCATGGTCAGCGAGGCCGAGCGCGAGTACGCCGCGCGCGGCGGCAGCACCGGCATGTTCCCCTTCCCGAAGGACCCGGACGCCGAGTTGGAGATCAGCCGCCACGCCAACGTCTACGGCCCCAAGGACGGCTACAGCTACACCGCCCCCGTGGGTAGCTACCCGCCTAACGCCTTCGGTGTCTATGACATGCATGGCAATGTCTACGAGTGGGTGGCCGACTGCCTGCACGACAACTACGTCGGCGCCCCCGCCGACGGCAGCGCCTGGGGCCAGGCCAGCCGCGCCGCGGACAGCTGCAAGGTGGTGCAGATCCGTGGCAACGACTGGGGCGAGGCGCCGATCTTCTCGCGCTCCGGCAACCGCAACGCGATGATCCCCGGCCGCCCCGGCGACTGGCTCGGCGTGCGCATCGTGCGCGAACTCTGAAGGCCCCGCGCCACGCTAAATTGTCCCACCCGCTCCTCGTCCTATCGATGTACTCCCGCAGCTCGGGGTGGCCGCCGTCGGCGCCCCCCGCCACTTCAAGGAACCGATAGCATGAGCCAGCCCCATACCTCCCAGCAGGTCCACGACCTCATCGGCGTGGGCTTCGGCCCTTCCAACCTGGCCCTGGCCATCGCCCTGGAAGAACTCGCCGAAACCCACGGCCACGCCCTCGACGCGCTGTTCATCGACAAGCAGAACGACTACCGCTGGCACGGCAACACCCTGGCTACCCAGAGCGAGCTGCAGATCTCCTTCCTCAAGGACCTGGTCTCGCTGCGCAACCCCACCAGCCCGTACAGCTTCGTCAACTACCTGCACCAGAAGCAGCGCCTGGCCGACTTCATCAACCTGGGCACGTTCTACCCCTGCCGCCTGGAGTACAACGACTACCTGCGCTGGGCCGCCGAACACTTCGCCACCCAGGCCCGCTACGGTGAAGAAGTGACCCGCATCGAGCCGGTGCTGGACAACGGCCAGGTGCGCCACCTGCGCGTGATCTCGCGCAACGCCCAGGGCCACGAGCACGCGCGCCTGAGCCGCGCGGTGGTGGTCGGCAGCGGTGGCACGCCCAAGGTGCCGGCCAGCTTCGCCGCGTTCAAGGATGATCCGCGGGTGTTCCACCACTCCCGCTACCTGAGCAGCCTGGCCACCCTGCCCTGCACCGAAGGCAAGCCCATGCGCATCGCCATCGTCGGCTCCGGGCAGAGCGCCGCCGAGGCGTTCATCGACCTCAACGACAGCTACCCGTCGGTCAAGGTCGACATGATCGTGCGCGCCAGCGCCCTCAAGCCGGCCGACGACAGCCCGTTCGTCAACGAAATCTTCGCCCCCGACTACACCGACCTGGTGTTCAACCAGGAACAGAACGAGCGGCAGAAACTGATCGCCGAGTACCACAACACCAACTACTCGGTGGTCGACATCGACCTGCTCGAACGCATCTACGGCATCCTCTACCGCCAGAAAGTCGCCCACCAGTACCGCCACGCCGTGCTCTGCCGCCGCCAGGTGCAGGCCGCCGTCGCCACCGCCGACGGCATCGAGCTGACCCTGCAGGACCTGGCCACCCACCAGTCGCAGACCCACCGCTACGACGCGGTGATCCTCGCCACCGGCTACGAGCGTCGCTCCCACCGTGACCTGCTGGCGCCGCTGCAGGGCTACCTCCAGGACTTCAACGTCGCCCGCGACTACCGCGCCCTGGCCAGCCCGGACCTGCAGGCGGCGGTGTACCTGCAAGGCTTCTGCGAGAACAGCCATGGCCTGAGCGACACCCTGCTGTCGGTGCTGCCCAACCGCGCGGCGGAAATCGGCGAGTCGCTGTACCAGGCGCTGGGCCAGGCACGCCTGAGCGGCACCGGCAGCCTTGCGATCAGCGCCTGAAGGATCACGCCATGAAAACCCCTTCTCGCGGCGCCACCCGCGAACTGCTGGCCTTGCTGCGGCCGTTCTGGCCGCAGGTGACGGCGTCGATCCTGCTGGGCATCCTCGGCGGCTTCAGCGTCACGGTGCTGCTGGCCACCATCAACCGTGGCCTGCACAGCGAAGACGGCCTGAGCCTGGCCCTGGTCGGGGCGTTCGCCGGCTTGTGCGTGCTGGCCCTGCTGGGCTCGATCTTCTCCGACATCGGCAGCAACCGGGTCGGCCAGCAGATCATCGCCAACCTGCGCCGCAGCCTGGGCGAAAAGGTGCTCAGCGCCCCCATCGCGCAGATCGAACGCTACCGCAGCCATCGCCTGATCCCGGTACTGACCCACGACATCGACACCATCAGCTCGTTCGCCTTCGCCTTTGCGCCGCTGGCCATCTCGGTCACGGTGGTCCTTGGCTGCATGGCCTACCTGGCGCTGCTGTCGCTGCCGATGTTCCTGCTGATGCTGGTGGCCATCGGTGTCGGCACCGTGGTCCAGTACATCGCCCGCGCCCGCGGCATCCAGGGCTTCATCGATGCCCGCGAAGCCGAGGACGAGTTGCAGAAGCACTACCAGGCCATCGCCGAGGGCGCCAAGGAGCTGCGCATCCACCGTGCGCGCCGTCAGCGCATGTTCGTCGACGGCATCCAGGCGACTGCCGAGCGGATCCGCGACAAGCAGGTACGCTCGGTCAACACGTTCGTGGTGGCCAAAAGCCTGGGCTCGATGCTGTTCTTCGTGGTGATCGGCCTGGCCCTGGCCTTGCAGTCACTGTGGCCGAGCAGCGACAAGGCGGTCATGAGCGGGTTCGTACTGGTGCTGCTGTACATGAAAGGGCCGCTGGAGCACCTGGTCAGCACCTTGCCGATCGTCAGCCGGGCGCAGATCGCCTTTCGCCGCATCGCCGAACTGTCCGAGCAGTTCTCCTCGCCGGAGCCTCACCTGCTGCTGACCGACCGCGAGCCGCCCAAGGTGCCGGTCGAGCGCCTGCAACTGGTCGATGTGCACCACAGCTACCCGGCTGCCGATGGCGGTACGCCGTTCAAGCTGGGGCCGGTGAACCTCGACATCGCCCAGGGCGACATCGTGTTCATCGTCGGTGAGAACGGCGGCGGCAAGACCACCCTGATCAAGCTGCTGCTGGGGTTGTACCCGCCGCAGCAGGGGCAGGTGCTGCTCAACGGCGAGGTGGTCGGCGACCGCGAGCGGGACGACTATCGCCAGCTGTTCACCACCATCTTCGCCGACTACTACCTGTTCGACGACCTGGTCAACGATGGCCCCGCAGTGCCGGCCAACGCCGTGCAGTATCTGGAGCGCCTGGAGATCGACCACAAGGTATCGATCCGCGACGGCGCCTTCACCACCACCGACCTGTCCACCGGGCAACGCAAGCGCCTGGCCTTGGTCAGTGCCTGGATCGAGGGGCGCCCGGTGCTGGTGTTCGACGAATGGGCGGCCGACCAGGACCCGGCGTTTCGCCGGGTGTTCTACACCGAGATCCTGCCGGACCTCAAACGCCAGGGCCGCACCCTGATCGTCATCTCCCACGACGACCGCTACTTCGATGTCGCCGACCAGATCGTGCGCATGGAAAACGGCCGCGTCATCTGCGAGCCCCAGCCCGCCTGACCAGGCGGCTGGCGCTCGCGCCTAAATAAAAATATTTCGCAAATGCTATCCGGTTTCACGGAACTGCAACGTCTCACTTAAAGCCAATGCTAATAATTCCCACTTAACACACACTCCAAGAGCTATAACGATGTCGACACTCAGTGACTTCACGCCCCTGGCCAAAGCCTTGCTGTTGCGCCACTCCTTGCGTCGCACCCTGCCCGTCGCCCTGATGGGCATTACCTTGGGCTTGCCAATGGCAGGCCTGGCCCAGGCCCAGGAATACGATGTCGATATCGCCGCGCAGAGCCTGCCGAGCGCGCTCAAGCAACTGGCCGACCAGACCAACCTGCAGGTGCTGTACAGCCCGGACGATGTCCAGGGCGTGCGCAGCAGCGCGGTACGCGGCCACCTCTCGGCCCAGGCCGCCGCCGCCGGCCTGCTGCGCGGTACCGGGGTGCGCTACAGCCTGGACGGCAACACCCTGACCTTGCAAAGCAACGACAGCAGCGCCGCGGTGACCCTCGACCCGAGCGTGATCAACGCCAAGGGCCAGGAAAACCCCTACGGCCCGGTCGAAGGCTACATCGCCACCCGTTCGACCACCGCCACCAAGACCGACACCTCGCTGATGGAAACCCCGCAGTCGATCTCGGTGATCACCCGTGACCGCATGACCGCCCAGGGCGCGCAGACCGTCAGCGACAGCCTGGCCTACACCGCGGGCGTCTATTCCAACGTGGCCGGCAACAACCCGACCGACAACACCATCATGGTGCGCGGTTTCCAGCAGATCAACGCCAACGCCTACACCGACGGCCTGCGCAACAACCAGGTCGGCTACTACTCGCCAGAGACCTACGGCATGGAGCGCATCGAAGTGCTCAAGGGCCCGGCGTCGGTGATGTACGGCCAAGGCTCGCCAGGCGGCACGCTGAACTTCGTATCGAAACGCCCGACCTTCAGCCCGCACCATGAAGTGGGCATCTCCGGCGGCAGCAACGACCGCGCCCAGGCCTACATGGACATCGGCGACGTGCTGGACGAACAGAAGACCCTCAGCTACCGCCTGGTCGCGCTGGGCCGCGACGCCAACAGCAGCATCGACTACATCAAGGATGACCGGGTCTACATTGCCCCCAGCCTGACCTGGGCACCGAATGAGGACACCAGCCTCACCCTGCTGACCTCCTACCAGCGCAACAAGAACCTGTTCACCAGCAACCTGCCCTACTCGCTGTTCGACGGCTCCAACCCCAACGGCAAGCTGCCACGCCATCGTTCGTTGAACGAGCCCGGCTTCGACGCCGAGAAAGCCGAGCAGACCAGCGTGGGCTATGAGCTGACGCACAACCTCACCGACAGCTGGACGTTCAAGCAGAACTTCCGCTACACCCACTTCACCGGCTACGAGCACCAGCTGTACCGCAACAGTGGCGTGATCAACGGCAACACCATCAACCGCTACTACCAGCTGCGCGACTACGAGAACGACAACTACGCGATCGACAACCAGCTGGTCGGCAAATTCGCCACTGGCGAACTCGAGCACACCTTGCTGATGGGCACCGACTACCAGCACGGCAAGCGCAGCGCCTTCACCCAGACCGGCAATGCGCCGTCGATCAACATCTACAACCCGAACCGCGACGTGGTGATCGACACCTCGCGCTACACCAGCCTGCTCAGCACCTCGGAGAAGAACCGCCAGCTCGGTGTCTACCTGCAGGACCAGATCAAGTTCGGCAACTGGATCGCCTCGCTGGGCGGCCGTTACGACTGGGCCAGCCTGGATACCCGCAACCGCCTGCTCGACACCAAGCAGAGCACCGACGCCGAGGACTTCACCGGCCGTGTCGGCCTGGGCTACCTGTTCGACTTCGGGCTGTTCCCCTACATCAGCTACACCGAGTCGTTCCTGCCCACCAGCGGCACCACCGCCAGTGGCTCGCAGTTCGAACCCGAAACCGCCAAGCAGTACGAGATCGGCGTGAAGTACCAGCCCAACGGCTCGCAGAGCTACGTGACCCTGTCGGCGTTCGACCTGCGTCGGCAGAACGTGCTGACCACCGACGTGAGCAACCCGTCGTTCAGCGTCCAGGAGGGTGAAGTCACCTCGCGTGGCGTCGAGCTGGAAGGTGTGTTCAAGCCGGTCGAGGGCCTGAACGTGATCTCCTCCTACTCGGTGACCGATGTCGAGGTGACCAAGGACAACCCGAACGTCGCCGGCATCAGCAACAAGGGCAAGACCCCGGTGCGCATTCCCAAGCACCTGGCTTCGCTGTGGGTCGACTACACCCTGCAGGGTGGCCCGCTGGCCGGCCTGGGCTTCGGCGTCGGCGCCCGCTACACCGGCTCGACCTACGGCGACGCGCAGAACACCTTCAAGGTGCCGGACTACACCCTGGTCGACGCCATGATCAGCTACGACTTCGGCAAGGCCGACCGCAGCCTGGAAGGCCTGAAGGCGTCGGTCAACGTGAAGAACCTCACCGACAAGTACTACGTGGCGGGCTGCTTCGCCACGGTTGGGTGCCTGCTGGGTGCCGAGCGTACCGTGACTGCGGACCTCACCTACAAGTGGTGATCGATGTGCCTGGGGTCTAGCGCCCTGGATGTGAAAAAGCCCCTTTGCCAGTCGCTGGCAAAGGGGCTTTTTCGTGGGATGTGCTCGGCGCATCGCGGCTAAAGCCGCTCCTACACGCGACTTGCCTGTAGGAGCGGATTCATCCGCGATGCGCCGCAAAGCGGCGCCCGACAAACCCTGAAAATGTTTCCCCCATCTCCTCCAGGGCACCACCACTAGGCTGGACCATGAAACCCCACATGGACGCCCTCATGCACACTCCCCAAGGCAGCCAACTCCGCCGCGGCAGGTATTCGGAGCCCGGCAGGCTCTACGTACTGACCACCGTCACCCACCACCGCCAGCCCCTGTTCCTCGACCTCCACCACGCACGAACGGCCATCCGATTCCTGCGCCAGGCTGACCAGGAAGGCCAGTGCCGATCACTGGCCTGGGTAGTGATGCCCGATCACGTTCATTGGCTGGTCGAATTAAAGGAGGAGTCATTGAGCACATTGATGCGCTATTTCAAGGCGCGGTCGAGCCATGCGTTGCGCAAGGCCGGAGTCAGTTTAATACCCGTCTGGCAGGCCGGTTTTCACGACCGTGCGTTGCGCCGGGAGGACGATGTGGTCAAGGTTGCGAGGTATATCGTTGCCAATCCGCTGAGAGCGGGGTTGGTGGATAAGCTAGGTAAATACCCGCATTGGGTTGCGGTCTGGGTTCAGGGGTTGTAGATCGAGCACGCCGCATCGCGGATGAATCCGCTCCTACAGGCAGGCGCTGTTGTAGGAGCGGATTCATCCGCGATGCACTCGCCATCAACAACGCTGGAAAAGCCACTCCAGCGCCCGGTCATAAATCCCCTGCACCTCCGGCACCATGCCGGACATGCGCAGAAAATCATGGGTCAACTGCGGCTGCAAATCGAGGGTCACCTCGGTGCCGCTGGCCTGCAGCCGCTCGGCCCAGGCCAGCCCCTCGTCGTACAGTGGATCATGCCCAGCCAGGCTGACGAAGCTAGGCACCTGCGCCGGCAGCTGCTCGATCAACAACGGCGAGGCCCGCCAGTCCAGGCGCTGCCGGGGCTCGGCCAGGTACAGGTCGTAGAACCAGCGCAGGGTCGCGCTCTCCAGCAGGTAACCTTCGGCGTAGCGGACGTAGGAGTCACGCTCGCGGCTGGTGTCGGTCACCGGATAGAACAGCATCTGGGCGACGGGCGCCAGCCGCGTTTCCCCCTTCTGGGCCGCCAACGCCAGCACCGTGGCCAAGGTGGCACCGACGCTGTCGCCGGCCACCGCCACCCGCGCGGCGTCCAGGCCCAGTGTCGAGGCCTGCGCGGCCAACCAGTCGGCCACGTCCAGCACATCATTGCTGGCGGTGGGGAATCGCTGCTCGGGCGCCAGGCGGTAGTCCGCCGCCAGCACCGCGAAACGGCCATCGGCCGCCAGGCGACGGCACACCGAATCATGGGAGTCCAGGCTGCCGACGACATAACCACCGCCGTGCAGGTAGAGAATGGTCGGCTGCGCCGCCGGGCGCGGGCCTTCGCCACGGTACAGGCGCGCCGCCAACGTGGCGCCATCGCGCGCGACGATGCTCAGCTCGGTCACTTCGAGCGCCGCAGGCGGGCTCGGGTCGAGAATGGCCGAGCTGCTGGCGAATTCACGACGGGCCTGCTCGACGCTCAACTGGTGCATCGGCTGGCTGTTGCCCATCAATCGCCCCATTTCCACCAGTTCGAGAAAGCCGGCAAGGTCGGGATGCAGAGACATGTTGATTCCTTGGAAAATGTACAGCGCAATAAATGCGGGCCCCGTCGCCAGGGCCCGGGAAGATCAACCGGCGACAGGCTCAGGCTCGCCGAGCAGTTGGACCAGTTGGGCCAGCAGCCCCGGATCGCGCAACAGCTCGAAGTGGCCGGCCTGGACCGTATGGCTGGCGGCCAGCGCGCCGAAGCCCGCCTCGAAGCCCTGCCGCGCGGACAACGCAACACGCGCCGCCCACCAGCAGTGCACCTCGCAATCCAGCGCCGGCAGGGGCGCCAGGCGCAGGCTGAGGGCTTTCAGGCGCATGGCCACCTGGAACACATGGGCCAGCTCCTGGGCGTCGAAACGTGGCTGTTCAGCGTGCACAGGTACCTGCGTCAGGCAAGCCTGGATGGCCTGAGTCAGCACCTGTTCGTCCGGTATCGCGGCCACTTCGAGGCCGGGCAATGTCTGTGGTCGATGGCCACAGACCACCCCGAGGAACGCCAGCAGATCCTCACGATAATCCTGTGGCGCGTCTGCACCTTCACCCGGCAGGTAGCTGTCCACCAGGCCGACCATGGCCACCTCCTGGCCCTGGCGGCGCAGTTCTTCGGCCACCAGCACCGCGAGGCTGCCCCCCAGCGACCAGCCCAGCAGATGGTAAGGGCCATCGGCCTGTTTCTGGCGGATGTACTGGGCGTAGTCGATGGCCATTGCTTCCAGCGACTCGTCCTGCCAGTTGCGGTCGAGCAGCATGCGGCACTGCAGGCCGAAGACACTGCGTTTGCCCTCGAGCAGGCGGGCCAGCGGCTCGTAGTCGAACACCGTGCCGAAACCGGCATGCAGGCAGAACAGCGCCGGCACGTCGGCGACCCGCCGGTTGAGCGACAGCACCGGGTCCAGCGCCAGGTCGTCGGCACTGTAGCCGGACAGCTCGGCGATGGTCGGCCGGGCCATCAGGTCGCGCAGCTTGAGGTCCAGCCCCAGGCCGCTGGCGCGCACCTTGGTCAGTACCTTGAGGATGCGCAACGAGTCGCCACCGAGTTCGAAGAAGTTGTCGGTCACCCCCACCTGCGGCACTTCCAGCACGTCCTGCCAGATCACCGCCAGGGCCGCTTCCACGGCATTGCGCGGCGCCAGGTACTCGCGACGCTTGAAGTCCGGGTCCGGCAGGGCCTTGCGATCGACCTTGCCGTTGGGGTTGAGCGGCAACGCCTCGAGCACCAGCAGCTGGCTCGGCACCATGTAGTCGGGCAACTCGGCCTGCAGGTCGCCACGCAATTTCTCGGCCAGGCCCTGCTGGGCGTCGGCGACCACATAGCCGACCAGTTGCTTGCCGCCTTGGGTGTCACGGGCCACCACCACCGCGTCGCGCACCGGTGCCATGGCGCGCAGGCGCGCCTCGATCTCGCCCAGTTCGATGCGGAAACCGCGCACCTTGACCTGATGGTCCAGGCGCCCGAGGTAGTCGATCACGCCATCCGGGCGCTGGCGCACCAGGTCACCGGAACGGTACAGCCGCCCGCCATTGCCGAACGGGTCGGCGACGAAGCGTTCGGCGCTCAGGCCCGGGCGCTGATGGTAACCCCGGGCCAGCCCCTCGCCGCCGATGTACAGCTCGCCCGCCACGCCGACCGGCACCGGGTTGAGCTGGTTGTCCAGCACATACAGGGTGCGCTCGCCGACCCGCACGCCAATCGGTGCGTACACGGCTTCACAGCGCTGGTCGACAGTCACCTTCCACAGCAGCGGCGTGACCACGGTTTCGGTCGGCCCGTAGCCATTGGTCAGGCAGCGCGGCTTGAGCACGCGCTTGACCCGCTCGAAGTTGGCCTCGGCCACCGCGTCGCCGCCAAAGCAGTAGATGTCCACCGGTGGCGCCTCGCGCCCTTCGCCGAACTCGGCCAGTTGCTGCAGGTAGGCCGGTGGGAAGCAGGCGATGCTGATGCGCTGCGCGTGCAGGGCCTGCCAGGTTTCCTCCGGCGTCCACAAACGGTTGTCGCGGATCACCAGGCAGCCGCCGCACAGCAGGGTCGACAGCCAGCGCTCCTGGGCACCGTCGAAGGCAAATGACATGAACAGCAGCTCGCGGGTGTGCGCGCTCATCTCATAAAGCTCGGCGATCGCCTGGCAGTGCATGCGGATCGGCCCGTGGGCCACCGCCACGCCCTTGGGCTTGCCGGTGGAGCCGGAGGTGTAGATCAGGTACGCCAGGTTGTCGGCCTGGGCGCGCGGCGCCGGGCAGTGCTCGGGCTCGCCGCACAAGTCCAGGTCGTCCAGCGTCAGCACCAGGCCGCTGGCCGGCTGCCCCAGGCGCTCCAGCACCCGCTGTTCGCTCAGCAGCACGCCCATGGCCGAGTCTTCGACGATCCAGTTGAAGCGTTCGCGCGGGTAGTCGACATCCAGCGGCACATAGGCCGCGCCGGTCTTCATCACCGCGTAGAAGGCCACGATCACCTCGACCGAACGCTCCAGGGCGACACCCACGAACATCTCCGGGCCGACCCCTTCGGCGATCAGCCGGTGGGCCAGGCGGTTGGCGCGCACTTCGAGCTCGGCGTAGCTCAGCTGCCGGTCGCCACAGACCAGCGCCGGCGCCTGCGGTTGCAGGGCCACATGGCGGGCGATCAGTTCTGCCAGCAACGCGCCTTCAGCCTTCGCCGCCAACTGGTTATCCCGTTCCAGCTGGCGTTGCTGCGTGGCGTCGAGGGTCGCCAGACTGCCTAGCGTGGCCTGCGGCGTGTCGATCAGCGCCTGCAGCAGCACCTCGAAACTCGCCATGACCTGGGCGCAGGATGCCTCACTGAAGCGGTTGCGCAGGTAAAGGAACTCGATGCTCAAGGTGTCGTTCAGATGGACCGCGAGGTCCATGGCATAGTTGGTGACGTCACGCCCGGTCACGGCACCGAATTGCAGGGTGCTGTCACCGGTTTCCTTGAGGCGCTCGTCGATCGGGTAGTTCTCGAACACGATGATGCTGTCGAACAACCCCTGGGCGCCCTGCCCCGACCAGCGCTGGATATCCGCCAGCGCGGTGTGCTCGTGGTCGCGGGCTTCCAGGTTGTGGGTCTGCAAGGCTTGCAGCCACTGCGCGGCGACCTGTTCCGGGCGCGGCGCCTGGATGATCGGCAAGGTGTTGATGAACAGCCCGAGCATCTCGTCGGCACCATCCAGCTGCGCCGGGCGACCGGCGACGATGGCGCCGAAGCACACGCTCTGCTGGCCGGTGAAGCGCTGCAACAGCAGTGACCAGGCGCCCTGCACCAGGGTGTTGGGCGTGACGCGCAGGGCGCGGGCCTGCTCACGCAGGCGCGCGGTGCGGGTGGCGTCCCATTTCAGGTACAGCGCGGCATGGCCGCTGAGCCCCGGTGCTGGCGCCGGCAGGCTGGCGGCCAGGCTGGTAGTGCCCTCCACCGCTTGCAGGCGCGCCTTCCAGAACGCTTCCTGGGCATCGGCCGGCTGGGCTTGCAACCAGGCGATGTAGTCGCGGTAATGGCCACGGCGCGGCGCCGGGGCCTGGCCGCCATAGACCTGGAACACTTCCCCGAGCAGGCGCGACTTGCTCCAGCCGTCCATCAGGATGTGGTGGCTGGTCCAGATCAGCTGGTGGCGGTCCTCGCCCAGACGCACCAGGGTCAGGCGCATCAGCGGCGCGGCCAGCAGGTCGAAGCCCTGGGCGCAATCCGCCGCGGCCAGCGCCTGCAGGTCCTGCTCGCAGAACGCGCGCTGGCGCCAGTCCAGGCGCTGCACCACCAGGCTTGCCTGGCGATGGACCAGCTGCAGCGGCTCGCTCAGGGCGGCGTCGCTCCAGAAACCGGTGCGCAGGATCTCGTGGCGGCCGATCACCTGCTCCCAGGCCCGCACGAACGCCTCCGCGTCCAGCCCGTCCACGGCCACGCTGGTCTGGTTGATGTACAGGTCGTCACCACCGGCTTCCAGGGTGTGGAACAGCATGCCCTGCTGCATCGGCGACAGCGGGTACAGGTCCTCGACCTGTTCGAGCGCCACGGGCAGGCGATCGAGCTGGGCCTGGCTGACCTGCGCCAGGGGGAAGTCCGAAGGCGTGACACCCCGCTGCCCGGGCGTCAGGCAGTGCTCGATCAGCGCGCGCAGCTGATTGGCGTAGTCGTCGGCCAGGGCTTGCACGGTGGCGTCGTCGAACATCGCCTGGCTGAAGGTCCAGGCCAGGTTGAGCCCGCCACCGTAGACCTGGCCGTTGATCGACAGCCAGTTGTTCAACGGCGCGGCTTCGTCCTGATCGGGGGCCAGGCGCTCGCCACGGGGCACGAACAGAGCATCGTCGGCCGCCGTGAAGCTGCCGTCGAACTGCCCCAGGTAGTTGAACGTCACCCGTGGCACGGGCAGTGCCGCCAGGCGCTCGCGCACCGCCGGGCTGCCCAGGTGGCGCAGGATGCCGAAGCCGATGCCCTTGTCCGGCACGCCGCGCAGTTGCTCCTTGATGGTCTTGATCGAGGTGGCCCACTGCGGGTCCGGGCTCAGGCGCAGCGGGTAGAGGCTGGAGAACCAGCCCACGGTACGGCTCAGGTCCACTGTCGGCGACAGGTCCTCGCGGCCATGGCCTTCGAGCTGGATCAGCGCATGGCGCTGGCCGCTCCAGTTGGTCAGCGTACGCGCCAGGGCGGCCAGCAGCAGGTCGTTGACCTGGGTGCGGTAGGCTCGCGGCGCCTGCTGCAGCAGCTGGCGGGTCAGCTCGGCGTCGAGGTGAGTGTTGACACTGGCGCGGTGGCGGTTGGCCAGGCTGCCGGTCGGGCGTTCGCACGGCAGGTCACGCGGGGCGTCCTGCAACTGGGCCGACCAGTAGTCTGCCTCGCCAGCCTGTTCAAGGGTGCCGGCATGGGTCGCGAGGAAGGCGGCCCAATCGCGCACGGCGCTGGTCTTGGCCGGCAGTTTGACCGACGTGCCGCCCTGGAGCTGGCGGCAGACGGTCTGCAGGTCTTCGAGCAGGAGACGCCACGACACGCCATCGACCACCAAGTGGTGGATCACCAGCAGCAACTGCTGCCCGCCTTCGCCGTTGGGCAGCAGGACGGCACGCAGCGACTGCCCATGCTGCAGATCCAGGCTACGTTGCGCTTGCAGGGCCAGTGCCCTGTTCTGCTCCAGTGTTTGCACAGGTGCTTGCCAGAGCAGCGGCGCCTGCTGCCAATGCGCTTCGAGCTCCACCAGTGGTACATGGCTGGCGTGCACCTGCCCGCCTTCGCTGACAAAGCGCAGGCGCAAGGCGTCATGTTGCATGACCAGCGTACGCAAGGCGCGCTCAAGCAGTTCAGGGGCCAACGCATCGCGCAGCTCCAGCAGCACCGACTGGTTCCAGTGCTGGCGCTCGGCAATGTCCAAGGCGAAGAATTCGGCCTGGATCGGCACCAGCGCACTGTCACCCGTCACCGGGCCCTGGTCGATCGACAGCGCTTGCTGGGTGCTGGCCACCGCCGCCAGGGCGGCGATGGTCTGGTGCTTGAAGACGTCGCGTGGGGTGAGGTTCAGGCCCTGCTGGCGTGCGCGCCCGACCATCTGGATGGAGATGATCGAGTCGCCGCCCAGGCCGAAGAAGTTGTCCTGACGGCCAATCTGCTCCAGGCCCAGCAAGCCCTGCCAGATCGTCGCCAGCACCTGTTCGGCGGCGGTGGCAGGCGCCTCGTAGTCCGTGCTCGGCGCCACCGGTTCGGGCGCGGGCAAGGCCTTGCGGTCAAGCTTGCCATTGGGGCTCAAGGGCATGCGCTCAAGCACGATGAATTGCGCCGGGACCATGTAGTCCGGCAACTGTTCGAGCAGGTGCGCGCCCAGTTGGCTGGCACTCGGCACTTCGCTGCCGGCCGGCACCACGTAGGCCACCAGCTGCTTGCCGTTGCGGCCATCGCAGGCGATCACCACCGCCTCGCGCAGCTGGCCTTGCTCCAGCAAACGCGCCTCGATCTCACCCAGCTCGATGCGCAGGCCGCGGATCTTCACCTGGTGGTCGATACGCCCGGCGTACTCGATCACCCCGTCGGCGCGGTAGCGCGCCAGGTCACCGGTGCGGTACAGCCGTTCGCCGCCGAATGGGCTGGCGACGAAACGCTCGGCGGTCAGCGCCGGGCGGCGGTGGTAACCGCGCGCCAGGCCCACGCCACCGAGGTACAGCTCGCCTGCCACGCCCACCGGCACCGGCGCCAGTTCGGCGTCGAGGATGTAGGTCGCCAGGTTGGCGATCGGCACACCGATCGGCACGCTGTCGCGCCCTTCCTCGCGGCAGGTCCAGTGGGTCACGTCGATCGCCGCCTCGGTCGGCCCGTACAGGTTGTACAGCCCGTTCCACGGCAGCCGCGCCAGCACCTGCTGCTGCGCGTCCACCGGCAGCGCCTCGCCACTGCAGACGATCCGCCGCAGCGAGGTGCAGCGGGTGACTTGAGGGTCCTGCAGGAACGCCTGCAGCATCGACGGCACGAAGTGCAGCGTGCTCACCTGCTCGGTCTCGATCAGTGCGATCAATTGCCCCGGATCGCGGTGCGCCCCCGGCGCCGCCACCACCAGTCGCGCGCCGGTGATCAGCGGCCAGAAGAACTCCCACACCGACACGTCGAAGCTGAACGGGGTCTTCTGCAGCACGTTGTCCGCCGCCGTCAGCCCGTAGGCCTCCTGCATCCAGCACAGGCGGTTGACCAGCGCGTCGTGACGGTTGCCGGCGCCCTTGGGCGTGCCGGTGGAACCGGAGGTGTAGATCACGTACGCCAGTTGCTGCGGCGCTGGCACGAGGCCCAGGTTGCTGTCGCCATGGCCGGCCAGCCAGGCGTCCGGCTGGTCCAGCACCAGGCTGCGCACACCCTCGCCCAGCGGCAGCTCGGCCAGCAGGTGCGCCTGGGTCAGCAGCAGTTCGATGCCGCTGTCCTCGATCATGTATGCCAGGCGCTCGCGCGGGTATTCCGGGTCCAGCGGCACGTAGGCCGCGCCGGCCTTGAGGATCGCCAGCAGGCCCACCACCATCTCCACGCTGCGCTCCACGGCGATGCCCACCAGCGCATCGGCCGTCGCGCCCTGGGCCACCAGTTCGCGGGCCAGGCGGTTGGCCCGGGCGTTGAGTTCGGCGTAGCTCAGCTGCTGGCCGGCGAACATCAGCGCCGGGGCCTGCGGGGTCGCCGCCACCTGTGCCTCGAAGCGCTGCGGCACGCTCAGGGCCAGATCATAGTCGCGGCCGGTGGCGTTCCAGCCGTGCAGCGCCTGCTCACGCTCGGCTGGCGCCAGCAGCGTCAGTTGCCCCAGCGGTGCCTGCACGTCGGCCACCAGGCCTTGCAGCAGCTGTTGCCAGTGCGCGCCCAGGCGCTCGATGCTCGCCGCGTCGAACAGGTCGGTGGCGTACACCAGCGATGCCGACAGGCCCTGCTCGCCCTCGAAGGTGTTCAGGCTCAGGTCGAACTGGGTGCTGTGGCTGTCCCAGCCCAGCGCCTCGACCTGCAAGCCGTGCGGAGCAGCCATCGCCGCCGCCACCCGCTGGTGGTTGAACATCACCTGGAACAGCGGGCTGTGGCTCAGGCTGCGCTCCGGCTGCAGCGCCTCGACCAGTTGCTCGAACGGCAGGTCCTGGTGCGCCTGGGCTTCCAGCGCCGCCTGGCGCACCTGGGCCAGCAACGCCTGGAAGCTGGCCTGGCCATCGACCTCGGCCTTGAGCACCTGGGTGTTGACGAAGAAACCCACCACGCCTTCGGTTTCCAGGCGCGTGCGGTTGGCGATCGGCACGCCGACACGGATGTCGGCCTGGCCGCTGTAGCGGTGCAGCAACGCCTGGAACGAGGCCAGCAGCAGCATGAACAGGGTCACCTGCTCGCGCTGGGCCAGCTGGCGCAGGCCGTCGGCCAGCGCCGGGGCCAGGTGCAGCGCGTGGCGCGCGCCACGGTAGCTCTGCGCCGCCGGGCGTGGGCGGTCGGTGGGCAGTTCCAGCACCGGCTGCTCGCCGCCCAGCTTGGCGGTCCAGTAGGCCAGCTGGCGGGCCTGCTCGCCTTCGGCCAGCCACTGGCGCTGCCACACGGCGTAGTCCAGGTACTGGATCGGCAGTGCCGGCAGCTGCGCCGCCTGGCCTTGGCTGAAGGCGTCGTACAGCGCCACCAGCTCTTCCACCAGGCGCTGCATCGACCAGCCGTCGGAGACGATATGGTGCTGGGTCATCACCAGCACGTGTTCCTGTTCGGCCAGGCGCAACAGACGCAAGCGCAACAACGGCCCTTGCTCCAGATCGAACAGCTGACGGGTTTCCTCTTCGACCACGGCGCGCAAGGCCTGCTCGTCAGGGTTGCCCAGCAGGCTCAGATCCAACGACAGCGTCAGTGGCGACGCTGCGTCGATCACCTGGCGGACCTGGCCCTCCTCGGTCACGAAGCGGGTGCGCAGGCTTTCATGGCGCTCGACCAGTGTCGCGAAGCTGCGCTCCAGCGCCGCGATGTCCAGCGTGCCGCGCAGGCGCAGGGCCATCGGGATGTGATAGGCCGCGCTGCCCGGTTCCAGTTGCCAGAGGAACCACTGGCGCTCCTGGGCGAACGACAGCGGCTGGCTGGCGCCGCGTGGCACCAGCGGGATCTCGCTCAGGCGCACGTCGTCCTGCGGCGCCAGGGCCTGGGCGAACCCGCCCAGGGTGGTGTGCTCGAACAGCGTGCGCAGCGCCACTTGGCGGCCAAGCACCTGGCGTACCCGTGAAATGACCTGGGTGGCCAGCAGCGAGTGGCCGCCCAGGGCGAAGAAATCGTCGTCCAGACCGACACGTTCGATATCCAGAACGCTTTCCCACACCGCCGCCAGGCGCTGTTCCAGCTCGCTGGCCGGGGCGCGGAACGCCGCTTGGGGCTGGCTGGCGTCCGGGCTTGGCAGGGCCTTGCGGTCGAGCTTGCCATTGGTGGTCAGCGGCAAGGCATCGAGCAGCAGGAAGTGCGCCGGGACCATGTAGTCCGGCAGGTCCTGACGCAGCCCCTGGCGCAGCGCATCACGGCGTGCCTGCGGCTCGCCGCCCTCGGCCATGACCACATAGGCCACCAGTTGCGCGCCACCGATGCCTGGCAATGCCAACACCGCCGCCTGGCGCACGCCAGGCTGGGCCAGCAGGCAGGCCTCGATCTCGCCCAGCTCGATGCGGAACCCGCGGATCTTCACCTGGTGGTCCATGCGGCCGATGTATTCGATCTCACCCGAGACCGTGTGCCGTGCCAGGTCACCGGTGCGATACAGGCGCGCGCCGGCCGGGCCGAACGGGTCGGCCAGGAAGCGCTCGGCGCTCAAGCCGCCACGGCGGTGGTAGCCACGGGCCAGGCCGGCGCCGCCGACATACAGCTCACCCACACAACCGGCGGCCACCGGGTTGAGCTGGCCATCGAGCACGTACCAGGACAGGTCGGTGATCGGTACGCCGATCGGGCTGCCGACCCCGTTGTCCAGGTCCGCCAGGCTCAACGGGCGGTAGGTCACGTGCACGGTGGTCTCGGTGATGCCGTACATGTTGATCAGCCGGGTCGGCTGGTCGCCGAAGCGCTCGAACCACGGGCGCAGCCCCTTGACCTCCAGGGCCTCGCCACCGAACACCACATAGCGCAGGACATGTCGGCGTGAGTCGGGGGCCTGGCAGGCCACCTGCATCAGTTGCTTGAAGGCCGACGGAGTCTGGTTGAGCACCGTCACCCCTTCGTCGCACAACAGCGCGTAGAAGTCTTCCGCGCTGCGGGTCACGTCCTGGGGCACGATCAACAGGCGACCACCGTGCATCAGGGCACCGAAGATCTCCCACACAGAGAAGTCGAAGGCATAGGAATGGAACAGCGACCAGACATCGTCGGCGCCGAAATCGAACCATTCGGCGGTGGCCGCGAACAGGCGCAGGATGTTGCCGTGGGGCAGCAGCACGCCCTTGGGGTTGCCGGTAGAACCGGAGGTATAGATCACATAGGCCAGGTTGTCCGGCCCCAGCGCCACCTCGGGGTTGTGGGCCGGCAGGTCGGCGGGCGCGGCCAACGGCAGCACGCTGACGCTCACCGGGACATCCATCTGCCGGGCCGTTTCGGGGTCGGCCAGCAGCAAACGGATGCCACTGTCGTCGATCATGTAGGCCAGGCGCTCGCGCGGATAGGCCGGGTCCAGCGGCACATAGGCGCCACCGGCCTTGAGGATGGCCAGCAGACCGACCAGCATGTCCGGCCCACGGCGACAGGCCAGGCCGACCTGGGTATCCGGGCCGACGCCCGCACCGATCAACTGGTGGGCGAGACGGTTGGCCTGCTCATTGAGCGCGCCGTAGCTCAGGTGCCGGCCTTCGAAGGTCAGGGCGATGGCCTCGGGGGCACGCGCGGCCTGGGCCTCGATCAAGTGATGGGCGCAGCCGCGAGCCGGGAAGTTCCGGGGTGACGGGTTGAGTGCCGCCAGGCTGGCGCGACGCTCGTCGGCGCCCAGCAGCGGCAGCTCGCCGATGCGCTGGCCCGGTTCGGCGACGATCCCGGCGAGCAGGTTCAGCCAATGCCCGGCGATGCGCTCGGCGCTGCCTTCGGTGAACAGGTCGCTGGCGTAGCTCAGGGTCGCCCACACGCCCTGCTCGGTTTCGTAGGTGTCCAGGGTCAGGTCGAACTGCGCGGTATGGCGCTGGGTCTGGATACCCTCGATGGCCAGCGCGCCGAGGTCGGCGGCCTGATCATCGCCCTTGGCGGTGTGCTGGTGGTTGTAGACCACCTGGAACAGCGGGCTGTGCCCGGCATTGCGCTGCGGGTGCAGGGCTTCGACCAGTTGCTCGAACGGCAGGTCCTGATGGGCCTGTGCTTCAAGCGCGGCCACCCGCACCTGCGCGAGCAAGGCGAGGAAGCTCGCCTGCGAATCGACTTCGGCCTTGAGCACCTGGGTGTTGACGAAGAAGCCGATCAGCCCTTCGGTTTCGACGCGGTTGCGGTTGGCCACCGGCACGCCGACGCGGATATCGGCCTGGCCACTGTAGCGGTGCAACAGGGTCTGGTAGGTGGCCAGCAACAGCATGAACAACGTCACGCCTTCCTGACGGGCCAGGGCCTTGAGGCCCTCGACCAAGGGTTGCGGCAGGTCGATGCGCAGCCGCCCGCCCTGGTAGCTGCGTCGCGCCGGGCGCGGCCAGTCGCCTGGCAGCTCCAGCACCGGGTGGTCATCGCCCAGGCGGGCGGTCCAGTATTTCAGCTGCCGCTCGCGTTCGCCGGCTTCCATCCAATGGCGCTGCCAGATCGCGTAGTCGGCGTACTGCACTTCCAAGGCCGCGGCCTGCGGTTCACGCCCCTGGCTGTAGGCCGCGTAGGCCTGCACCAGCTCATCGACCATCACCCGGCTCGACCAGCCATCGGAGACGATGTGGTGCAAGACCATCACCAGCACATGGTCCTGCGCGTCGAGGCGCAGCAGGCGCACCCGCAGCAGGTTGCCGGCGGCCAGGTCGAACAGCGCCGCGCCGTGCTCGTGGATGTAATTTTCGATCCAGACATCGCGCGCCTCCCCCGCCAGCCCGTCGGGCAGCAGGTCCAGCGGCACGTCCAGCGCCGTGTCGTGGTCGATCACCTGGGCCAGGCCCTCGCCCTGGTCGACGAAGCGGGTGCGCAGCACGTCGTGACGCGCCACCAGGGCCGCAAAACTGCGGCGCAGGGCCTGCACGTCCAGTTCGCCGCGCAGGCGCAGGGCGGTGGAAATGTTGTAGGCGGCGCTGTCCGGCTCCAGCTGCCAGAGGAACCACTGACGCTCCTGGGCGTAGGACAGCGGGATGCGGCCGAAGGCGTCACGCACCCTGGGGATCGGCAGGTTGGCCACCGACACCCCTTCCTCGCTCATCTTTTCCAGGTACAGCTTGCGTTTGTCCAGGGGCAGAGTGATAAAGCGCTTGGCGATCCTCGAAGCAACACTCTTGTCCATCAGACTTCCTCCATTTCATCAAGCAGGGCTTCCAGCTTGTTCAGTTTTACCGTGTCGACCTGCTTGCCCGACTGTTCCAGGTGCGCCGCGAAGGCTTCCAGGGTCGGGTGTTGGAACAACGCTTGCGGACCGGGCGCCAGGCCCAGTTCCAGCTGGATGCGGGAGACCACATTGACCACGGCCAGCGAGTGGCCGCCGAGCTCGAAGAAGCTGTCGGCAAGGCCCACCCGGGCGCAGCCCAGCACGGCCTGCCAGATCGTCGCGACCTGGCACTGCAATTCAGTGACCGGCGGGGTGAACGGTGGCCGCGCGCTGCTGGCCTCGATAGCCGGCAGGGCCTTGCGGTCGAGCTTGCCGTTGGGGCTCAACGGCAGTTGCGCCAGGAGCATGAGCGGCCCGGGCACCATGTACTCCGGCAGCGCCTGGCGCAGTTGGCCACGCACCTGCTCGGCCAGTTGCGCCTGGTCTTGGGCCGGTGCCTGCAGCACGGCGGCGTCCTCCGGCACCAGGTAGCCGGCCAGCTGCTTGCCGGCCGGGGTGTCGATGGCCAGCACCACGGCTTCGCGGATGCCGGGTTGCTCCAGCAAACGCGCCTCGATCTCGCCCAGTTCGATGCGCAGGCCGCGGATCTTCACCTGGTGGTCGATACGCCCGGCGTACTCGATCACCCCGTCGGCGCGGTAGCGCGCCAGGTCACCGGTGCGGTACAGCCGTTCGCCGCCGAATGGGCTGGCGACGAAACGCTCGGCGGTCAGCGCCGGGCGGCGGTGGTAACCGCGCGCCAGGCCCACGCCACCGAGGTACAGCTCGCCTGCCACGCCCACCGGCACCGGCGCCAGTTCGGCGTCGAGGATGTAGGTCGCCAGGTTGGCGATCGGCACACCGATCGGCACGCTGTCGCGCCCTTCCTCGCGGCAGGTCCAGTGGGTCACGTCGATCGCCGCCTCGGTCGGCCCGTACAGGTTGTACAGCCCGTTCCACGGCAGCCGCGCCAGCACCTGCTGCTGCGCGTCCACCGGCAGCGCCTCGCCACTGCAGACGATCCGCCGCAGCGAGGTGCAGCGGGTGACTTGAGGGTCCTGCAGGAACGCCTGCAGCATCGACGGCACGAAGTGCAGCGTGCTCACCTGCTCGGTCTCGATCAGTGCGATCAATTGCCCCGGATCGCGGTGCGCCCCCGGCGCCGCCACCACCAGTCGCGCGCCGGTGATCAGCGGCCAGAAGAACTCCCACACCGACACGTCGAAGCTGAACGGGGTCTTCTGCAGCACGTTGTCCGCCGCCGTCAGCCCGTAGGCCTCCTGCATCCAGCACAGGCGGTTGACCAGCGCGTCGTGACGGTTGCCGGCGCCCTTGGGCGTGCCGGTGGAACCGGAGGTGTAGATCACGTACGCCAGTTGCTGCGGCGCTGGCACGAGGCCCAGGTTGCTGTCGCCATGGCCGGCCAGCCAGGCGTCCGGCTGGTCCAGCACCAGGCTGCGCACACCCTCGCCCAGCGGCAGCTCGGCCAGCAGGTGCGCCTGGGTCAGCAGCAGTTCGATGCCGCTGTCCTCGATCATGTATGCCAGGCGCTCGCGCGGGTATTCCGGGTCCAGCGGCACGTAGGCCGCGCCGGCCTTGAGGATCGCCAGCAGGCCCACCACCATCTCCACGCTGCGCTCCACGGCGATGCCCACCAGCGCATCGGCCGTCGCGCCCTGGGCCACCAGTTCGCGGGCCAGGCGGTTGGCCCGGGCGTTGAGTTCGGCGTAGCTCAGCTGCTGGCCGGCGAACATCAGCGCCGGGGCCTGCGGGGTCGCCGCCACCTGTGCCTCGAAGCGCTGCGGCACGCTCAGGGCCAGATCATAGTCGCGGCCGGTGGCGTTCCAGCCGTGCAGCGCCTGCTCACGCTCGGCTGGCGCCAGCAGCGTCAGTTGCCCCAGCGGTGCCTGCACGTCGGCCACCAGGCCTTGCAGCAGCTGTTGCCAGTGCGCGCCCAGGCGCTCGATGCTCGCCGCGTCGAACAGGTCGGTGGCGTACACCAGCGATGCCGACAGGCCCTGCTCGCCCTCGAAGGTGTTCAGGCTCAGGTCGAACTGGGTGCTGTGGCTGTCCCAGCCCAGCGCCTCGACCTGCAAGCCGTGCGGAGCAGCCATCGCCGCCGCCACCCGCTGGTGGTTGAACATCACCTGGAACAGCGGGCTGTGGCTCAGGCTGCGCTCCGGTTGCAGCGCCTCGACCAGTTGCTCGAACGGCAGGTCCTGATGGGCCTGAGCCTCCAGGGCGGCGTTGCGCACCTGGGCCAGCAAGGCCTGGAAGCTGGCCTGGCCATCGACCTCGGCCTTGAGCACCTGGGTGTTGACGAAGAAGCCCACCACGCCTTCGGTTTCCAGGCGCGTGCGGTTGGCGATCGGCACGCCGACACGGATGTCGGCCTGGCCGCTGTAGCGGTGCAGCAGGGCCTGGAACGAAGCCAGCAGCAGCATGAACAGGGTTACCTGCTCGCGCTGGGCCAGTTGGCGCAGGCCGTCGGCCAGCGCCGGTGCCAGGTGCAGCGCGTGGCGCGCGCCACGGTAGCTCTGCGCCGGCGGCCGTGGGCGGTCGGTGGGCAGTTCCAGCACCGGCTGCTCGCCGCCCAGCTGGGCGGTCCAGTAGGCCAGCTGGCGGGCCTGCTCGCCTTCGGCCAGCCACTGGCGTTGCCACACGGCGTAGTCCAGGTACTGTATCGGCAGTGCCGGCAGCTGCGCCGCCTGGCCCTGGCTGAAGGCGTCGTACAGCGCCACCAGCTCTTCGACCAGGCGCTGCATCGACCAGGCATCGGAGACGATATGGTGCTGGGTCATCACCAGCACGTGCTCTTCTTCGGACAAGCGCAGCAGTTCGACACGCAGCAACGGCCCCGTTGCCAGGTCGAACGGGCGTTGCAGCAACTGTTTGATCTGCGCCTCGACCTGCGTCTCGGTCGCGCCTTGCAGCGCAAGCACGGGCATCGCCACGGACACAGCGTCTTGAATCACTTGCAGCGGGCCTTCGGCCGTCTGGCGGAAGGTGGTGCGCAGGCTCTCGTGGCGCTCGACCAGCGCGGCGAAACTGCGCTCCAGCGCCGCGACGTCCAGGGCACCGCGCAGGCGCAGCACGGCGGGAATGGTGTATGCCGTGCTGTCCGGAGCGAACTGCCAGAGCAGCCACTGGCGCTGCTGGGCGAACGACAGCGGCAGGTCCTGGTCGCGGGCAATACGGGTAATCGCCGCGACGGGCTTGCTCGCGACCCGGCCAACCGCCTGGGCGAACGCGCCCAGGGTGGCGTGCTCGAACAGCGTGCGCAACGGCACTTCGATCGCCAGACCTTGAATCACGCGGGAAATGACCTGGGTGGCCAGCAATGAATGGCCGCCCAATTCGAAGAAGTTGTCGGCAAGGCCGACCTTCTCCAGTTTCAGTACCTCGGCCCAGATCTGCGCCAGCTGGCACTCCAGCTCGCTGCGCGGCGCCTGGTAGCGCGCCAGGGCGAGGCTGGCGTCCGGCGCCGGCAGCGCCTTGCGGTCGAGCTTGCCGTTGGGGGTCAGCGGCATGCGCGCCAGCAGCATCAGCTGCGCCGGCACCATGAACTCAGGCAGCGCCTCGCCCAACGCCGCGCGCAGGGTTTCGCGCAGCGCCTGCTGGGCCTCGCCCGCCTCTACCAGCGCCGCGTCCGCCGGCACCAGGTAACCCACCAGCTGCGTGCCCAGGCCGGTGTCGCGGGCCACCACCGCCGCTTCGCGCACTTCGGCGCGGGCCAGCAACTGCGCCTCGATCTCGCCCAGCTCGATGCGGAACCCGCGGATCTTCACCTGGTGGTCGGCGCGGCCGATGTATTCCAGGCGGCCCTGGCCGTCGAAGCGCGCCAGGTCGCCGGTGCGGTAGATTCGCTCGCCGTCGGCGAACGGGCTGGCCAGGAAGCGCTCGGCGGTCAGCCCCGGGCGCTGGTGGTAGCCCCGCGCCAGGCCCGCGCCACCGATGTACAGCTCGCCGGCCACGCCCACCGGCACCGGTTGCAGGTCGGCGTCCAGCACCAGCAGCGCCGTGTTGTCCAGCGGCCGGCCCAGCAGCACCTGCGGGTGGCCCGCGTCCAGGTAGTGCAGCGCCGACCAGATGGTGGTTTCGGTCGGGCCGTACAGGTTCCACACATGGCCGCAGCGCTCGATCAGCCGCGCCGCCAGGTCCGGCGCCAGCGCCTCGCCGCCGCACAGTGCCTTGCACCCGGCCAGGCTCGCCGCCTGCGGGCTGTCCAGCAGCATCCGCCAGGTCGACGGGGTGGCCTGCACCACGCTGACCCGCTCGGTGTCTATCGCGGCCAGCAAGGCTTGCGGGTCGCGGGCCGTGGCCCGCTCCACCAGCACGATGCAGGCGCCGGCCAGCAGGCTGCCGTACAGCTCCAGGCCGGCGATGTCGAACGACAGCGAGGTCAGCGACAGCACGCGGTCACTGGCGTCGATGCCCGGTTGCTTGAGCATGCTGGCCAGGAAGTTCAGCACGCCGTCGTGGCGCACGCCCACGCCCTTGGGCTTGCCGGTGGAGCCGGAGGTGTAGATCACGTAGGCCAGGTTGCTCGGCGCGGCCAGGTTGGCCAGGTTGTCGCCGTCAAACTCCGCCAGCCAGTCTTCGCCGGCTTGCAGTTCCAGCGCCTCGACACCGGCCGGCAGTGCCAGCGCGCCGCGCAGGTGGGCCTGGGTCAGCACCAGTTGCGCGCCGCTGTCTTCGACCATGTGCGCCAGGCGCTCGGCCGGGTATTCCGGGTCCATCGGCACGTAGGCGCCGCCGGCCTTGAGAATTGCCAGCAGCCCCACCACCAGCTCCACGCCACGCTCCACGGCGATGCCCACCAGCACATCCGGGCCCACGCCCGCCGCACGCAGGCGTCGGGCCAGGCGGTTGGCGCGGCGGTTGAGGGTGGCGTAGTCGAGGGTTTCGCCGGCCACGCTCAAGGCGGAGGCCGTTGGCGTGCGCGCGGCGCTGGCCTCGATCAGTTGATGCAGGCACTGGTCATCGGCGAAGGGCACCGCCGTGGCGTTCCACGCCTCGACCATCAGCTGTTGTTCGTGCGCGGCCAGCAACGGCAACTGGCCAACCCGCTGAGCGGGCGCCTCGACGATCCCGTGCAACAGGTTCAGCCAGTGCCCGGCCATGGTCTCGATGGTCGCGGCATCGAACAGATCGGTGGCATAGGTCAGGGTCGCCGACAGCGCTTGCCCCGCCTCGTGGGTATCCAGGGTCAGGTCGAACTTGGCCGCCTGCCCCTGCGCCTCGAGCCCCTCGATGCTCAGGCCAGGCAACGCCAGGGCGTCACCGCCCTGGGCCGCGCCGCCCTGATGATTGAACATCACCTGGAACAGCGGCGAATGGCTCAGGCTGCGGCTCGGCTGCAGCGCCTGCACCAGTTGCTCGAACGGCAGCTCCTGGTGGGCCTGGGCCTCCAGGGCAGCACTGCGCACCTGCTGCAACAACGCCTGGAAACTGGCCTGCGGATCGATCTGGGCCTTGAGCACCTGGGTGTTGACGAAGAAGCCGACCAGCCCTTCGGTCTCGACCCGGTTGCGGTTGGCCACCGGCACGCCGACGCGGATGTCCGACTGGTTGCTGTAGCGGTGCAGCAGCACCTGGAACGACGCCAGCAACACCATGAACAAGGTCGCCTGCTCGCGCTGCGCCAATTGGCGCAGGCCATCGGCCAGCGTGGTGGGCAAAGCCACCTGCAGGCGCGCGCCGCGCAGGCTCTGGACCATCGGCCGCGGACGATCCAGCGGCAGTTCCAGCAACGGTTGCTCGCCGCCCAGCTGCCGCGTCCAGTAGCCCAGCTGGCGCGCCTGCTCGCCGGCTTCCATCCAGCAACGCTGCCACAGGGCATAGTCGCGGTACTGGATCGGCAGCGGCGCCAGGGCCGGCTCGTGCCCCTGGCTGAACGCCGCGTAACCGGCCAGCAGTTCCTTGAGCAGCACCTGCAGCGACCAGCCGTCGGCAATGGCGTGGTGCAAGGTCAATACCAGCACCCGCTCCTGGGCATCGACCTTGAACAACGCACAACGCAGCAATGGACCTTGACGCAGATCGAAAGGCTGTTGCGTCTCGCTTTCAATCATGGCTGCCAGTTGCCCAGGCTCGACAGTGCGCTCCATCAACTCAGGCGCGAAAGGCGGGCACACCCGCTGCAGGCGCTCACCCTCGGCCGGCTCGGCGAACACCGTGCGCAGGCTGGCCTGGCGTTCGACCAGCGCCGCCAGGCTGCGGCGCAGCGCCTCCAGTTGCAGTTCGCCACGCAGACGCAGCACCAGGGGAATGTTGTAGGCCGCGCCCGCCGGGTCGAACTGCCAGAGGAACCACTGGCGCTCCTGGGCGTAGGACATCGGTGCCGTCTCGCCTTCGACGCAGCCACCGGGTATCGGCAGCTGCGCCAGGCTCATCCCCTTGCTCGCAAGCTTTTCCAGGAAGGCCTGGCGCTGGGCCAGGGGCAACCTGATAAAACGTTGCACCAGTGCGGCGCTGTCATGTGCGGCCATTGTCATTCCAGCTCCAGTTCAGTCAGGAAGTCGTGCATGTCACTCAGGTTTTCTTCGAAGTCTGTATTGAGGTGTGGTGCTATACAGACGGCGTAGTCCTCGAGCGATTTAGCCCTGAACATGGCATCCAGCGGCAGGCTGGCGCGCAACACCTGCTGCGCCCTGGCGGTGGCCTGGGTGGCCAGCAGCGAATGGCCGCCCAATTCGAAGAAGTTGTCGGCAAGGCCGACCTTCTCCAGTTTCAGTACCTCGGCCCAGATTTGCGCCAGCTGGCACTCCAGCTCGCTGCGCGGCGCCTGGTAGCGCGCCTGGGCGAGGCTTGCGTCCGGCGCCGGCAGCGCCTTGCGGTCGAGCTTGCCGTTGGGGGTCAGCGGCATGCGCGCCAGCAGCATCAGCTGTGCCGGCACCATGAACTCAGGCAGCGCCTCGCCCAACGCCGCGCGCAGGGTTTCGCGCAGCACCTGCTGGGCCTCGCCCGCCTCTACCAGCGCCGCGTCCGCCGGCACCAGGTAGCCCACCAGCTGCGTGCCCAGGCCGGTGTCGCGGGCCACCACCGCCGCTTCGCGCACTTCGGCGCGGGCCAGCAGCTGCGCCTCGATCTCGCCCAGCTCGATGCGGAACCCGCGAATCTTCACCTGGTGGTCGGCACGGCCGATGTATTCCAGGCGGCCCTGGCCGTCGAAGCGCGCCAGGTCGCCGGTGCGGTAGATTCGCTCGCCGTCGGCGAACGGGCTGGCCAGGAAGCGCTCGGCAGTCAGCCCCGGGCGCTGGTGGTAGCCCCGCGCCAGGCCCGCGCCGCCGATGTACAGCTCGCCGGCCACGCCCACCGGCACCGGTTGCAGGTCGGCGTCCAGCACCAGCAGCGCCGTGTTGTCCAGCGGCCGGCCCAGCAGCACCTGCGGGTGGCCCGCGTCCAGGTAGTGCAGCGCCGACCAGATGGTGGTTTCGGTCGGGCCGTACAGGTTCCACACATGGCCGCAGCGCTCGATCAGCCGCGCCGCCAGGTCCGGCGCCAGCGCCTCGCCGCCGCACAGCGCCTTGCACCCGGCCAGGCTCGCCGCCTGCGGGCTGTCCAGCAGCATCCGCCAGGTCGACGGGGTGGCCTGCACCACGCTGACCCGCTCGGTGTCTATCGCGGCCAGCAAGGCTTGCGGGTCACGGGCCGTGGCCCGCTCCACCAGCACGATGCAGGCGCCGGCCAGCAGGCTGCCGTACAGCTCCAGGCCGGCGATGTCGAACGACAGCGAGGTCAGCGACAGCACACGGTCACTGGCGTCGATGCCCGGCTGCTTGAGCATGCTGGCCAGGAAGTTCAGCACGCCGTCGTGGCGCACGCCCACGCCCTTGGGCTTGCCGGTGGAGCCGGAGGTGTAGATCACGTAGGCCAGGTTGCTCGGCGCGGCCAGGTTGGCCAGGTTGTCGCCGTCAAACTCCGCCAGCCAGTCTTCGCCGGCTTGCAGTTCCAGCGCCTCGACACCGGCCGACAGTGCCAGCGCGCCGCGCAGGTGGGCCTGGGTCAGCACCAACCGCGCACCGCTGTCTTCGACCATGTGCGCCAGGCGCTCGGCCGGGTATTCCGGGTCCATCGGCACGTAGGCGCCGCCGGCCTTGAGGATCGCCAGCAGCCCCACCACCAGCTCCACGCCACGCTCCACGGCGATACCCACCAGCACGTCCGGGCCTACACCGGCCGCACGCAGGCGTCGGGCCAGGCGATTGGCACGGCGGTTGAGGGTGGCGTAGTCGAGGGTTTCGCCGGCCACGCTCAGGGCGGGTGCGGTTGGCGCGCGTGCGGCGCTGGCCTCGATCAGTTGGTGCAGGCACTGGTCGTCGGCGAAGGGCACCGCCGTGGCGTTCCACGCCTCGACTACTTGCGCCTGTTCATGCGCCGCCAGCAGGCCAAGGCTGCCCAGGCAGCGCTGGTCATCCTCGCAGAACGCCCGCAACAGGCCTTGCAGGTGGCGATCCAGCTGCTCGATAGCAGTGCGGCCATAAACGTCGCACGCATGGCTGTACTGCAGCACCAGGTCCTCTTCCAGGCCTGCCGACAGGGTCAAGGCATAGCTGGTGCGTTCGCGCTTGCTCGAATCACTGAAGCGCAGGCCGGCCGGCGCGCCCTGCTCCAGCGCCGCCGAAACCGGGTAGTTCTCGAAGATCAGGATGTGATCGAACAAGGCGCCACCGCCCTGCCCGGCCCAGCGCTGGATCTCGTACAGCGGCGTGTGCTCGTGGTCGCGCATGGCCAGGTTGAGGTCCTGCACCTGGCGCACCCACTGGCCCACGGTCAGTTGCGCCTCGGGTTGGGCGATCACCGGCAAGGTGTTGATGAACAGCCCCAGTTGCTCCTCGATGCCCGGCAACTGCGCCGGGCGCCCCGACACGGTGGCGCCGAAGGCCACGCAGTCCTGCTGGGTGTAGCGGCGCAACAACAGTAGCCAGGCAGCCTGCAGCACCGTGTTGGCGGTGACCTTCTGCTGCCTGGCGAAGGCTTTCAGCCGTGCGGTGTCAGCCACGCCCAGGCGGCTGACGCGCTCGGCGAAGCTGCCCGGCGCGGCCTCTCGCTCGCTGCCATCGGCCAGTGCATCGGCCAGCCGGGTGGGCTCCGCCAGCTCGGCCAGGCGCGCTTTCCAGAACGCCTCGCTGGCGTCCGCCGGTTGCTTCGCCAGCCACCCCAGGTAAGGGCGGTAGCTACTGGCCGGTGTGCTGCAGTCCTGCCCGGCGTAACGTTGCAGCACCTCACCCAGCAGGCGCGAGCTGCTCCAGCCGTCCAGCAGGATATGGTGGGTGGTCTGGATCAGGTGCCAGTCGTCCTCGCCGGTACGCACCACGACAAGGCGCAGCAACGGCGCCTGGTCGAGCTCGAAGGCACGCGCCAGGTCGCTGGCCGCCAGTGCGTCCAGGGCACTGGCCAGATCATCGCGACCGCGCCAGTCGTGCAGCTCGCGGGGAACGGCCAGGTGCTTGTGCACCACCTGCAGCGGCTGCTCCAGCCCATGCTGCCAGTGGAAGCTGGCGCGCAGCACGTCATGGCGGTCGACGCAGGCCTGCCAGGCCTGGACGAAGCGCTCGACATCCAGGCCCTGCACCTGCAGGCGCATCTGGTTGAGGTAGGCGCTGCCGGCCGGCTGGTAGAGGCTGTGGAACAGCATGCCCTGCTGCATCGGCGTCAGGGGCAGCACGTCGGCGATGGCCGAAGGCGCCACTGGCAAGGCATCGAGCTGCGCCTGGGCCAGGCCGGCCAGGGGGAAGTCCGAAGGCGTGACACCCTCGCCGCCGTCGAGGCAGCAATGCTGGATCAGGCCCTGCAAGGCTTCGAGGTAGAGGCCGTTGAGCTGTTCGATACGCTCGCGGGCGAACATCTGTCCGCTGAACGTCCAGCTCAGCCCCAGGCACCCCTGGTAGACCTGGGCGTTGAGCGTCAGCCAGTTGCCCAGGGGCGCGGCGGCGGCGCGGGTGTCGCCGCTGGGGCCGGCGCAGGGGCGCAGCCAGGCGTCGGCGTCAAAGCCCTGGTCGAGCTGGCCGAGGTAGTTGAAGGTGATGCGCGGCACCGGCAAGGCCGCCAGCGCCTGGCGCTTTTCAGGCGCCGCAAGATGGCGCAGCAGGCCGAAGCCCAGGCCATTGCCGGGTATGGCGCGCAACTGCTCCTTGACCGCCTTGATGCAGTCACCTGGCGCCATGTGCGGCGTCAGGCGCACCGGATAGAGGCTGGTGAACCAGCCCACGGTGCGCGACAGATCGATGTCCTCGAACAGGTCTTCGCGACCGTGCCCTTCCAGGCGTACCAGCACATCGGGGCGCCCGCTCCAGCGGTTCACGGCCTGGGCCAGCGCGGCCAGCAGCAGGTCGTTGATCTGGGTGCGGTAGGCGCTGCCGGCGGCCTGCAGCAATTCACGGGTTCGCTCCTGGGGCAGTTGCCCATTGACCACCTGGGCGTGGCGCTGCTCCAGCGAGCCGGCCGGGTCGTCGCACGGCAGCGCGGCGTCGGCGCCTTGCAGGCGCGCCAGCCAACCCGCCAGTTCGCCCGCCACGGACTCGCTGCCGGCATACCCAGCCAAGCGCGTGGCCCAGTCACGCCAGGCGCTGGTCTTGGCCGGCAACTCCGGTTCGCGGCCCAAGGCCAACGCCGTGTAGATCTGCTGCAGGTCTTCCAACAGGATCCGCCAGGACACGCCGTCGACCACCAGATGGTGAATCACCAGCAGCAGGCGTTGACTGCCATCGGCCTGAGTGGCCAGCACGGCACGCAACAGCGGCCCTTCACCAAGGTCGAGGCTAGCCTGGGCCTGTTCGCAACAGGCCTGCAACTGCTCGTCGTTCGCCACGTCGCGCTGCCACAGCAGCGGTTGCTCGTCGAGAGGGCCGTGCCACTGGCGCCAGCCCTCGCCCTCGGCGGCAAACCGCAGGCGCAGGGCGTCATGGTGACGCACCAGGCGCTGTAACGCGCCTTCCAGCCACTGCGCGTCGAGCCGTCGTTCGGGCTGCAACAGCACGGCCTGGTTCCAGTGGTGCTGCTGGGGAATGCGGCCTTCGAAGAAACCTTGCTGGATCGGCGTCAGCGGCACCTCGCCCTGCACCGGCCCCTGGTCGATGACCTGCTGTGCCTGTTCACGCGTCACCAGCGCCAGCGTGGCAATGGTCTGGTGGGCAAATACATCGCGGGCGGCCAGGTTCAGGCCTGCCTTGCGCGCCCGGCTGACCATCTGGATGGCGATGATCGAGTCGCCGCCCAGTTCGAAGAAGTTGTCGTCGACACCAATGTCTTCGCGCCCCAGCACCTGCTGCCAGACCGCCAGCAGGCCCGCTTGCAGCGCATCGCGCGGTGCCTGGCCAGCGGCCTTGGCGGCATTCGGCGCCGGCAATGGCAAGGCGCGGCGGTCGAGCTTGCCGTTGGCGGTCAGCGGCAGCGCCGCCAGGGTCAGCACATGGGCGGGTACCTGGTGTGCCGAGACGCGCTCGCGCAGGAACGCCTTGAGCGCCTCGGCAGCCACCACTTCGGCGCCCTTGGCCACCACATAGACGACCAGTTGCAGGCCGTTGGCACCGGGCTGGCCGACCACCACGCACTCACCCACCGCAGGATGAGCGAGCAGTTGGCGTTCGATTTCGCCGGGCTCGACCCGGTAGCCGCGAATCTTCAGTTGCTGGTCGGCACGGCCCTGGTAGCGCAAGGCGCCGTCGGCATACTGGCGCACGCGGTCGCCGGTGCGGTACAGGCGCTGCCCGGCCGCGCCGAACGGGTCGGGCACGAAACGCTCGGCGGTCAGCCCCGGCTGGCCCAGATATCCCCGGGCCAGGCCCGCGCCACCGAGGTACAGCTCGCCCTGGCCACCGACCGGCGCCGCGTTCAAGGCGGCGTCGAGCACATGGGCACGCAGGTTGGGCAACGGCGCGCCCAGGGGCGGCGCGACCCGCACATCGTCGAGCTGGCAGGTGAAGGCGCCGACGGTGGTCTCGGTCGGGCCGTAATGGTTGGCCAGGCGGCACTGCGGCGCCAGGGCCTGGACACGTTGCAGCAACGCGGGCGGGCTGGCCTCGCCGCCGAGCACCAGGCAGCGGCGCGGCAGCACGGCGGCATTGTCGCCGGCCAGCAGCGCGGCCAGGTGCGATGGCACGATCTTCAGCGCGTCGACGGCATGCGCGCTCATGTAGGCGGCGAACGCCTGGCCGTCGACCGCCGTGTCGGCGTCCACCAGGTGCAGGGTGCGGCCTGCCGCCAGGGCGCCGAACAGTACGGTGTGGCCGAGGTCGGCGGCCAGGGTCGAGACCAGCGCCATGCTGCGCACGTCGGCCAGCGGCAGGCGTTGTTCGATACCGTCGAGGTAGTTGGCCAGGGCCCCGTGGCCCACGCCCACGGCCTTGGGACGGCCGGTAGAACCCGAGGTGAAGATCACATAGGCCAGGTCGTCACCGAATACTTCGATGGCCGGGGCGGCCTCGGCGCATTCTGGGGCTTGCAGGGCATCGTCCAGCAGGCAGGTGGCGACACCCTCGAACCCGCTGAAGCGTTCGAACTGGTCGGAGGGCGCCAGGACCAACTGCGCGCCACTGTCTTCAAGCATCTGGCCCAAGCGTTCACGCGGGAACTGTGGGTCGAGGGCCACGTAGCAGGCGCCGGCCTTGAGCACGGCGAGCAGGCCGACCAGGGTTTCCAGGCGGCGCTCGGCGCTCAGTGCCACCAGCGAGCGAGGCGTCACTCCGCGCGCGATCAAGCGTGCGGCCAGGTGATTGGCACGGGCGTCAAGGGCGGCATAGCTCAGCGAGCGCGGGCCGTCGACCAGCGCCAGGCGCTCGGGATGCGCCGCGGCCTGGGCTGCGAAACGCTGGTGCAACCAGGTGCTGGCCGCACTTGCCGGCTCGGCCTGAACAGGCGCAGTCGGCGCTTCGAGGCGCAGCGCCTCGATGGCCTGGCCGGGTTCGGCCAGGGCCTGCTCCAACAGCAGCGCCCAGTGCTGGCCAAGGCGTTCGATGGTAGCGGCCTCGAACAGGTCGCAGGCGTACAGCCACGACGCCTTGAGCTGATCGCCCTGCTCCTCGGTGCTGAGGGTCAGGTCGAAACGGGCGAATTCGCGGGTCAGTTCCAGTGGCGCCAGCTCGACGCCGGGCAGTTGCCAGCTCACCGCCTCGCCACGGCTCGCCTGGTGATTGAACAGCACCTGGAACAGCGGCGTGCGGTCGAGGCTGCGCTGCGGTTGCAGGGCATCGACCAGGTGTTCGAACGGCAGGTCCTGGTTGGCCTGGGCCTCCATCACCCGTTGGCGCACCTGGGCCAGCACCGCGCTGAACGGCTGGCGACCGTCCAGCTCGACCTGCAGCACCTGGGTGTTGACGAAGAAACCGATCAACGCCTCGACTTCGGCGCGGGTGCGGTTGGCCACCGGCGTGCCGACCCGCACCACCTCGCTGCCGCTGTAGCGGAACAGCAGTACCTGCAAGCTGGCCAGCAGCACCATGAACGGCGTGCAGCCATGCTCGGCGGCAACGCGGCGCAGCGACGCGCCCAGGCCATCGGGCAAGGCCACGGCCACCCGCGCCCCCTGCTGCCCGCGGCGCGCCGGGCGCGGATGATCGAACGGCAGCTCCAACTCGTCGTCCGCCGCGCCCAGCCGCTCGCGCCAGTAGCCCAACTGACGCTCGGCCTCGCCGGCCTCCAACCACAGGCGCTGCCAGCGGGCGTGGTCGGCGTACTGGATGGCCAGCGGCGCGACGTCGGCCTGGGACTGGTAGTGACCCAGCACCTCGTTGACCAGGATCGGCATCGACCAGGCATCGGTGACGATGTGGTGGGTGCAGAACACCAGCACCCACTCCGTCTCGCCGGTACGCAGCAAGCTGGCGCGCAACAGCAGGTCACGCTCCAGGTCGAACGGCCGCGCCGAGCGCTCGGCGATGACGTCCTGCAGTTGTTGGGCGCTGGCCTGGCGCAGGTCCTGCTCGTCCACCTCGACCTCGCGCAAGCCATGGATCACCTGCAGCACGCGCTGCTCGTCCTGGCGGAAGTTGGTGCGCAGCGCCTCGTGGCGCGCCACCAGCGCCTGCAGGCTGCGCGCCAGGCGCTGGCGGTCGAAGTCACCGCGCACACGCAGCAACGCCGGCTGGTTGTAGGCGCTGGACTGCGGGTCGAGCTGCCACAGCAGCCACAGCCGCTGCTGAGCGAACGACGCCTGCACCGGCTGGTCATCCTCGCGTGCCGGAATCGGCAGCAGGTCGAACGACAGCCCCTGTTCACGCATGCGCCCTTGCAGCGCTTTCTGCTCCTGCGGGGCCAGGGCGGCGAAGCGCCTGGCCAGGGCCTGCATGCGGTCGGACAGCTGGGTCATACGTCCTCCACCGCATCGAACAGCGCTTCCAGGGCATCGGCCTTGGCGTCGCTGGCGCCGGAGCCACGATGTCGCTCAACCTGCTCGGCCAGCAACGCCACGGTCTCGCCCTCGAAGAACACCCGCAGCGGCAGGTCCAGGTTCAACTGGGCCTGCACTTGCGAGCGGATCCGCGTGGCCAGCAGCGAGTGGCCGCCCAGGGCGAAGAAGTTGTCGTGCACACCGACCCGTTCCAGTTGCAGGGCCTCCTGCCAGATCTGCGCCAGGGTTGCTTCCAGTTCGTTGCGCGGTGCCTGGTATTCGCGGCTCTCGGCCTGCACGGCGGCCAGTGCATTGCGGTCGAGCTTGCCGTTGGGGGTCAGCGGCAAGCGGTCGAGGGCGCGCAGGTAAGCCGGCACCATGTATTCCGGCAACTGTTCACGCAGACGCTCCAGCAGCTGGATCTCCACGCCGCCCGCAGCGGTTTCGGCCAAGACCACAAACGCCGCCAGCTGGGCGCCGCCACCGGTCTCGCGCACGACGACCGCCGCCTCGCGCACGTCAGGCAACTGCGCCAGGCGCGCTTCGATCTCGCCCAGCTCGACACGGAAACCGCGCAGCTTGAGCTGGAAATCCAGGCGCCCGAGGTAGTCCAGGGTCGCGTCGGTGCCCGGGCTGACCCGGTCGCCGGTGCGGTACAGACGCTCGCCCGGCGTGCGGGCAAACGGGTCCGGCACGAAGCGGCTGGCGGTCAGGCTGGGACGCTGCAGGTAACCCCGGGCCAGGCCCGGGCCACCGACGAACAGCTCGCCTTCACGGCCAAAGCCGACCAGCTCGCCATCGCGGTCCAGCACCCGCAGGCGCGCACCGGCGATGGCGCCGCCGATCGAGATGCGCTCGTGGGGCGGTTGTTGTTCCACGGCATGGGCCGAGCACCAGACCGCGCTCTCCGACGGCCCGTATTCGTTGACCAGCAAGGTGTGCGGTAGACGCTGATAATGGGCGGCAGGCAGGTCCACCGGGCAGGCCTCGCCGGCCACGATCACGCAGGCCAGCTCAGGCTGGCGCAGGTGCTCGAGGATCTGCGCGTAGAACGACGGCAGGGCCAGGAAGTGGCTGATCGCCTCGCCTTCGACCAGCGCTGCCAGGCGCACCGGATCCTTGTGCGCCTCTTCTTCGGGCAGGTACAGCGTGCCGCCCTGCCCCAGGGTCCAGAAGATCCCGGCCACGGAGCTGTCGAAGGAGAACGACGACAGCATCAGGAAGCGACGCAGCGGCGCCTGGTAGAACGCCGCGCGGGCGCGGGTCGAGGCGCAGGCATTGGCATGGCTGATCATCACGCCCTTGGGCTTGCCGGTGGAGCCGGAGGTGTAGATCACGTAGGCCAGGTTATCGGCGCTGATGGGCGCCTGCGGCGCCTCGGCCTGGGCCGGTGGCAGGCCGCCTTCCAGGGCCAGGCGCTCGACGCCGTCGGCCACTTCGATGCCTTCGGCCAGCGGCCGCAGGGTGATCAGGCTGTGGGCCTTGGCGTCATGAAGCATGAACGACAGGCGATCGGCCGGGTAGCTGGGGTCCAGCGGCAGGTAGGCGCCACCGGCCTTGAGGATCGCCAGCAGGGTGACGACGATCTCCACCGAGCGCTCGCCATACACCGCCACCACGCTGTCGGCGCCAACACCGCGCTGGCGCAGGACGGCGGCCAGGCCGTTGGCGTGCTGGTCGAGGGTGGCGTAGTCGAGGGTCTGCTCGCCCACGTGCAGGGCGATGTGCTGCGGCTGCTTGGTCGCCGCCAGCTCGAACAGGCCATGCAGGGTCTGGCCCGGCACGGCCTCCAGCGCGTCGCTGCGGTCGAAGCGCGCGAGCAGTTGCGCCTGCTGGGCGGCATCGACCGTGGCCAGGCGTGCCAGGGGTTGATCGAGGTCCTTGGCCAAGGCACCGGCGAAGGTATCGAATTGCGCCAGCCAGGCCGCCAGTTGCTCGACGGCATAGCGGCCGGCCGGGCTGGACAGGCGCAGCAATTGCCCATCGACCCGCAGCAACAGCTTCTGCGCGCGTGGGCAGTCCAGTTCCAGCTGCACACGGTCGTCCGGCGCCTGGTTGCGCAGACCACAGGCATAGGCCGGCACGGCGGCCTCGCCAAGGTCGGCCTCGTCGAGGCAGTCCAGCCAGGCGCGGGCCTGGCTCAATTGACCTGCCAGGCCAGGCAATTGCTCGCCCAGGCCACGGGTGCTGTCGAAACTCAGCACCAGCGGCAGTTGCCGGGCGAAATGCCCCAGCGTCTGTTCGAGCTGTTCGTTGCGGCCATCGACCTCCAGCCCCAGCACCAGCCCAGGTTGCTGCCCCAGCTCGGCGAGGAACGCGCCCCACAGCAGGGCCAGGGCATCTTCGCGCTCGACCTGCGCGGCCGCGACCAGCGCGTCCAACGCGGCAGCGACGCCATTACCGACCTGCTCGGCCACCGGCACCTGCGCGCTCGCCTGGCGCCGCTCGAACGGCAGCGGCAACGGGTGCGCCGCATTGCTCAGCAGGCCACGCCAGAAGGCCCGCCCTTCCAGGCCGATGGCCTCCTGCGCGAGGTCACCCTGCCAGGCGGCATAGTCGGCGTACTGCAAGGCATCGAAGGGTTCCAGAGACGCGCCGCGCAACAGCTGCCCGAGTTCATCGGCCAGTTGCCGCAGGGCCTGTTCGTCGGCGCTGGCCAGGGCCACGCCGAGCAGCAGCTGACCGGGGCACAGCGCGGCGACCAGCGGGTATTGCGCCAAGCCCTGGGCTACCCGATCACGGGCCTGTTCCAGGGTGTCGACCGCCAGCACCTGCAGGCTGGCCTGCGGGTGGATTTCCTGGGCCGGCAATTTCAGGCCGGGCACCTGCACATAACGGGTACGCAGCACCTCGTGGCGCTCGCACAGGGTGCGCAGGGCCTGCTCCAGGGCCAGCAGGTTCAGCCCGGCGGGGGTTTCCATCAGCAGCCTGGCGGCCAGTGGCTGGCCCTGCCCGGCCTGGAGCACCAGCACCTGTTGCGCCGAGGCCTGGAAGATTTCTGCGGGGTTGCTGGCGGTCATGCTTGGACTCCTTGGCCCAGTGCCACTTCATGGCTCTTCAACGGAATGGCCATGGCGGTGAGGATTTTTCGCGGCCCGGTGTAACCGTTGCGCGCGTGGATGGTGAGGATGTTGTCGAGGATCACCACGTCGCCCTTCTGCCAGGGGAACTCGACCATGACGTCGCGGTAGATCTGCTGCAGGTGGCGGATATGCGCCTCGGGGATCGGGCTGCCGTCGCCGTAGAAGGTGTTCTGCGGCAGGTCGTCGTCGGCGAACTCGGCGCGCAGGCTGTCGCGGATGCTTTCCGGCAGGGTCAGGGCGTTGAAGAAGGTGGCGTGGTTGAACCACACCACTTCGCCGGTGCGCGGGTGGCGCACCATGGCCGGGCCCTTCTGCCGCGTGCGCAGGCGGTTGCCGGGCTTCCACTCCGGGGTGATGCCGATCTTCGCGCAGTAGGCCTCGACCTCGGCGCGGTCTTCGGTCTGGAACACGGTCTGCCACGGCAGGCCCATGCCATCGCCGTAGTTGCGCACGTAGAGCACCCCGCCCTTGCGCTCGAACGCCTCGCGCACCTCGGGGTCGATACGCGGCAGGATCAGCCGGGTATCGCCGAATGGCGTCTCGCCGCCGGTGGGCGACGGCACGTCGCAATAGAAGTACAGGTGCAGCGGGAACACCGGCGAGTAGGAGTGCTCGTTGTGCGGGAAGATCCGCTCGGCGGACGGGTAGTCGGTGGAGCTGTAGACGTTCAGCGAACGGGTGATCTGGGTCCGTGGCGAAGCGCGGAACAGGTATTCCAGGGCGCCGCCGGAGATCGCGTCGACGCACTGGTTGAATTCGTTGATGTCCTGCACCGCGAAGCCCCGGAACAGGATGGTGGCGTGCTGGTCGAGCTTGCGCTCGATCAGTTCGCGGTTCTGCCCGGCCCACTGGGCCAGGCCCACGCCCGGCACCTTCGGCGTGCACAGCAGCGGCAGGCTGCTGCCTTCGAACATCGGCGAGAATTCCACCAGGCTGTCCTGGTCCACGCTCAGACTCTTGCGCCGCCCCTTGGCCAGCATCGGTATGGCTTGCGCCTCGCTCTTGGACATTTCCCTCTCCCGTTCGGTGAAGCCGGCGGCCAGGCAGGCCGCCGGCGATGACTGTGGCTACTGCAGCTCGACCCCGCGTGCGCGCCGGCGCATCGGATGCTGGGCCTTGAGCTGCGCCTGGCGCGCCTCGGTGCGCGCCTGGGTGGCCGTGGCCTGGACCTGCGCCGCATGGGCCAGCAGCTCGGCCAACGGCGCCTCGGGCTGGGCCAGCAAGCGCTCGAACACCCCTTGCAGCTGGGCGAACAGGTCGGCCATGTCGCTGGCGGCGAACAGGCTGGCATCGCACTTGAAGGCTGCGGTGAGGCGGTCGGCGCCGTTGACGAACTCGGCGATCAGGTCCAGCTCCGTGGCGCCCTGCCCGGCTTCGCGGCTGGTCACCTCCAAGCCTTGCGGCGCCTGCATCGGCAGGCTGCCTTCCTGGTAGATGAACTTGATCGCGAACAACGGCGAACGCCCGGCCTGGCGTGGCAAACGCAGGGCCTCGACCAAACGGTCGAAGGGCAGGTCCTGGTGGTCGGACGCGCCGATCACCACGTCGCGGCAGCGTTCCAGCCACTGCGCGCCACTGGCCTGCTCGTCCAGCTCGAGCTGCAGTACCAGTTGGTTAACGAAGAAGCCGACCATTTCTTCAACCCCGGCGTGGTTGCGGTTGGCCACGTCGGTGCCCAGGCGCAGGCGGCGGCTGTCGCAGCGCTGCGCCAGCACCAGCGAGAAGCCCGCCAGCAACAGCATGTACAGGGTCAGGCCACGGGCCTTGGCGCAGGCGCGCAGGGCCTCGGCCAGGGGCGCGGGGAAGTCGAAGGCGTGCACCTGGCAGGTGCCGCCGGCAACACCAGGCTGAGCCGTGCCCGGCAGGCGCGTGAGGCGATGGTCATCGCCCAGGGTGCGCTGCCAGTAGTCCAGCTGGCGGCGCAGCTGCCCGGCCTCCAGCCATTGCCGCTGCCACACGGCGAAGTCGAGATAAGCCAGGCCCGGCGCCGGCAGGCTTGCCGGCGTGGCGGCAACGGCGGCGTCGTAGAGGGCGACGAACTCGCGCAGCAGGATGCCGAACGACCAGTGGTCGGCGACGATATGGTGCAAGGTCACCAGCAGCAGGTGCTGGCGGTCGGCCTGGCGCAGCAGGGCCACGCGCAGCAGCGGCCCATTGATCAGGTCGAACGGCGCACGCGCCTCATGCTCCAGAGCCTCGGCCACCGCCGCCTCGCGCTTCGCCTCAGGCAATTCACGCAAGTCATGCAGGGTGAACGGCAGCGCCATGTCCGGTTGCACTTGTTGCCAGCTGTCACCGCCGTCCTGGGCGTAGGTGGTACGCAACACCGAGTGGCGCGCCAGCAGGGCCTGGAAGGCCTGGCGTACAGCCTCGACATCCAGCTCGCCATCGAGCTGCAAGGCCCGCGGAATGTTGTACATCGAGCTCTGCGGCTCCAGTTGCCATAGGAACCACAGGCGTTGCTGGGCGAACGACAACGGCTGGCGCTGACGCGGATCGAGCGCTTGCAGCACTGGGGCCGGCGCACCCTGCCCCGGCGCCTCGGCGCGCTCGACGGCGGCGGCGAACTGCGCCAGATCCCGGGCTTCGAACAGTACCCGCAGCGGCAGGTCGAGTCCCAGGGTGTGGCGCACCCGGCTGATCACCTGGGTGGCCAGCAACGAATGGCCGCCCAGGTCAAAGAAGTTGTCCTGCAAGCCGACTTCCGGCAGTTCCAGCACTTCGCACCAGAGGCGCGCCAACAGGCACTCCAGCTCGCTGCGCGGGGCCACGTGGGCCTGTTGCAGCAGGCGCGTGTCGGGCTGCGGCAGGGCCTTGCGGTCGAGCTTGCCGTTGGGCGTCAGCGGCAACGCCGCCAGCACCTGCCAATGGGCCGGCTGCATGTAGTCGGGCAGGTCGTCGGCCAGCGCCGCACGCAGCCCTTCGCACAGCTGGGCCTGGGCCTCACGCTCGGCCAGCGGGCCCTGGCATGGCACCACGTAGGCCACCAGTTGTTGCCCGGATGGCCCCGGCACGGCGACCACCGCCGCCTCGGCGACCTCGTCGCGAGCCAGCAGGCGCGCTTCGATCTCGCCGGTCTCGACCCGGAAACCACGGATCTTGACCTGGTGATCGACCCGGCCGATGTATTCCATCTGGCCGTCAGCCAGGCGCCGCACCAGGTCGCCACTGCGGTAAAGGCGCGCCCCCGGCGTGCTGGCGAACGGATCCGGCACGAAGCGTTCGGCGGTCATCGAGGGTCGAGCGTGGTAGCCACGGGCCAGGGCGCAACCGCCGATATAGAGCTCGCCCACCAGGCCATCGCCTTGCAGCGCCAGGCCTTCGGCCAGCAGGTAGGCGCTGCGCCCGGCCACTGGTCGGCCGATGGGCGCGTAGGCCGAGGTGAAGCGAGTATCGCCTTCGGCCTCCCACAGGAACGGTGTGATCACCGTCTCGGTAGGGCCGTAGCCGTTGACGATGTAGCGCGGCTGCAACACCGCCTGGATTTGCTCGAAACCTTCACGCGGGAAGGCCTCGCCCGCCACGTTGAACGAGCGCACCGACGGCGCCCGCCCCTGGCCTGCGGCCAGCGCGGCCATCTGGCAGGCGTACTGGGTGGGGAAGTAGACCAGGCTGGCCTGCTCGCGCTCGATGACTTCCAGCGCCTGCTCGGTGCTCCACAGCCCCTCGCCGCGCAGGATGCAGCGGGCGCCGCTGATCAGCGGCAACAGCCATTGCTCGGTGCCCCAGTCGAAGTTCAGCGAGGCGAAATGCAGGAAGCGGTCGGCGCTGTCGATGCGGTAGAAGCGCTGCATGGTCAGCAGGTGGCGCAACAGCGCGCCGTGTTCGAGCGCCACGCCCTTGGGCCGCCCGGTCGAACCGGAGGTATACAGCAGGCACAGCAGGTTGTGGCCATCGAGCGCCACTTGCGGCGCGCCTTGGTCATCGCCTGCGAAGGCCAACTGGTCGACCCGCAGCAACCGTGCGTGACGCCCGGCGAGCAGCGCCTCGCCACGGGCATCGCCGAGCACCAGGTCCACGCCGCTGTCGTCGAGCATGTAGCCCAGCCGCTCGGCGGGGTATTCAGGGTCCAGCGGCACATAGGCGCCGCCGGCCTTGAGGATCGCCAGCAGGCCGACGATCAGGTCGGCGCCCCGTGGCAGGGCGATACCGACCAGCACGTCGGGGGCGACGCCTTCGGCCACCAGCCGGTGCGCCAGCTGGTTGGCCCGGCCGTTCAGCCAGGCATAGCTCAGCGACTGCCCGTCGGCGACCAAGGCAATGGCATCCGGCGTGCGCAGGGCCTGCGCCTCGATCAGCTGGTGCAGCCAAAGCGACTGTTCAATACCCAGAACCGCTGGTGGCATCGCCAACAAAGTCTGGCGTGCATCACTCGGCACTGTTTCAAACGCTGCCAGCACCTGCGCGTCGCCTTCGATGAACTGCGCCAGCAGGCATTCGAGCTGGGCCGCCAAGGCTTCCACGGCCTGGCGGGTGAAAGCTGCACGCAGGTAGCTGTAGTGCACCTCCAGGCGCTCGCCCAGGGTCACCGCCAGGGTCAGCGGGTAGTTGGTGCGCTCAAGGTTGCCGACATTGCCGAAGCGCACGCCAGCCTGGGCGGACTCGGCCAGCGCGGCGGACAGCGGGTAGTTCTCGAACACCAGCAGGGTGTCGAACAGTGTATCGCTGCCCTGCCCCGACCAGCGCTGGACCTCGTACAGCGGCGTGTGCTCGTGCTCGCGCAGGGCCAGGTTGATGCCCTGCACCTGCTGCAGCCAGTCGCCCAGGCGCTGGGCCAGGCCAGGCCGGGCGATCACCGGCAGGGTGTTGATGAACAGGCCGATCTGCTGCTCGATGCCCGGCAACTGCGCCGGGCGCCCCGCCACGGTGGCGCCGAACGCCACGCAATCCTGGCCGGTGCAGCGTTGCAACAACAGCAGCCAGGCCGCCTGCACCAGGGTGTTGACCGTGACCTTCTGCTGCCTGGCGAAGGCGCCCAGGCGTTCGCTGAAGGCCGGGGTGAAACGCTGGTAATGGTCGCCATGGCCGGCTTCGGCCTGTGGCGCGGGCAAGGCGTGGGCGAGCCGGGTCGGGGTTTCCAGCGGCGCCAGCTGATCGCGCCAGAACGCCTCGCTGAGCGCCAGGTCCTGGCCTTGCAGCCACTGGATGTAGTCGCGGTAGCGCCCTTGGGCCGGCGCTGGCGTTTGTCCCGCGTAGCGCTGCAGCACCTCGCCCAGCAGGCGCGAATTGCTCCAGCCGTCGAGCAGCAGGTGGTGGCAGGTCTGGATCAGGTGGTGGCGGGCCGGGCCGGTGCGCACCAGGGTCAGGCGCAACAGCGGCGGGCAATGCAGGTCGAAGCCTGCGGCGCGGTCGTCCCGGGCCAGCTGCGCCAGGGCCTGGTCGAGGTCATCGCGGCCACTCCAGTCCAGCTCGCGCCAGGGCAGTTCGGCCTGACGCACCACCATCTGCAATGGGCGCGGCAGCTCGCCCTGCCAGGCGAAACCGGTGCGCAGGATGGCGTGAGCGTCCACCGCCTGTTGCCAGGCCTGGCGCAGGCGCTGTGGTTGCAGGCCGTCGACGTCCACGCGCATCTGGTTGATGTAGTCGCCACCGGTGGACTCGTAGAGCCCGTGGAACAGCATGCCCTGCTGCATCGGCGACAACGGGTAGAGATCTTCCAGCTGGGTGACCGGCAGCGGCAGCCCGGCCAGGCCTGCGCTGTCGAGGCCGGCCAGGGGGAAGTCCGAGGCACTGGCCTGGCCCGGCTCCTGGGCGCAGCAATGCGCTACCAGGGCGCGCAGTTCGGCGCTGAAATCATCGGCCAGGGCCTGGATACGCGCCGGCGCGAACATCTCGCGGCTGAAGCCCCAGCGCAGGGCCAGCTCGCCGCCGTACACCTGCCCTTCGACCGTCATCCAGTTGGCCAGCGGCGCCCGTGGGTCCTGGGCCTGGCCGCCACTGCTGGTGGCAGGGCGCAACAGCGCCTGCGCGTCGAACTGGCGGTCGAACTGGCCCAGGTAGTTGAAGGTGACCCGTGGCTGCGGCAGCGCCGCCAGGGCCTGGCGCGTCGCGGCATCGCCCAGGCGGCGCAGCAGGCCGTGGCCGAGGCCTTTGTCCGGCACCGCGCGCAACTGCTCCTTGACCGCAATGATTGCCGCGCCTGGCTCGTCGCCCGGCACCAGCAGCAAGGGGTGCAGGCTGGTGAACCAACCGATGCTGCGCGACAGGTCGAGGCCATCGAACAGGTCCTCGCGGCCATGGCCCTCCAGCTCGATCAGCGCGCCGGGTGCCGCCGTCCAGCGGCACAGCACCCGGGCCAGGGCGGTCAGCAGCAGGTCGTTGACCTGGGTCCGGTAGGCGGCCGGGGCCACCTGCAGCAGCTCACGGGTGAGCTGTGCGTCGAAACGGCTTTCGATCTTCTGTTCGTAGCGGTTTTCCAGGGCGCCGGCATGGTTGTCGCAGGGCAGCTCGGCCACCGACGCGGCCTGCAACTGCGCCTGCCACCACGGCAGTTGGTCGCTGAAGCGCGGCAACGCGTCGTGCAACTGGCGGGCCCAGGCCTGGTAGCTGCTGCCGCGCAGCGGCAGGCGCGCGGGCTGGCCGGCCAGCAGCTGGCGATAGAGCTGCTGCAGGTCATCGAGCAGCACGCGCCAGGACACCCCATCGACCACTAGGTGGTGCAGCACCAGCAGCAACTGCTGGCGGCCCTCGGGCAGGGTCAGCAGCATCACCCGCAACAACGGGCCGGCAGCAAGATCCAGGCTGCGCTGGGCCGCTTCGCAGTGGGCCAGGGCTTCGGCATCGTCCTGCGCCTGGCGCAACCAGAGCACCTCGCCAGCCTGCTCGGCATAGTGCTGGCGCCAGCCGTCTTCCTGTTCGACAAAGCGCAGGCGCAGGCTGTCATGGTGCTCCAGCAGGTGCGCCAGGGCCTTGCCCAGCAGGTTGGCGTCCAGCGGTGCCTGGGCGTCGAGCAACAGCGATTGGTTCCAATGCCCACGGGCCGGAATCGCCTGGTCGAAGAACCAGTGCTGGATCGGCGTCAACGGCACCTCGCCACTGGCCGGCCCCTGCTCCACCTGCGCCTGGGCCTGGCCGGCGACCTGGGCAAGGCCACGAATGGTCTGGAACTGGAAGATATCCTTGGGGGTCAGCGCCAGGCCCGCCTCGCGGGCGCGGCTGACCACCTGCATGGAGACGATCGAGTCGCCGCCCAGCTCGAAGAAGTTGTCCAGCGCGCCCACTTGCTCCAGCCCCAGCAACGCCTGCCAGATCTGCGCCAGGGCCTGCTCGCGCGCGCCACTGGGCGGCACGTGCTCACGTTGTGCCTGCATAGCGTCCGGCGCTGGCAGGGCCTTGCGGTCGAGCTTGCCGTTGGGGGTCAGCGGCAGTCGCGCGAGGAACAGCATCGCGGCCGGCACCATGTAGTCGGGCAAGTGCTCGCCCAGGGCTGCGCGCAGGGTGCCACGCAGGGCGTCCTGCGCGCCGGCATCCTCGACCAGCTGGGCATCGACCGGCACCACATAGGCCACCAGCTGGCGACCACTGGGCCCATCCGGCGCCAGCACCGCCACCTCATGAACACTTGCCTGCGCCTGCAAGCGCGCCTCGATCTCGCCCAGCTCGATACGGAAACCCCGCACCTTGACCTGGTGGTCGATGCGGCCGATGTACTCCAGCTCGCCGCCCTCGCGGTAGCGCACCAGGTCGCCCGTGCGGTACAGGCGGCCACCGTCGCCGGCGAACGGGTCGGGCACAAAGCGCTCGGCGGTCAGCGCCGGGCGCCCCAGGTAGCCACGGGTGATGCCGGCGCCGGCCAGGTACAGCTCGGCGCCGCAGCCCTGGGGCAGTGGCTGTAGCTGGCTGTCCAGCAGGTAGGCCGCGGTATGCGGCAGTGGCCGGCCGATGCTGGCGCGGCCCCCGGCCTGGCGGCGGGTCCAGGTCGAATAGGTGGTGTCCTCGGAGGGGCCGTACAGGTCGTAGACGTGCTCAAGCCCCGGCAGCGCGTACAGCTCATCGACCAGGCGCTGCTTGAGCGGTTCGCCGGCCAGGTTGACGATGCGCACGCCGGCAGGCAGTTGCCCGCCACGCAGCAGCGCGGCGATTGCCGACGGCACGGTGTTGACCAGCCGCACCAGGTCGCGCGCCGGCAACTCAGGCAGCTCCAGCGCGTTACGCGCCAGGACGATGTAGCCACCCGCCGCCAGGGTGACGAACAGCTCCCACACCGACAGGTCGAAACAGATCGAGGTGGACGCCAGCACGCCCTGGATATCCTCGTCGCGGTACACCTGGCGCGACCAGTGCAGCAGGGCCAGGACGTTGCGGTGGGCGATGGCCACGCCTTTCGGGCGGCCGGTGGAGCCGGAGGTGTAGATCACGTAGGCCAGGTTCTGCGCCGAAGCACGGTTGACCGGTGGCTCGGCCGGCCAGGCTTCGAGGGACTGCTCGTCGCCGTCCACCAACAAGACTTCGCAGCAGGCCTGCAACCCCAGACGCTCGGCGACTTCGCCATCACTGAGCACCAGGCGCGCGGCACTGTCCTCGAGCATGTAGGCGACCCGCTCGGCCGGGTAGTCCGGGTCCAACGGCACATAGGCGCCACCGGCCTTGAACACCGCCAGCAGCGCCACCACCAGTTGCGGTGTGCGCGGCAGCGCCACCCCGACCCGTACCTCCGGCCCCACGCCCGCGGCGACCAGGCGCTGGGCCAGGCGGTTGGCCCAGCGGTCGAGTTCGGCATGGCTGTAGCGGCGCTCGCCGTGCACCAGCGCCAGGGCCTCGGGCCGTGCCTGGGCCTGTTGGACGATGCACTGGTCGATGCGCGACAGGCTGTCGTAGCCATCGCCTGCCGGGTTCCACGCGTGCATCTGACGCTCAAGTTCCGCCTGCCCCAGCATCGGCAGCCGCGAGACGGCCTGGCTCGGGTCGGCGACCATCGCCCGCAGCAGGTTGAGCCAGTGTTCGGCCATGCGCGCGATGGTCTCGGGAGCGAACAGTTCGTCGGCGTAGGTCAACGCCGCATGCAGCCGGCCGCCCTTCTCCCAGGTGTCCAGGCTCAGGTCGAACTGGGTGGTGCGCCCTTCCCACTCGATCACCCCGAAGCGGATGCCGGACTCGGTCTGCAGGGCCGTCAGGTCGGTGACCAGCGGCTGGTGGTTGTACATCACCTGGAACAGCGGGTTGTGCGCCAGGCTGCGCTCAAGCTTCAGCGCCTCGACCAGGCGCTCGAACGGCAGCTCCTGGTGCGCCTGGGCGCCCAGGGCGGTGTCGCGCACCTGGGCAATCAGTTGCGCGACGGTGGTGTCCGCGTCCAGCTGGCAGCGCAGCACCTGGGTGTTGACGAAGAAGCCGATCAGCCCCTCGACCTCGGCGCGGTTGCGGTTGGCGATGGGCACGCCGACGCGCAGGTCGGCCTGGCCGCTGTAGCGGTGGAGCAAGGCGTCGAACGCCGCCAGCAAGACCATGAACAGGCTGGCCTGGTGCTGCTGGGCGAAGCTGCGCAGTTGCTCGGCCAACGCCGCGTCGATGGCGAAGCCGTGGCGCGTGCCGCGATGGCTGGGGGTGGCCGGGCGCGGGAAGTCGATGGGCAGTTCCAGCACCGGGTGCTCGTCACCCAGGGCTGCCTGCCAGTATTCCAGCTGGCGCTCCTGCTCGCCGGCCTCGAGCCAGGCGCGCTGCCATAGCGCGTAGTCGGCGTACTGCAACGGCAGCGGCGCCAGCGGCATGGCCTGGCCACGGGCGAAGGCGTCGTAGCAGCGGATGAACTCGTCGATCAGCACATTCATCGACCAGCCATCGGAGACGATGTGGTGCAAGGTCAGCAGCAGCACATGGCGTTGCGCCTCCAACTGCAACAGGCGCACCCGCCACAGCGGTCCCTGCTGCAGGTCGAACGGCTCGCGCGCCTGAACTTCAGCGCGCTCGCGGACGGTAGCCTCGCGGGCTTGCGGGTCGAGTTCGCGCAGGTCCTCGAACACCACCCGCATCGGCTGCGCCGCCGGCACCTGCTGCAGCCCGCGCTCGCCATCCAGCTGGAAAGCGCTGGCCAAGGTCTGGTGACGCTCGCCCAGGCAGGCCAGGGCCTGCTCCATCGCCGCGCGGTCCAACGGCCCGTCCAGCGCCACGGCGCCCGGCAGGTTGTAGGCCGCGCCCTCGGGCTCCAGCTGCCAGAGGAACCACATGCGTTGCTGGGCATAGGACGGCAGGCCGCGCTCGGGCGCCTGCACGTCGGCTACCAGGGGGAACTGGGCGAAATCGACCTGCTCCCGGGCCAGTGCCTGCAAGAAGATCCTGCGCTTTTGCGGCGGCAATTCAAGGAATCGGCGGGCAAGGTTGCGGGCGTCTTGTGCATTCATCGGCGGTCATCCGTAAAAAGGGGCAACGAGCGGGACAGCTCGGTCGTCCATGGGAAACGGATGGCACGGAGGGAAAATTAACCCGCGCCGGCGCGGCCCGCCGGTCGCCTTGAAACATTTTCTTTCATTTAAATAGACGGGTTTCTCATTCTCATCCGTCCTATCTAATGCAGCCTTCCTGGTTGAGCCGTGACTCGACCCCAATATTCCCAGCAGAACGACCGATGGCCCGACAACCGAAAAAATCCAAGTCCAAACTGTGGTTCCTGGTGCACAGCTGGCTTGCCCTGCCGATCTGGTTCTTCGTCCTGATCGTCTGTTTCACCGGCATGCTCGCGGTGGTCAGCCAGGAGATCGTCTGGCTCGCCAACCCCGACGTGCGCGCCAGCAAGCCCGACGACGCGGCCCAGCGCCTGAGCTTCCAGCAGGTGCTCGACGCCCTGCACAAGGCCGAGCCGGACATGGCCGTGCGCTTTCTCAACCAGCCCGACGGCTCGCACTTCGCCCTCAACGCCGGGGTAACCTTCCCCGACGGCAGCTCGCCGACGCTGTACGTCAACCCCTACACCGGCGCCATCCAGGGCAAGAGCCCGAACTTCAACTTCGAGGCCTTCACCCGCGCCCTGCACGGTTGGTGGCTGGTGCCCTTCACCAACGGCTACAGCTGGGGCTGGTACCTGGTCTCGCTGCTGGGCCTGCCGATGCTGGCCTCGCTGGTGACCGGGCTGGTGGTGTACAAGAAGTTCTGGAAGGGCTTCTTCAAGCTGCCCCGGCGCAGCCATGGCCCACGTATCTTCTGGGGCGACCTGCACCGCCTGGTGGGCGTGTGGTCGATCTGGTTCGTCGCCACCATCTCGATCACCGGCACCTGGTTCCTGATCCAGGCGGTGCTGGGGGACAACCACATCAGCATTACCACCGAGCCCGTGGTGCCGGTCATCGCCCGTGAACAGGTGCCGCTCACCGCGGACGGCTCGCCGGCCCCGCGCATCGACCTGGACGAGGCCACGCGTATCGCCCAAAGCAGCATCCCGGGCCTGGACGTGAGCTTCATCTCGGTGCCGGCCACCGCCTACAGCCACGTCAGCCTCGGTGGGCGCAGCTGGTACCCGCTGATGATCCAGACCGCCGCGGTCAACCCCTATACCCGCGCCGTCGACAGCCAGTTCCTGCTCGGCGACCGTTCGGCCCTGGAGTTCGTCACCGAATCCATGCGCCCGCTGCACACCGGCGACTTCGGCGGCCTGCCGATCAAGCTGATCTGGGCGTTCTTCGGTTTGCTGCTGTCGCTGATGGTGTTCAGCGGCCTGCTGATCTGGACCAAACGCACCGCCCAGGCCACCGCGGCGGCGCTCAAGCGTGAGGAGCGCCCGCGCAAGGCGCGTGCGGCCAACGTATTGGAGGTCAAGCCATGAACCAGGCCCAGGCACTGCCGCACGGCCCATTCAAGCGCTTCTGGCTGAAGTGGCGCTTCCACCTGAACATCCTGCTGCTGCTCATCCCGCTGGGGTTCATGCCCAAGTACTTCGCCGACGCCAGGCTGATACGCGGCGACAGCGGCCTGGGCGCAAATCAGGTCAATGCCATCCAGGTCGGCCCCTACAGCCTGGACCTGGCCGAGCTACGCGACGAAGCCCCGCGCGCCGATGGCCCGGCCGGCTACTTCAAGGTCTTCAACGCGGCGCTGTGCAAGACCTGCATCGGCCCGGTCAAGGCGGTCTACCTGCGCATCGGCAAGCCGCGCAGCCTGCGCGCCGCCGGCACCCTGTTCTTCGGCGCGCCGTACCGCATGGGCACCTCGCTGCCGATTCCGCCGCGCACCCCGGCCAACGCGCAGATCTGGATCACCATCGAAGGCTGGGACGGCAGCATGCACCAAGGCTCGGTGGCCTTGGCCAAGGCATCGCCGGCCACCGCGGCCTGGCTCGAGAAACAAGGAGGCAAACCATGAAACACCTGATGCGCAGGCTCGCCCTGCCGCTGCTGCTGGGCACCGCGCTGCCGGCCCTGGCGCACAACCCGATGTGCGAGTGCACCGAAGCCGGCGAACAGATCACCTGCAAGGGCGGTTTCTCCGATGGCAGCGGCGCGCCCGGGGTGACCCTGGACGTGATCGGCTACGACGAGCAGGTGCTGGTGGCCAGCAAGCTGGGCGACGACTCCACCCTGACCTTCAAGCGCCCCGACGGCGAGTTCTACGTGCTGTTCGACGCCGGCCCCGGCCACGTGGTGGAAGTCGACCATGCCGACATCGGTGCGCCATGAGCCGCGCCCAGGTCGTACGCCCGGCCGGCGCCGGGCATGAAACCCTGTATGTACTGCTGGCTGCCGCGCTGATCCTGATCGTCGCCGCCACCGTGGTGACGCTGCGCGGCGAGCGCGAGGACGAAGTGGCCATCGCCGCCCACCAGCTCGACGCCCGGCGCGACCTCAACGCCGCCGAACAGGGTATCCACACCGACCTGTGGGTGGCCGTCGAGGAGATCCGCCTTTTAAGCGAGGAAACCGGCGCCGCGCCCGCCGTCGAAGCGCTGGCCGAGGAAAGCCTGCCGCCCTTCGTCGCCGACGCCAGCCAGCAGAGCCGCGGCAGCCACCAGTGGTCAAAGCTCGACAGCGGCGCCTACCTCGGCCGCAGCCAGGATGCCCAGGTGGCCGGCAGCTTCCTGCTGATTCCGGCCCAGGCCGAAGGCGCCCAGCCCGATATCTGGCTGCGCCGCGACAGCAGCGCCCTGGCCCCCGACGACCTGGGCCGCGACGCTCTGATCGCCGCCGGCTGGCAACAGGTGGTCACCCACTACGACGCCGGGGTCACCCGCCAACACCGTCACTGAACCGAAGGACTCGCCCATGCTCCGCTCCGCCCTCCGCGCCCTGGCGCTGCTAGCTTGCGCCCTGCCGGCCCTGGCCCTTGCCGACAGCGGCAAGCCCCTGCGCATCGGCATCACCCTGCACCCCTACTACAGCTACGTGAGCAATATCGTTGGTGACAAGGCCGAGGTGGTGCCGCTGATCCCCGCCGGTTTCAACCCCCACGCCTACGAGCCGCGCGCCGAGGACATCAAGCGCATCGGCAGCCTGGACGTGATCGTGCTCAACGGTGTCGGCCACGACGACTTCGCCGACCGCATGATCGCCGCCAGCGAAAAGCCCGACATCAAGACCATCGAGTCCAACGCCAACGTGCCGCTGCTGGCCGCCACCGGCATCGCCGCCCGTGGCGCCGGCAAGGTGGTCAACCCGCACACCTTCCTGTCGATCAGTGCCACCATCGCCCAGGTCAACAACATCGCCCGCGAACTGGGCAAGCTCGACCCGGACAACGCCAAGTTCTATACGCAAAACGCCCGTGCCTACGCCAAGCGCCTGCGCGCCCTGCGTGCCGAGGCCCTGGCCAAGGTCACCCAGGCGCCGGACGCGACCTTCCGCGTCGCCACCATCCACGCCGCCTATGACTACCTGGTGCGCGATTTCGGCCTGGAGGTGACCGCGGTGGTGGAGCCGGCCCACGGCATCGAACCCAGCCCGGCGCAGTTGAAGAAGACCATCGACCAGCTCAAGGCGCTGGACGTGAAGGTGATCTTCTCGGAGATGGACTTCCCGTCCGCCTACGTCGACACCATCCACCGTGAATCCGGCGTGCGCATCTACCCGCTCACCCACATCTCCTACGGCGAGTACACCAAGGAGAAATACGAAGTGGAAATGAAGCGCAACCTCGACACCGTGGTCCAGGCCATCCAGGAGAACCGCGCGTGACCGCCGCCGCCAACCTCACGGCCGCCAGCGGGCCGCGCATCGAGTTCGACGGCATCGACCTCACCCTCGGCCGCACGCGCATCCTCGAACAGGTGCGTTTCAGCGTCGCCCCCGGCAGCGTGCACGCCATCGTCGGCCCCAACGGCGGCGGCAAGAGCTCGCTGATCAAGACCCTGCTCGGGCAGATGCCGCATCAGGGTGCGTTGACCCTGCACTGGCCGGGCGAGCGCGAGGTGATCGGCTACGTGCCCCAGGCGCTGGAGTTCGACCGAGGCCTGCCGATGACCGTCGATGACTTCATGGCCGCCATGTGCCAGCGGCGCCCGGCGTTCCTCGGCCTGTCCCGGCGCACCCGGCCGGCCATCGACGCGGCGTTGGCGCGGGTGGGCATGCTCGACAAGCGCAAGCGGCGCATGGGCGCCCTGTCCGGCGGCGAGCGCCAGCGGGTGCTGCTGGCCCAGGGGCTGATCCCAGAGCCGCAGCTGCTGGTGCTGGACGAACCGATGTCGGCCCTCGACGAAGCCGGCATCCAGGTGTTCGAGCAGCTGCTGAACGGCTGGCGCCAGGCCGGCACCACCGTGCTGTGGATCGAGCACGACCTGGAAGCGGTGCTGCGCCTGGCCGACCGGGTGACCGGGCTGAACCGCCAGGTGCTGTTCGACGCCCCACCGGCCCAGGCCCTGACACCCGAGCGCCTGCTCGGGCTGTTCTCCGTCCACCCGCGCAGCGAGGGCCTGGCCCGATGAGTTTCGACACCTTCCGCGAAACGGTCCAGGCGTGGGCCACCGCAGGCTACCTGCCGGAGGCACTGGCCTACGGCTTCGTGGTCAACGCCCTGCTCGCCGGCCTGATGATCGGCCCGGTGCTGGGCGGCCTGGGCACCCTGGTGGTGGTCAAGCGCTTCGCCTTCTTCTCCGAGGCGGTGGGCCATGCCGCGCTCACGGGCGTGGCCATCGGCATCCTACTGGGTGAGCCCTACACTGGCCCTTACGGCAGCCTGTTCGGCTACTGCCTGCTGTTCGGCATCCTGCTCAACTTCCTGCGCAACCGCACCGGGCTGTCGCCGGACACGCTGATCGGCGTGTTCCTCTCGGTGTCTTTGGCCCTGGGCGCCAGCCTGCTGCTGATGCTGGCCGGCAAGATCAACGTGCACATCCTCGAGAACGTGCTGTTCGGCTCGGTGCTCACCGTCAGCGGCCACGACCTCCTGGTGCTGGGCATCGTCGCGGTACTGGTGCTGGCCCTGGCCCTGCCGCTGTACAACCGCATCATGCTGGCCAGCTTCAACCCGCAGCTGGCGGCGGTGCGCGGGGTGGCGGTGAAGACCCTGGACTACCTGTTCGTGGTGCTGGTGACCCTGGTGACCGTGGCCTCGGTGAAGGTGATCGGGGCGATCCTGGTCGGCGCCCTGCTGGTAATCCCGGCCGCCGCGGCGCGACTGGTCAGCCAGTCGCTGAAGGGGTTCTTCTTCGTCTCGGTGATCATTGCCACCCTGAGCACGCTGCTGGGCATCCTGCTGCCGATCGTGTTTGACCTGCCGGTGCCCTCGGGCGCGGCGATCATCCTGGTCGCCGGGATCTGCTTCGCCCTCGCCGCCCTGGCCCGCGCCCTCGTTCCCCGCCTGCAAGGAAACCCGGCATGACCCTCAAGCACCTGACCCTGGCCGCCCTCCTGGCCGGCCTGCCTTCCCTGTCCAGCGCCACCCAGGTGCTGACCACCCTGCCGGTGACCCACAGCCTGGCGCAGAGCCTGCTCGACGGCACCGCGGTGAAGCTCGAAAGCGCTGCCCCGGCCAACCTGCCCGCCAGCCGCCAGCCGTCGTACTTCAGCGGCCGTGGCGGCGCCAGCCTGCACAAGGCCGCGCAGCAGGCCGACGCGGTGATCGGCGTACGCTCGATCTGGCGCGACGACCCGCTCTACCCCATGGCCCGGCGCAGCAATATCCGCATCGTCGAGATCGACGCGGCGCGGCCGGTGGACGGCGCCTTGCCGGGCATCGCGGTCAAGGGCGAGGAGGCTTTCGGCGCCTACCCCTGGCTCAACCCGACCAACCTCGGGCGCATGGCCGACGTGGTGGCCAATGACCTGGAGCGCCTGGCGCCCGCCGACAAGGCGAAGATCCAGGCCAACCTGGCTGGCCTCAAGCGGCAGATGCTGGAACTGACCGCCAGCAGCCAGACGCGCCTGGCCGAGGTGGACAACCTCAGCGTGGTGAGCCTGTCCGATCGGCTGGGCTACCTGGCCAGTGGGTTGAACCTCGATGTGGTCGAGCAGCCGTTGCCGGCCGATGACCGCTGGGACGATGCGGCGCTCAAGGCGTTGGGTGACAATCTGAAGGCCCAGGATGTGGCGCTGGTGCTGCATCACCGCCAGCCGGAGGCCAAGGTGGCCGAGGCGATCCAGGCGTCCGGAGCGAAGCTGGTGGTGGTCGAGAGCGATCCGGAAGATACCGTTGCGGGGCTCAAGGCCAGCGTCGAGCAGGTGATCCAGGCGCTGGTGCAGGGTTGATTGCACCGGCCCATTCGCCGGCAAGCCGGCTCCTACCGCGATCCCGGTAGGAGCCGGCTTGCCGGCGAACCGACCTACCGCCGACTAAAGGCCAGGCGCACCGCAAACAACACGAACACCCCCCCAGTCACCCGATCCATCCACTTCACCACCCGCCCTTGGCGCAGCACTGCGGCCAAGGGCTGGGTCGCGGCGATCAGCGCCACCGCCCAGAGCAACCCGAGCAGCACATGGATGCCGACCAGGCCAAAGGTCCACGGCACCAGCGCCTGCCCCTGGGGGATGAACTGCGGCAGGAACGACACATAGAAGATCCCCACCTTGGGGTTGAGCAGGTTGCCCAGCAAACCTTTGACGAACCAGTTGGCGCCCGGCTTGCCCTGGGCATCGGCGCTGGTCACCGACTGGCGTGGGCGCAACAGCATGTTCAGGCCCAGGTACGCCAGGTAGGCGGCGCCGCAGTACTTGAGTACGTCATAAGCCAGCGTTGACACCGCGATCAGCGCCCCCAGCCCGAACGCCACCGCCGCGCCCCACAGCAGGCAGCCGGCATTGATGCCCAGCGCCGCGCGCATGGCCTGTTGGCGGCTCTCCACGGCGGCGGTGCGCAGGATCAGCGCGGTGTCCAGGCCGGGGGTGATGGTGAGCAGGGTCGCGGCCAGGGTGAAGGCAATCAGGTTGTCGGCGAAGGGCATGGCGGGGTGGTCTCGGTGGGGAATGGTGAACGTTAGCAGGTTCGCCGGGGGAGTTGCAGCGTCTATCAGATCGAGCGCCGCACGCGAGGCACATCGCGGATGAATCCGCTCCTACAGGTTTGTTTCGGGCCAGTCATGCCTGGATGTGTTGGTAAGACGCGATTGATTTGTAGGAGCGGATTCATCCGCGATGCGCCGCGGGAGCGGCGCTCGATCTCAAAGGCGCTATAACTTCCCAGCGAACACCAGGCCACACCGCCCAATCAACTCACGCAACCAACGATGCCCCGGATCACGATGCACCCGCTCCGGCCACAGCATCAGCATCTCGAACCCCGCCACCGCCAGCGGCGCCTCGACCACCTTGAGCCGGGCGTCACCGGCCACCAGCCGCTCGGGCACCATCGCCACCAGGTCGCTGCCAGCCAGTACCGAAGCCAGCAACATGAAATGCGGCACCGACAACACCACCTTGCGCGCCAGCCCCTGGTCAGCCAGCGCCGCATCGGTCGGCCCGGCGAAGCCACCGCCATCGGGCGAGACGATTACGTGTTCCAGCGCGCAGAACTGCGCCAGGCTCGGCCGCCGCTTCAAGCGCGGATGGTCGACACGCCCGGCCAGCACATAACGCTCATGGAACAGCGAACGCTGACGCAACCCGGCCGGCGCCTGCTCGGCGATATGAAAGGCCAGGTCGATCTCGCCCTGTTCGGCCTGGCGCAACAAGGTGCCGGGCACCAGGTCGAGCACCGCCAAGCGTGTGCCCGGCGCCTCGCTGCGTAAAGTGGCCAATGCCGGTTGCAACAGCGTCGAGGCACTGTAGTCGGTGGCAGCCACGCGCCAGGTCTGGCGGGCCTGGGCCGGGTCGAACGGCGTGGCTGGCGCAATGGCCTGGTGCAGCGCCTCCAGCGCCTGGCGCAGCGGCGCGCGCAGGGCTTCGGCGCGGGCCGTGGGCCGCATGCCACGGGGGCCAGGCAGCAATAACGGGTCATCGAGCAATTCGCGCAGGCGCGCCAGCTGCACGCTCACCGTCGGCTGCGCCAGGTGCAGACGCTCGGCGGCGCGGGTCACATTGTGTTCGGTGAGCAAGGCGTCGAGGGTGACCAACAGGTTGAGATCAAGGCGCCGCAGATCATTGTGCATGGCAATACCTGGCATATCAGACATTCATTTCAACTATACCTCGGTGCAGCCCATGATGCGGCTATCCCCCTTCACCGGAGCCCCACCATGAATGTGCTGATCGTCCACGCCCACCCCGAACCCCGCTCCCTCAACGGCGCCCTCAAGGACCATGCCGTGCGTTATTTGCAAAGTCAGGGCCACAGCGTCCAGGTCTCCGACCTGCACGCCATGGGCTTCAAGGCCGTGCTCGACGCAGCCGACAACACCGCCATGCCAGCGGGCGAGGCGTTCCAGCCTTCGGAGCATTCGCGCCAGGCCTTCGCCAATGGCACACAGCGCGCCGACATCACCCTCGAACAGGAAAAACTGCGTTGGGCCGACGCGCTGATCCTGCAGTTCCCGCTGTGGTGGTTCGGCCTGCCGGCGATCCTCAAGGGCTGGGTCGAGCGGGTATACGCCTACGGTTTCGCCTATGGCGTGGGCGAGCACTCCGACCAGCACTGGGGCGACCGCTACGGCGAAGGCAGCTTCGCCGGCAAGCGCGCCATGCTGATGGTCACCACCGGCGGCTGGGCCTCGCACTATGCACCAAGAGGCATCAACGGCCCGCTGGACGACATCCTCTTCCCCATCCAGCACGGCATCCTGTTCTACCCCGGTTTCGAGGTGCTGCCGCCCTTCGTCATCCACCGCGCCGGCCGCGTCGATGCCACGGCCTTCGCCGCCGCGTGCACGGCATTGGAGCAGCGCCTGGACGGCTTGTGGCACGACGCCCCGATCCCCTTCCGCCGGCAGAACGGCGGCGACTACCTGATCCCGGCGCTGACCCTGCGCGACGACCTCGCCCCCGGCGAGCAAGGGCTCGGTATCCACCTGCAAAGCTGATAGCCTTGGGCGGTCCCTGCCGCTTCGGACCGCCCATGGCCAACCACAAGATCGAGATCCGCCGCCGCAACATCGAGAAGATCCTGCTCGCCGCCGAGCAGGTGTTCGCCGACAAAGGCTACGGCGGCACGTCCATGGGCGATATCGCGGAGCTGGCACAACTGCCGCGCTCCAACCTGCACTACTACTTCAGCACCAAGGACGAGCTGTACCGCGCGGTGCTGCAAGACCTGCTGGACGTGTGGAAACAGGACGCGCTGTGCTTCGAGCGCTTCGACGACCCGCGCGTGGTGCTGACCAGCTACATCCGCGCCAAGATGGGCCACTCGCGCTCGCGGCCGCTGGGCTCGAAGATCTGGGCCGAGGAGATGCTGCACGGCGCGCCGCTGCTGGGAGCAAGCCTGGATGAGTCGCTGGTGCCCTGGGCCAAGCTCAAGGAATCGAAGATCCGTGCCTGGGTTGAAGACCAGCGCATCCTGCCGATCGAGCCTTCGGCGTTGCTCTACATGATCTGGGCCTCGACCCAGCACTATGCCGACTTCGGCTACCAGGTGACGTTGCTCAACGGCGGCGAAGCGCTGTCGGACGTGGCGTTCGAAAGCGCGGTGCAGACGGTGACCGGTGTCATCCTGCGCGGGATCGGGCTGGAGCCCTGAACCGCCCGCTCAGCGGCCCAGGTGCTCGCAGAGAAAATCGATGAACACCCGCGTGCGCTGCGGCACATGGCTGCCGTTCGGGTACACCACGCTGATCGGCTGCTTCGCCAGGCTGTAGTCGGGCAGCACCCGCTGCAAGCTGCCATTGGCCAGGTCCTGCTCGATCAACCAGGCCGGCAGCACGGCGACACCCAGGGAGGCCAGGGCCATTGCCCGGACGCCCTGCGCGGCGTTGGACTGGTAGGCCGCAACGCCCCCCACACTCACGTTTTCGCCGTCGGCCGCCAGCAGCGTCCAGCGCGTCGGGTTGTGCAGGTTGCTGTTGGCAATCCAGGGCACGCCCGCCAGGTCATCGGGTTTGCCGAGCGCGTGCCTGCCGAGAAAGTCCGGCGAGGCGACCAGCTCGATGGCGTAGTCACCCAGCGTGCGACTGCGCAGGTTCGAGTCCGGCAGCGTGCCGAGGCGCACCACCAGGTCGAGGCGTTCGGCGATCAGGTCGCTGAGGGAAGAGTCGGTTTCATAGCTGAGCGACAGCGCCGGGTAGCGCGCGGCGAATGCCGGCAGCAGCGGCAGGATGAAGCGCTCGCCATATTCGGCCGTGGTGCTGATGCGCAGGCGCCCCGCCACGCCGTTGTGCCGTTGCATAACATTGTCGAAGGCGCTTTCGACATCGCTGACGATCACCTTGAAGTCGTCGTAGAACGACTGACCGGCTTCGGTCAGGGCGATGGCGCGGGTGCTGCGCAGCAGCAGGGTCACCGCCAGCGCTTCTTCCAATGCCTTGATGTGCTGGCTGACCATGGCCTTGCTGATGCCCAGGGTGTCGGCGGCCTTGGTGAACGAGCCGGCATCGACCACGGCGAGGAAGGTCTGCACCCGGTTGAGCTGGGTGTGAAGGGCCGTGCGCGGCATTGTTCAGTTCCATCAAACAGAGTTTCAAGGGTAGCGACATCGACACGGAGCGTCCATGCCACCTAGGCTGCGCGCCGAACAAGGAGTGCCGATGACCTACCGATACCGCGTGGCGACAGTTTTCTTGATGGGCTTCTTCATCGATTGCATCAATATCTTCATGCCCGCCGTGGCCCTGCCACGGATCACCGCCGAATTCGCCATCGCCAGTGCCAACAGTGCCTGGGTGGGCAACGCCTATATCCTCGGGCTGACCCTGGTGATGCCGGTCAGCACCTGGCTGGCGAGCCGCTGGGGTGCGCGGCGCTTGTTGGCGCTGTCGATGCTGGCGTTCGCCGTGGCCGCCTGGGGCTGTGGCCAGGCCGATTCGTTCTCGGCCCTGGTCGCCTGGCGCTTTGCCCAAGGCCTGGCGGGCGGCCTGCTGATCCCGGTGGGCCAGGCGCTGACCTTCAACCTGTTCCAGGGCCCGCAGCGCGCCCGCGTTTCGACGCTGGTGATGGCGGTGGCGCTGATCGCTCCGGCGCTGTCGCCCACCTTGGGTGGGCTGATCGTCGATGGCGGCAACTGGCCCTGGGTGTTCCAGGCGAACATTCCCCTCGCGCTGCTGACGGCCGGGCTGGCCTGGTGGTGGATTCGCGAGGCGCCCGACACCGCGGTACCACGCCCCGACTTCAACGGGCTGCTGCTGGTCAGCGGCGCCCTCGCCTGCCTGCTGCTGGGCCTGTCGCTGTACGGTGCCGGTCATCCGGCCTGGGTGGCGCTGGCGTGCCTGGCAATGGGGTTGTCATGCGCGCTGCTGTACCAACGTCACTACCAGCGCTCGCGGCACGGCATCGTCGAACTGAAGCTGCTGGCCAATGCACGGTTGCAGGTGTCGATGCTGGTCTACCACGCGATCCCGGGCGTGTTCACCGGGGTGAACCTGCTGAACATCTTCTATTTGCAGGACGTGTTGAGCCTGAGTGCCCGGGCCACCGGGATGTTCATGATCGTCTACGCCGTTGGCGCCTTCGTCGCCATGCTGCTGGTCGGTCGGGCCTACAACCAGGTCGGGGCGCGGCGATTGTTGCTGCTTGGGATGCTCCTGCACAGCCTGGGTATCGCCCTGCTGGTGCTGGTCGACAGCAATGCCGACACCCCAACGCTGATCGCGGCCTATGGCCTGATGGGTATGGGTGGAGGCCTTGGCGCCAACGCCGCGCAGGCCACCGCGCTGCTGGATTTCACCGGCGAGCGGACCCACCAGGCGAGCGTGCTGTGGAACCTCAACCGGCAGATGGCGTTCAGCCTCGGCGCGGCGCTGTTGCTGATGATCTTCAACCTGCTGCCGCCTGCAGATGCCTATCACCTGACGTTCGCCCTGGCGGCGCTGCTCGGGCTGCTACCCCTCACACGCCTACGCACACTACCCCAGGAGAACATCCACGATGCTCGATAACACCCTTTTCCACGCAGCACACAGCATCCATCACGTTCATGTACTGATCCAGGAGGTCTTCACCCGCCCGGCTGCCGAGACCCAGGCAACGCTTGAAGCGTTGATGGCAGTGTTTGCCGATGACTTCAGCATGGTCGGCACGGCCGGCAACGTGTTTGATCGTCAGCAGGTGGAGCAGTTGTTCCACCGCGCGGCCGGAGCCCGCCCCGGGCTTGAGATCGTCGTCGGCGATGTGCGGGTGGTATGGCAAGCGGGGGAAAATGTGGCCGTGCGCTACAAGGAGACACATCGGTTGCCGGGTGGCGAACAGGCGCGTTGGTCGTTGGCGATTCTCGAGTGCAGTGATCGTGGGGTGATGTGGCGGTGCCTGCACGAAACAGCGACAGCCCAGTAATTCGACAACACGCCCCCGCCCGAGCCCACCGCACATCTGTAGGAGCCAGCCTTGCTGGCGAACACCGGCAAAGCCGGTGCCAGGACCAAACCCGGATCGCGCTACCTCGTCAAAAAGGTCAACCTCGAATCGTGTCAGCCAAACGCAGGTACAGATGCTTGGCCGCGTCCCTGGGCACCCCCTTCAACTCCCGCCACCCAGCGGCCCAGGATTCCACTTCGTGACGACTGCGATCCTTGATCACCTGACTGTCGACTTTTTCATCGCTGTAGTCGCCACAGGTTGCCTGCGAGCAGAGCATCCAGAGCAATATCCGCTTCTCGACCGGAGGGCCCGTGCGCAGCTGGCTCAGCCTGTTCTGGGTTTCCAGGAATCTTGCCTCCAGATCGTCGCGCATCATGACGCTCCTCGCTTGTCGCCGGTTGCCGACGGAGCGCGCCACCATCATCCCCTGGACTCACAAGACAGCGCTCCACGGCGCCAGACTGCTTGCATTGCCGTGGAGCGTCTACTGACAGAATTGCCAGGTACCCATCACCACCCCGCCGTACTCAACCCACCTCGCGATAGGGATTGCGCGGATCCTGGGTCCAGTTCAGGTACGGCTTGCCAGTGTCCTGCGCGACCATCTCGATGCAGCTTTCCACCGGGCAGGTGATCTGGCACAGGTTGCAGCCCACGCACTCCTCCTCGACCACGCTGTAGGAGTGGGTGCCGTCATCCTTGAGGGTACTGGCGATAGCCTGGTGCGAAGTGTCCTCGCAGGCGATGTGGCACCGCCCGCAACCGATGCACGCCGCCTGGTCGATCTGCGCCACCGACTTGTAGTTCATGTCCAGGTACTTCCAGTCGGTGGTATGGCCCACGGCCTGCCCCCGGAAGGCATCGAGGTTGGCGTGCCCGTGCTGGTCCATCCAGCGCGCCAGGCCGTCCTTCATATCGTCGACGATACGGAAGCCATGCAGCATCGCCGCCGTGCACACCTGCACCGCGCCACTGCCCAGGGCGATGAACTCCGCCGCGTCGCGCCAGGTGCCGATGCCGCCGATACCGCAGATAGGCAGGCCGCGGGTCTCGGGGTCGCGGGCGATCTCGGCGACCATGTTCAGGGCGATAGGCTTGACCGCCGAACCACAGTAGCCGCCATGGGTGCTCTGGTCACCGACGATAGGGTGGGCGACCATGCGGTCCAGGTCGACACTGGTGATCGAGTTGATGGTGTTGATCAGCGATACCGCGTCGGCCCCACCACGATGGGCGGCGCGTGCCGACTGGCGGATGTCGGTGATGTTGGGGGTGAGCTTGACGATCACCGGCAGCGAACAGTGGGTCTTGCACCAGCGGGTGACCATCTCCACGTACTCCGGCACCTGGCCGACCGCGGCGCCCATGCCGCGCTCGGGCATGCCGTGGGGGCAGCCGAAGTTGAGCTCGATGCCGTCGGCGCCGGTGGCCTCCACCAGCGGCAGGATGAATTTCCAGGATTCCTCCACGCACGGCACCATCAACGACACGATCAGCGCGCGGTCGGGCCAGTCCTTCTTCACCTGGGTGATCTCGCGCAGGTTGATCTCCAGCGAACGGTCGGTGATCAGCTCGATGTTGTTGATGCCCTGCACCTGGCGGTTGGCGCCGAAGTGCGCCGAGTAGCGCGACGACACGTTGACCGCCGCCGGGTCCTCGCCCAGGGTCTTCCACACCACCCCGCCCCACCCGGCCTCGAAGGCGCGGACCACGTTGTAGGCCTTGTCGGTGGGCGGCGCGGAGGCCAGCCAGAACGGGTTGGGCGCCTTGATGCCGGCAAACACGATGGACAGGTCGGCCATTTACGCAGCCTCCACGTTGAGCATGAGTTGGGCATGGATGGCTTCGGCGGCCAGCTTGCCATGTTGCACGGCCTGGACGGTAAGGTCCTGGCCCAGGGCGGTGCAGTCGCCACCGGCGTAGATGCCCGGCAGGCTGGTGCGCATGTGATCGTCGACGCGGATGCGTTCGCCGTCGCGGGCCAGTTGTGCGGCCAGCGGGTCGCCGAGGCTTGCGTCGTCAAAGCGTTGGCCGATGGCCTTGAAGATCGCGTCAGCGGCCAACTCGAAAGCCTCGTCCGTATCCGTCAGGCGGCCATCGACCAGTTGGGTGCGCACGAAACGCATGCCGCGCACGCGGCCCTGGTCATCGAGCAGCACGGCATCGGGGCGCGCCCAGGTGTGCAGGCGCACCTGGTTCTGCTTGGCAATTTCCTGCTCATGGCCGGTGGCGCCCATGTCGGCCTCGCCACGGCGGTACACCAGGTTGACGTCGCGGGCGCCCAGGCGGCTCATCTGCACGGCCATGTCGATGGCGGTGTTGCCGGCGCCGATCACCAGGCTGTGGTCGGCCAATGGCAGCTGGCTCAGGTCGTCGGCCTGGCGCAGTTCACGGATGTATTCGGTAGCGGCCAGCAGGCCGGGGGCCTCCTCGTCCGGCACCCCCAGTTGCCGCACAGCGTTCAGGCCTAGGCCGAGGAACACGGCGTCGTACTGGCTGTGCAGCTCGCCCAGCGCGAGGTTGTCGCCCAGGCGCTGGCCGTGGCGGATCTCGATGCCGCCGATGCCCAGCAGGAACTCGACTTCGCGCTGGGCGTAGTCGTCCACCAGCTTGTAGCGGGCGATGCCGTATTCGTTGAGGCCACCCGCCTTCTCCCGCGCCTCGAACACCACCACGTCATGGCCATGCATGGCCAGGCGGTGGGCGCAGGACAGCCCCGCAGGCCCGGCGCCGACCACGGCGATGCGCTTGCCGGTGGCGGGCGCGCGCTTGAAGGGGTGTTCGCTGAACTGGGCGTTGTCCAGGGCATAGCGTTGCAGTTGGCCGATCAGCACCGGCGCGCACTCCTGGGCATTGTTGCGCACGCAGGCCTGCTGGCAGAGGATTTCGGTCGGGCACACCCGGGCGCAACTGCCGCCGAGGATGTTGGCCGAGAGGATGCGCTCGGCGGCGCCTTGCAGGTTCTCATCGCTGATGCGGTGGATGAACGAGGGGATGTCGATGTCGCTGGGGCAAGCGTTGACGCAGGGCGCGTCGTAGCAGTACAGGCAACGCGCGCTTTCGAGGGCGGCCTGGCGGGCGGTGAGCGGGGGCGCGAGGTCGGTGAAGCGCTCGGCCAGCTGGTCGGCGCCGGCCCGGGGGCGCGGCAAATGGTTCAGGGCGTCGATCACGGTTGTAGCCTCTCGTTTTTTTATTGAACTCGATGCTGGTCAGGCATCGGTCCGTTCTGGGGATGGCAGTCAACAGGTGCATGTGTGTTGTTATCAGGGGGCGCTTTGCGCCCCTTTCGCGACACAAGGCCGCTCCCACAGCCACAGCGCCGATTCCTGTGGGAGCGGCCTTGCGTCGCGATGGGCTGCAAAGCAGCCCCAAAAGTCCTCAGCGCTGAACCGGCGTCGGCCTTGATTGCTCGGCGCGGCGCTCCAGCACCTCGTACACCGAGGGATACGCCGGCCGCTCCACATAGCGCCCCGCCCCAGGCTCCGCGCGCAGGTCGCCGTCGGCCCAGAGCACCTTGCCCTGGCTGATGGTGTGGCTGGGGATGCCGCGCACGGTGCGGCCTTCGAAGATATTGAAGTCGACCCGCTGGTGGTGGGTCTGGGCCGAGATGGTCCGCGTGCCCTGCGGGTCCCATAGCACCAGGTCGGCGTCGGCACCGACACGGATGGCGCCCTTGCGCGGGAACAGGTTGAAGATCTTCGCGGTGTTGGTGGAGGTCAGTGCGACGAATTCGTGCATAGACAACCGCCCGCTGTTCACCCCGGCGTCCCACAGCACCGCCATGCGGTCCTCGATGCCGGCGGTGCCGTTGGGGATGCGGCTGAAGTCATCGCGGCCCATGGCTTTCTGCTCGGCGCAGAAGCAGCAGTGGTCGGTGGCGGTGGTGTGCAGGTTGCCCGACTGCAAGCCGCGCCACAGCGCCTCCTGGTGCTCGCGCGGGCGGAACGGCGGGCTCATCACGTAGCCGGCGGCGGTGGCCCAGTCCGGGTCGCGATAGACATTGTCGTCGAGCAGCAGATGGCCGGGCAGCACCTCGCCATACACCGGCTGGCCCTTGGCCCGGGCGTAAGTGATCTCGTCGAGCGCTTCGCGGCTGGATACATGCACCAGGTACAGCGGCGTGCCCAGCGTCTCGGCGATGCGGATGGCGCGGCTGGCGGCCTCGCCTTCGACCTGCGAGGGGCGCGACAGCGGGTGCGCCTCGGGCCCGGTCAGCCCCTGGGCCAGCAGCTTGCGCTGCAGGTGGTAGACCAGCTCGCCGTTCTCGGCGTGCACGGTGGGCACCGCGCCCAGTTGCAGGCAACGCTCGAAACTGGCGACCAGGGTGTCGTCGGCGGCCATGATCGCGTTCTTGTAGGCCATGAAGTGCTTGAAGCTGTTCACCCCATGCTTGGCCACCAGCTCGCCCATCTCTTCGGCGACCTGCTCGCTCCACCAGGTGATGGCGACGTGGAAGCCGTAGTCGCTGGCGCTCTTCTGCGCCCAGCCGCGCCAGGTGTGGAAGGCGTCGAGCAGCGATTGCTGCGGGTTGGGGATGACGAAGTCGATGATCGAGGTGGTGCCCCCGGCCAGGCCCGCGGCGGTGCCGCTGAAAAAGTCCTCGCTGGCCACGGTGCCCATGAACGGCAGCTGCATATGGGTGTGCGGGTCGATGCCGCCGGGCATCAGGTACTGGCCGCTGCCGTCGAGGATCTCGCAGTCGGTGGGGGCTTCGAGGTTTTGCCCGATGGCGCGGATCAGGCCATCGGCACACAGGACATCGGCGGGGTAATGCTCTTCGTGGGTGACCACGGTGGCGCCACGGATCAACAGGGACATGCCGTTTTCCTCGCAGGCTGACCGGTCTTCTGGCCGGTTCTTGGAATTTTTTTGGGCCAGTGCCTGCGGGCTCGGATCAATCCTGTCAGGCCTGACAAGAATCGAGGCTAGTTGCTGATCGAATATTCATCAAGAAAAAATATATCCAAATTACCAAACTAATAACTTATTGATTTTTATATTTATTTAATTGGAATCACCAAAACGGAACACCCCTTCCCCATTTTGACGCACTTGACAGGAAGCCAAATTGGTCAAGATTTTTTATGCAAATTCAGCTGCTTGAAACCGGGTGGGAAGGCGCAGGCCGCGCCAGCGAATTTCCAGGCTGCACCGCGTTGAATCACGGTGCCTGTGGACCCACCAAGGCTCAGCCCGGCGAGCGATCGCCCAAAGCGCTGCTGAATGCTGTTGCAACTCAGTGAGTTACCTCCGGTCGGCGGCGGCCCGCCGGGAAGGCACTGGCCGACCCGGCACGTTTGTTGAAAACGCAGGCCACAACCGCCTGGCCGGGCCGCAGGTGCGGTAATGAATATGTGCGTGTACTCCGGCCATCGCCTTAGCCCGATGAGCGAACAACGACAAGAAGAACCTGGAGAGCCCCATGCAACAGAGCAGATCGCAAGTGGTCGAGCAGCACGGCCTGTTCGAGCTCGACGCCGGCAGCGACGTCCTCGACAGCCCCCGCTACAACCACGACATCGCCCCCACCAAGGTGCACCAGCGCACCTGGAACAAGTGGCACATCACCGCGCTGTGGGTGGGCATGTCCATCTGCGTGCCCACCTACACCCTGGGCGGCGTGCTCACCGCCTACTTCGGCCTGAGCGTGGGCGAGGCGCTGCTGGCGATCCTGCTGGCCAACCTGATCGTACTGATCCCGCTGACCCTCAACGCCTTCCCCGGCACCAAGTACGGCATCCCCTTCCCGGTGCTGCTGCGCTCATCGTTCGGCATTTTCGGCTCCAACGTGCCGTGCCTGATCCGCGCCGTGGTGGCTTGCGGCTGGTTCGGTATCCAGACGATGTTCGGCGGCCTGGCCATCCACCTGTTCCTCGGCTCGCTGTTCCCCGAGTGGAAGGCCCTGGGCGGCACCGGCGAGGTGATCGGCTTCATGCTGTTCTGGTCGCTGAACCTGTGGGTGGTGCTGCGCGGCGCGGAGTCGATCAAGTGGCTGGAGACGCTGTCGGCGCCGTTGCTGGTGGCGGTCGGGGTCGGCCTGCTGTTCTGGGCGCTGCCGCACATGTCGATGACCGAACTGCTGGCGCAACCACCGAAACGCCCCGAGGGGGCCAGCGTGGTCAGCTACTTCTGCGCCGGGCTCACGGCCATGGTCGGGTTCTGGGCGACGTTGTCGCTGAACATCCCCGACTTCAGCCGCTATGCGAAAAGCCAGAAGGACCAGATCCTCGGGCAGATCTTCGGCCTGCCGCTGACCATGTTCCTGTTCGCCGCGCTGGGGGTGATCATGACCGCCGCCTCGGCCTCGCTGGTGGGCCAGACGGTGTCCGACCCGGTGAGCCTGATCGGCCATATCCAGAGCCCGGGCTGGGTGGCCCTGGCCATGGCGCTGATCATCATCGCCACCCTGTCGACCAACACCGCGGCGAACATCGTCTCGCCCACCAACGACTTCCAGAACATCGCCCCACGCCTGATCGGCCGTAGCCGCGCGGTATGGCTGACCGGGTTCATCGGTTTGGCGCTGATGGGCCACGAGCTGCTCAAGAAGCTTGGCTGGATCGTCTCCGACCTGAGCCTGGAGAGTGTCTATTCCAACTGGCTGCTGGGCTACTCCAGCCTGCTAGGGCCGATCGCCGGGATCATGGTGGTGGACTACTTCCTGGTGCGTCGCCAGCAACTGGACTTGGCCGGGCTGTACCGCGACGACGTGTACCCGGCGTGGAACTGGGCCGGCTTCGCCGCCTTCGCCGTGCCGGTGGCGCTGACCGTGATGGCCATCGGCAACAGCAGCTTCAGCTGGTTCTACGACTACGGCTGGTTCACCGGGTCGCTGCTTGGTGGCGGGCTCTACTACGCCCTGGGCGGCCTGGCGTTGCGCGGTCCGGCGCGCCTGGACCAGAACCTGAGCCATTGACCTCACACGACGTCTGTAGGAGCGGCTTCAGCCGCGATTACCCGCGCAGCGGGTGCCGGATACCGCGGTGCCTGCATCGCGGCTGAAGCCGCTCCTACAGAACAACAAAGCCCTGAGGAGACACCCATGACCACCCTCGCCAAGGAAGTCCTGCAATCCACCGAACACCACATCGACAGCGCCCGCCTGTGGCAATCGCTGATGGACCTCGCACGCCTCGGCGCCACCCAGAAAGGCGGCGTCTGCCGCCTGGCCCTGACCGACCTCGACCGCCAGGCCCGCGACCTGTTCGTGCAATGGACCCAGGCCGCCGGCTGCACTGTCAGCATCGACGCCGTCGGCAATATCTTCGCCCGCCGCCCCGGGCGCAACGCCAAACTGCCCCCGGTGATGACCGGCAGCCATATCGACACCCAGCCCACCGGCGGCAAGTTCGATGGCTGCTTCGGGGTCATGGCGGGCCTGGAAGTGATCCGCACCCTCAACGACCTCGGCGTGGAAACCGAAGCACCACTGGAAGTGGTGGTGTGGACCAACGAGGAAGGTTCGCGCTTCGCCCCGTGCATGATGGGTTCGGGGGTGTTCGCCGGCAAATTCACCCTCGAAGAGACCCTGGCCAAGCGCGACGCCCAGGGCGTAAGCGTCGGCGAGGCACTGAACGCCATCGGCTACGCCGGCCCGCGCGCGGTGCTCGGCCACCCGGTGGGCGCCTACTTCGAGGCGCACATCGAGCAAGGCCCGATCCTCGAGGACCAGCGCAAGACCATCGGCGTGGTGCTCGGGGCCCTCGGCCAGAAGTGGTTCGACCTCACCCTGCGCGGCGTCGAGGCCCACGCCGGCCCCACCCCCATGCACCTGCGCAAGGACGCCCTGGTTGGCGCCGCCGCCGTGGTCGAGGCGGTCAACCGCACCGCCCTCGCCCACCAGCCCCATGCCTGCGGCACGGTCGGCTGCCTGCAGGCCTACCCGGGCTCGCGCAACGTGATCCCCGGCGAAGTGCGCATGACCCTGGATTTCCGTCACCTCGAAGGCGAGCAGTTGAATGCGATGATCAACGAGGTGCGCGCGGTGATCGACGCCACCTGCGCCAAGCACGGCCTGAGTTTCGAGCTGACCCCGACCGCCGACTTCCCGGCGCTGTACTTCGACCGTGGCTGCGTCGATGCCGTGCGCGACTCGGCGCGCAGCCTCGGTTTGCCGCACATGGACATCGTCAGCGGCGCCGGGCATGACGCGATCTTCCTCGCCGAGCTGGGACCGGCGGGGATGATCTTCGTGCCGTGTGAAGGTGGGATCAGCCACAACGAGATCGAGAACGCCACGCCGCAGGACCTGGCGGCGGGTTGCGCGGTGTTGCTGCGGGCGATGCTGGCGGCGTCGGAGGCCATTGCCAGCGGGCGGTTGGCGGCTTGAGGGCTGCTTCGCAGCCCTTTCGCGGCACAAGGCCGCTCCTACGGAAGTTCGCGATCCCCTGTAGGAACGGCCTTGTGCCGCGAAAGGGCCGCAAAGCGGCCCCAATGATGCGCAGTATCAGTCTCCAGGAACACGCCCGTCTTCCATCGCCTCCAGCTTGCCGAACTGCTCACTGGCCAACCGGCTGATGATCCGGATCGCCTGGTGAATCCCCGCCGTATTGCGGAAGCTCAGCTGCGGGTTGTGCTCGCATTCCAGCATCTCGTCATGCTGGACCAGCGCCTCGCCGAGCAATTCGAGGGTCCAGACGTAGCTCTGGATGGAAGACAGCCGTTCGTGGTCAGTCATGGGACACCTCCCGATTGGCGCGGGTGGCAAGGGAATGGCTATCGATCGGGTAGAAGGTTGGGGATGGGGTAGCCGCAGGGGTTGGGCGGCGGAGAGCGGATGCGAGGATCCTGCTCAGAATGCGCATAAGCATGCATGAGACTCCAAGTTTTGGATTGGAGCTACCACGATCCTTCCTACGGGATTGGGTGGCAGCTGTGCGTGGGGTAGGAATACCGGGAAACTTGGAACCCGGCCAGGCCGAAGCCTGCCCACACACAGCCGCCATGACATCGCAGCAAGCGCAAAAAAGGCGCCAGCCGTGGTGATGGGGCGCCTAGTGCGTGCGCCAAGTTTACCAGCAGGTTCCTACACCTGGCCGCAGGTTTTGCTGCGGCTTGGAGAATTTATCGTTAGGGCGGACTGGTTCGCAATGGTTACGTAAGAAGGAAATTTCCGAAAATTACGAGGGGATCTATTAGGAAAAATGATCTTTATATTAGGCAAAGGCACGCCTAAGCCTGCAGAGCCTCGTCCACACTACTTCCAAGACTCAAGGGTCGTTGATCGAGTCAATTGGCAGGGGATATGAGGTAGGATGGCAGAGCCGCCGCAGCCCACGCCGGGACTGCACCTGACCTGCTTTGAGGCTCGCTATGACTAGGCATTCGGACGCCTTCATTGATCTTGATCGAACCTTCTCCAAAATCCTCATTGAAGACGATGTTTCCGATGATGTCGACCTAAGCGGCAGACGTAGCACAAGCGGAGAGCTTCACTGGCCAGACTTGCTTAGCCATTCCAGAGTGGTACTGCTATCGGAGGCGGGGTCAGGAAAAACTGCTGAAATCCGAAATGTTACCCGTCAGTTACGGAGCGAAGGAAAAATCGCTTTCTTCCTACGAATCGAAAACGTCATTTCTGAATTGGAGGACTCGTTCGAGGAGGGGACATTCGAGGAGTTTGAAAGCTGGCTCACTTCGGACACCGAAGGGTGGCTGCTCTTAGACTCGGTGGACGAGGCCCGGCTGAGTGATCCGAGAGATTTTGAGAAGGCAATCCGAAAGCTTGGCAAGCTGATCACACCAATTGTAGCCAAGGCGAATATTTTGATCACAGGACGGAGCAACGCCTGGCGGGCAAGCACGGATTTAGCGATCTGCGAAAGGGCTTTTGAGTTTGACGCTAACGCTCGTCAAGCACTACCACCGACAGGGAGTGGTGTAGAAGGCACCGTGCAAACTACGGCAAGCGAAGCCAAGCGAGATGCATCGTTTTTCGTGGTGACGTTGGACGATATCCATGACGAGCAGATCGACTGCTTCCTCGGGGCAGCAGGCGTCCAAGACGTAAAAGCCTTCCGCGCTGCCGTAGAACGAAGGGAGGCGGAGTCTCTAACTACTCGCCCACTGGATCTCCTGGAGCTCGTCGACTTCTGGCATGAGCACCATCGCATAGGCACAAGGTTGGAGCTGATGAAGAGCAGCATCAATCGCCGGCTTGTGGAGCGCGATCAGAATCGTGCCGAATTCAGGCCAATTGCGCCGGAGAGATTGCGTGAGGGGGCACGCCTTCTTGCTGCCGCAACGACTCTGGGTCAAATGGCAGCAATCTGCGTTCCAGATGGTGACGCCAATAAAAAAGGAATTCTAATTCGCTCAGTACTGACGGGATGGAATGACGCAGACGCTGGAGCTTTGCTGAGTCGCCCCATTTTCGAGCCAGGCATCTATGGAACCGTTCGCTTTCACCATCGTACAGTCCGGGAATATCTAGCAGCAGAGTGGCTGCATGAGCTTATCCGTGGTGCTGCCTCGCGCGTCAAAATCGAGAATTTGTTCTTCCGTACTCAGTATGGCCTGCAGGTGATCAATCCCTCAATGCGTTCTGTGTTGCCATGGTTGGCTCTTTTGGATGAGCGAATTTGTACGCGGCTGGAAGAGCTCGCTCCCGAGGTCTTTTTTGAAGGAGGCGATCCTGGTCAGCTCCCGCTGAATACCCGTCGGAATATTCTACGCAAGGCTTGCGAGCAACTGGCTCAGCCAGCCCACAGTTTGACGATCACAGACTATTCGGCTGTCCAGCGATTTGCACACCACGACCTCACAGAGGACATCAATGAGCTATTGGTCCTTTATCGTTCCAATGACGACATCGTCTGGTTCTTGTTGAGAATGGTATGGCACGGAGAGGTGGTGGGTGCGCTTGCGGAGGTCAAACAGTTTGCCCTCAATGCCCAGCACAAATACACTCGTTTGGCCGCAATGAAGGCCATTCTCGACCTTGGAACACAGCAAGATATCGTGGATGTACGCCTGGCGCTTTTGGCAGGGGATTCCGAGGTTAATCGGGAGTGGTTAGCTCAGCTGGTTGATGGTCTTCAGCTCGACAGCGAGTGGCTGCCGTGGCTTCTGCAAGCGATTGAGAGAACTGCAAAAAAAGAGCGCTTCAGTGGTGGGGATACGCTGGCGGTGAAGCTGTCCTCATTGGCAGCTGATTGTCCTCTGGATAACCTCCCAGCCTTCATTCACGGTCTTAGTGTGCTCTTGGAAAAGCCTCCGCTCAAAGAGCAAGGCTTCAGCGCTATCTCTAAAAGATTCCGTTGGCTTGCCGAGGTCGCTGGCTTAGCGGCGCTCCGATTGCTTCAAGCGCGTGCTCCATATGCGCTTAACGAATCGGTGCTCGCGGTGCTGAGTAAGCTGGCCCAGGTACATTTCTACGATGAGCGAGATACTCGAGAGCTTGGAGAAAAGCTACGAGAGATTGTCCCCACTTGGCCTGAACTCGATTACAAACTGTTCTGGTATGACGTTGCGGTAGCCCGTCAAGGGCGGGTGCATCGTGAACCCATTACTCAAGTCTGGCAGTTGCTGGGGTTCCAACCATTCTGGTCGTTGAACAGAGAAAACTTCAGCATAGCCTGCAGCGAAATCGTGAGCCTCACGGATATGCAAGACCGCCTCATGGCGCTCAGCATGGCGTTCAACATCTACACACAGAATGACAAACCATCGTCATGGGTAATCCGGCTCAGGCAGGCAACTGAGTGCAACCCTGAGCTTCGCACGCACCTCGAAGCTCTCTTGAATCCACCCGCGCGCGAAGTGCAAGAGTGGGAGATCAAAAAAGCTGAATGGGAAGAAAAGGCTGTTCAGCGCAAAGCTGAAGAGGCAGAGCGCCGTCGCTCTTGGCAAGAAGGTCTCGCTGCTGAAGTAGCCCTGATTAACAACCCTGAGGCCGGTGTGATGACCCGCAGCCAGGCTTACCTGCTGGAACAAATGCGTGATAGCTCCTCGTCTTCGAATACATGGAGCAGCAGCAATTGGTCTTCGCTCATCACAGAATTCGGTTTATCTGTTGCTCAAGCGTTCCGCGACGGCGCAATTAGCTTCTGGCGCGGCTATCGCCCAACATTGCCTTCAGAGGGCGCTGCACCCAACTCGACTCCTTATCAGGTGATTTTTGGTCTGACAGGTCTTGCCATTGAGGCCAAAGAAGAACCAACTCTGTTTGCGCAGATGTCCGCTGAAGATGCTCGAAATGCAGCTCGCTATGGGTTGCTTGAGCTGAATGGCTTCCCTGAGTGGCTTCCCAGGCTGTTCGCACTTCACCCGAAATTTGTCCAAGAAGTCGTGATTCACGAAATCCTATATGAACTAGACGCCCCTCATTCGGAGTCTGGCGGAAATCGCGTGCTGCAAAGGTTTCGCTGGGGTGGAGACTGGATGTATGAGGAACTTGCTGCTCCGCTACTCGCTCGGTTGGAGCAACCCGTTAGTCGCCTTGAATCTCTTCAACTCGCGCTCACCATTGTTCAAGAGTCATCGGTCGATGATGACCTACTCGGCGCGCTTGCTAGCAGGCGTGCCTTGGAAAAGGACAATGAGGAGATCGCGCCGACCTGGTATGCAGTTTGGGTTGGTGCACAACCCAGTGTTGCCATACCAGCATTGGCAGCACATATAGACTCACTGGCATCTGATGAAGAGAAGGCGAAATTCGCAATGCTCTCCCTCATTGCTCTTGTAGGGAGCCGCACGGCCAGTCGTTGTAGGCAAAACTACAAAACTGTTGAGGATGCCAAGACGCTGTATCTGCTGATACACAGATACGTTCGCATCGCAGACGACATTGATCGTACAGGTGGAGGAGTATATTCACCTGGTCTTCGTGATGATGCCCAGTATGCTCGTGAAGGGCTTCTCGCCATCATTCGAGAGACACCTGGTAAAGCATCATTCCTAGCCCTTCAACAAATTGCAGAGTCTCACCCCGCTGAGAGCCTCCGACCGTGGAGCGCGTTCTATGCGAAGCAGAAAGCCACTGCTGACTCGCAAACACCACCCTGGAAGCCTGAAAAGGTCATCGAATTCCATAAAAATCTGGAAAGCACACCCTCTACACACCGTGAGCTGTGGAACCTAGCGGTTGATCGGCTTCTGGACTTGAAGCACGACCTAGAGGACGGCGACTCGAGCTATGCTGAGATACTCCTGAAGGCGAACCAAGAGACCTCGATCCGTAAATTCATCGGAAACTGGCTGAGAGACCATGCGGCAGGGCGTTACGTCGTTCCTCAGGAGGAGCAGCTAGCCGATGACAAGCGTCCTGATTACAGGATCCAGACCAGCGACTTATACGAGCCGGTACCTGTCGAACTGAAGCTTTCGCAAAACTGGAGTGGCCCTGAGCATTTCGAACGGCTCGAGAACCAGCTATGTGGTGATTACCTTCGAGACATCAATTCGAGCTGCGGCATTTTTTTACTGGTCAACCATGGCGGTCAAATCACTTGGGAGTCGCCGAAAAATGGCCAGGTAAAATTCAATGATCTGGTCGTCGCCTTGCAGGAATACTGGTTGTCTATCTCTCCAAAGTTTCCTAACGTTGAGGACATTGAGATAATCGGCATCGACCTTACTAAGCGAGGAGGACAGGTTGCCATTAAAGCTATTGAAGCTAATCAAACGTTGACCAACTGCCCAGATGAGAAGTTAAACCGTGGCTGATCTGATGGCAGGGGAGCATTAGAATGCGCCGCTCGACCCCACCGCATCGCGCCCCGCCACCACCCCAGGCAACCCAGCAACAAAAACCGCCACTTGCCGGGCACCACTCAGATGCACCACCGGTACCTGCCCCCCAATGGCCAACCGCAACGCCTCGATCCCCAACCGGCTGACCCGGTCGAAATGCCAGACGAACTTGAGAAATTCGAGAAAATCCTTGTTCGGCTTCTCATTGCACCCCTGCGGCAGATCAGGCCGCGCAGGCTTGAGCAACGAACGCTGGATGACCCGCCTCAGGCAAGTCAGCCGCGGCGTGTCCAGCCAGATCACCAGGTCGGCGTGAGGCAGACGCAGGTCAAAGGTACGCCGCGAATAATTGCCATCGGTGACCCAACTGCCACCCGCAAGCGCCTGCACCACCCGCTCGCGAAACACCTCATCGTCCGCCTCCTCCCAGCCGGGCTCCCAGAACAACCGGTCCAGGTGCACCACCGGCAACCCCAGCCGCGCACCAATCGCCCTGGCCAAGGTCGACTTGCCGCTGCCCGCGTTGCCCAGAATCACGATCCGTTGCATGAGCGCCCCTTCGCTGCGGCGTATCCACCACGTTCAAACCCAGGACGAACGCCCCCCACGAGGCGCTCGGCGCTATACTCGGCGCCCTTCGTACCTGGATCGGGAAAAATCAATGCGGCAAGTACTGCTCATCGTAGACGTGCAATCCACCTTCAGCCCGTCCGAGCGACTGGTGGACGGCATTCGCCGGCTGTCGGCGACCATCCCCACCGTCGCCTCCGTCGAGCTGCACGACGAGCAGGTCACCCCGTTCCAGCGCCAGCTCGGCTGGCACCCGGCCGCCGAGGACGTGGCCCTGGTCGAGGCGGACAAGGTGTTCGTCAAGCACGGCTACGGGCAGACCGCCGAAACCCTCGCCTATATCAAGAGTTTGAACGTCGAGCGCGTGCTGGTGTGCGGCCTGCAGACCGAAACCTGCGTGCTGGCGGCCGGCTTCGCCCTGTTCGATGCCGGGCTCAACCCGACCCTGGTGACCGACCTCACCTCGGGCTCCTCGCTGGACCGCTCCGGGCAGCTGGGGATCGACCTGTGGAAGCACCACTTCGGCCAGGTGACCACCGCCGCCGAAGTGCTCGCCGAGCTCTGACCCCGCGCTACAGCTCGGTCGCCACTACGCGGCCCGTGCAAGCCGGCCCGGGCTCATCAATCTGCGCCATGCTCAAGCGCGCCGTCTCCTTGAGCATCAGCGAGCACACGGCGACAAGCAGCAGCGCCGCAGCGCCATAGAGGGCCACCCCCAACGGGTTGTGGTCGGTGAGGATCAGGATCGCGGTGGCAATGCTCGACGCCGTGCCGCCGCCCAGCGCCGCGCCGACCTGGTAACTCGCCGAGATTCCCGAGTAACGCATGCTGCGCGGGAACTGCTCGCCGAGGAACGCCGGGATCGGCCCCTGGGTCGCCCCCATCAGCGCGCCGGTCAGGCCATAGGCGAACAGCGCGATGCCGAAGCTGTGCAGGTCGACCAGGGCGAAGAAGGCGAACAGCCCCAGCGCCATCACCAAGGCGCCGAACACCATCACCGTACGCCGCCCCAGGCGGTCGGACAGGTGCCCGAACAGCGGCGCCGACAGCACAATGGCCACCGACAGGGTCAGGTCGAACATCAACGCTTCGGTACTGCCGAAGCCGGCCTGGGTGGCATAGGTGAGGAAGAACGTGCTGCCGATGTAGGCGATGGTGCAGTAGCCGAAGGCGATCCCGGTGCACAGCAGCAACTGCCGTGGGCGCTGGCGCAGCGCCTCGGCCAGCGGCGCCCGTGCCGGTGCTTGCGCGGGTGTGGCGGCCGGCGCCTTGAGCCGGGCGTACAGGCCGATCAGCACCAGGGTGCCGCCCAGCCAGAACGGGATGCGCCAGGCGAAGTCCACCAGGTTGCCATCGGCCGCTGCGCTGACCAGGGCGAACACTGCCGCGCCGAGGATGCCGCCGACACCGATGCCCATGCTCGTGAAGCTGCCCCACAAGCCGCGCCGCCCCGGGGGCGCCGACTCGATGCCGAACAGCGCCGCCCCACCCCACTCGCCGCCAGCGGCGAAGCCCTGGACCAGGCGCAGCAGCACCAGCAGCACCGGGGCCGCCGCGCCGATGCTGGCATGGCTAGGCAGGCAGCCGATCAGGAAGGTGCTCAAGCCCATCAACAGCAGCGTGGCGACCAGCACCTTCTGCCGGCCGACGCGGTCACCGAAATGGCCGAACACCAAGCCCCCCAAGGGCCGGGCGAAGAACCCGGCACCGAAGGCACTGAACGCCACCAATGTAGCGGTCAGGTGATCGAGCCCGGGGAAGAACACCTGGGGGAAGACCAGCGCGGCGGCGGTGCCGTAGATGATGAAGTCGTAGAACTCCAGCGCGGTGCCGAGGCCGGAGACACAGAAGGTCCGCAAGGCGGAGCGGGAAGACGCAGGGTGCGCATGCATTGTTATTGTTCTCATCGTGCTGGGCCGTGCCGGTAGGCACGGCACCGGAAGGTCTCAGAAGCGCTGGAAGCCGGCCTTGGCCAGTTGCAGCGGCGTGCCGGCCACATAGTCGAGCGCGCACTGTTCGGTATCGATGCCCACGCTGAGCAAGGTTTCCCAGCGCTCGGTGTCAGGCAGTGCCAGGTCCGGGTGGAAGCAGATCGGCGCGGCGTCGCCGGCCGCGCCGCACATTGCTTCGGCCCGGGCGCGCAAGTCGGCGCTGCCCATCTGGCCAATCACCTGGCGCAGGTGGGCCAGGCGGCCTTCGGTGTCGGCACGGTCGGCAACCTGCTCGCCTTCGCTCAGTTGCGGGTCGAGGAAATGGTTGGTGTGCAGCAGCCAGCCATCCTCGCGCGGCAGCACCAGCGCGGTGCGCTCGGGGCTGAGTTCGATGCTCACGGCGCGGGGGCTTTTGTCCTCGCGGGAAAACACGGTGAGCACGGTGGACGCGCTGACCCGTGCCGAGCGCGCCAGCTCGATGGCCTCGTCGACGCTAGTGGCCTCTTCCAGCAGGCGCCGGGCGATGGCATGCACCGGCACGCCGCCGTGGGCGTTGTCGCTGGCGTGGTGGAGGATATTGAAATGCAGGCCCAGGCCCGCACTGTTGACCCCGAGCTTGGCCAGCATGCCGAACTCGCAGAACAGCTTGACCCGCAGGCCGCGCTCGGTATCCAGCGCCAGCATCAGGCCGTGGGGGCAGAGGCTGTCGTGCCAGTCCCAGGTCTGCAGGGTCTGCGGCGCACGCGGACCGCGTGGGGCGTGCACGGTGGTCGAGCATTCGCTGTGGCGGGTACGTGCCGCCAATACCTCGGTGCGCGCGTTCAGGCTCGCCAACTGCCACAGGGGCAGTCCGGCACCGGTGGCCATGCCGGCGATTTCAGCGGCCAGCGCCGGGCTCCAGGCCTCCAATGCGGCCTGGCTGTTCTCACCGATGCGCTGGGCCTCCTGTGGCGCTATGCCGACACGCGGGAAGAACTCCAGGTACAGCTGGGTGGTGTGGCGGATCTGCTCGGCGAAGGCTTCGCCGATCTGGCGACCGCGTGCCGAAGGGTCACGGATATCGCTGACGAACGTGTGGATCTTCACGACGGGGAAACTCCTGTGGGAACAGCGCCAGCCTAGCGGCGTGCCCCCTCCCCGATCATCGCCCCGCCCCGCACAACTTTTGTGCCTGGGTGGAAAAAATCAGCCGCGCAATCCCTGCGTCTTCAAGTGCGCGTGCAACAGGGCGATGAAGGCCTGCACCTTGCGCGTGTTGCGCCGATGCGGCAGGTACAGCACATGCACCCAGGGGCCGAAGGCGCTGAGGGAGCGCCAGTAGTCGGGCATCACCTCCACCAGCTCGCCACGCGCCAGGTATGGCGCCGCGCTCCAGGTAGGCACGAACTGCAGGCCCTGGCCGTCGAGCAGGCAGGCCAGCAGGAAATCGAAGCTGTCGCTCACCAGCTTCGGCGTGGGCTGTCGTACCCGCAGTGTCTGGCCTTCGTGCTCGATCCACCAGAAGCTGCGGTTGAGCAGCGGGTGACGCAGCAACAGCCAGTCGTGCTGGGCGTAGTTTTCCAGGGTGATGGCGCTGCCCCGGCGGGCCAGGTAGCCGGGGCTGGCGCAGAGGATCACGCGGTTCTCGATCAGCGGCTGGGCGATCAGTTCGGGCTGGTCGGTGGGGCCGTCGCGCAGCGACAGGTCGTAGCCGCCGTCGATCAGGTCGTCGTTGGCGTCGTTGAGGTTCACCTCCAGGCGCACCTGCGGGTGTTCGTTCATGAACCGGCAGCACACCTGGTTGAGGAATGCCGGGCCGAACGACGGTGGCGCGGTGATGCGCAGGGTGCCGCGCAGTTCGTGTTGCAGTTGCTCCACTTCCTCGGTGACCCGCTGCAGGTGCATCAGCGCCTGGCGCGCGCCTTCGAGGTACAGCGTGCCGGCCTCGGTCAGGGCCATGCGCCGGGTGGTGCGCTCGAACAGGCGCACGCCGAGCTCGCTTTCCAGGTGGGCGACGGCCTTGGTGATGGCCGAGGGGGTCTTGCCCAGTTGCTCGGCGGCGCGGCTGAAGCTGCGGTGTTCGGCGGCGGCGACGAAGAGGGTCAGGGCCGTCATTTTGTCCATGGTTGTTTCCTGTTCTGCACGCGTGGGGCGCGGGGCAGTATCCATGGGGAGATGGATGGACGGCAATTTTTGGATTTGGCGTGATTCCTGTGGCAACAGCTGTCTTGCAAGAGGCTCAGGATTTAAACCGCCCCTTGTGGGAGCGGCCTTGTGTCGCGAAAGGGCTGCATGGCAGCCCCAGGATTTGAGCCTTGGCGCAAAGAATGCCGGGGCCGCTTTGCGGCCCTTTCGCGACACAAGGCCGCTCCCACAGGGATTGTTTCCCGTACGGGAAAAAAGTTGTGCCTGTTCACTCGTTTAACGCCTGCACCCACCTGGCTAGCCTGCCCCTTCATCACAAGTAAGCACGAGGCAGCCAATGAAGCAGCTCCTGAAGATAGCCCTCGGCGCCGGCCTGGCCTGCACCGCCTTGCCCGGCCTGGCGGCGGTGGACCTGATCCTGCACAACGCCAAGGTCTACACCGCCGAGCCCGGCCAGCCGCTGCAGCAGGCAGTGGCGGTGGACGGCGAGACGATCGTCGCGGTGGGCAGCGACACGGCCGTGCTGCGCCTGAAGACCACGGGCACCCAGGTCATAGACCTCGGCGGCAAGGTGCTGATGCCTGGCCTGCTCGACTCCCATTCCCACGCCATCAAGGGCGGCCTGCAACTGGCACTGGCCGACCTGGCCGGCGTGCAGGTACCGCTCGACGAACTGGAACAGCGCCTGCGCCAATGGCGCGACGACGGCAAGGCCCGGCGTGGCGAGTTCCTCAGCATCGGCGGCCTGCCCCCCACCTACTGGGACGACATCGCCGCCCTGGAGCAACGCTTCAACCACGGCGAGTGGGCCAACCAACCGATCCTGTTCGCCGCCAACGACATGCACACCGGCTGGGCCAACCGGGCCATGCTCGCCCGCGCCGGGATCGACGCCAGCACCCTCGCCGCGCTGCCGGCCGAAGCCCGCAACACCATCGGCCGGCACCCGGACGGCAGCCCCAACGGTTTCCTGGTCGATGCCAGCCTGTACCCGGTCACCGACCTGCTGCCGGCCCTCACCCACGACACCCTGATGTCGGCCGGGCGCCTGGCCCTGGACCGCTACAAGCAGCTCGGCGTCACCGGCTGGATGGACCCGCTGGCCAACGAACTGCCGGGCGCCGACGTGCACAACGACTCCCTGGGCGTACTGCCGGTGTACAAGGCGCTTGCGGATAATGGCGAGCTGACCGCCCATGTCGCGGCTTTGCTGATGGCCGATTCCAAGGCCGGCCCGGCCGACCTCGACCAGCTGGACAAGGTGCGCCAGCAGTTCATCGGGGTACGCAACCTCACCCTGCCTGGTATCAAGGTGTTCGCCGACGGCGTCGCGGAGATGCCGGCACAAAGCGCGGCCATGCTCGAGCCTTACAAGAACTCCGGGCAACGCGGCGAGTTGCTGCTCGACCCCGCACGCTTCGGCGCACTGGTCAGCGCCGCCGACGCCCGAGGCTGGCTGGTGCATGTGCATGCCATCGGCGACCGCGCCGTGCGCGTGGCCCTCGACGGCGTGGCCCAGGCCCGCCGCGAGCGCAGCAGCGGCATCCCCCACTCCATCACCCACCTGCAGATGGTCAACCCCAAGGAGTACCCACGCTTCAGGCAGCTCGACGTGATCGCCTCGATGCAGCTGTACTGGGCCAGCGCCGACGCGGCCAACCTCGAACTGGTCAAGCCGTATGTGAACGCCATGGCCTTCCTGCACACCTTCCCGGCCCGTTCGCTGCTCAAGCAAGGCGCCACCATCGCCGGCGCCAGCGACTGGCCGATCAGCACCCCCGACCCGTGGCAGGCGATCTACCAGGCCATCAGCCGCAAGGGCCCGAAGGGTGTGCTCAATGCCGACGAAGCCCTCGACCGCCAGGCCATGTTCCAGGCCTACACCCTCAATGCCGCCCGGGCCATGCGCCTGGAACGGCTGGTCGGCTCGCTCGCGGCGGGCAAGCAGGCCGACATGATCGTGCTCGACCGCGATGTGCTGACGGTCGAGCCCGAAGTGTTGCGCGACACCCAGGTGCTGCAAACCTGGTTCGCCGGAAAACGGATCTACGCGCGTTGAGTGCAGGCGCCGCCCGCGAGGGCGGCGCCTGCACAGGGTCACACTTCCTTGAAGGTGGCAGCCGCGCCACCCACACCGCCACCCAAGGTGAGGCACTCGACGGAAATCTGCGGGCGATTACCGTCTCGCAAGGTGTAGCGGTCGCCGACGACGAGGGTCTGCCCTGGCGAATTCACACAGTTGGGTACCGCATAGTTCTGGTTACCGCCCGTGTAGGCACCACCAGTTGCAACCACTTTGTTCAGCGAGGCGCTATAGACATCGGTCATGTTGGTTTCCTTCCCTGTTTCATTGATGAATGCGGGTAGCGGTGCAGCCTGTACCGCTACCCACGCCCTGACAGTAATGGGCCCGCCCCACCGGGATAAGTATCGATACCGTAACCTCGGCCACTCACGGTTGCGTGGGGTAGTTGCCCGGTACGAAGGCATTGATCGACACATCGAAATAAACGCTTTGCGGGCTCGATGCGCTCAAGGTCACCGCGGTGTAGCGGCCCATCTGCAATGTCGCGTTGGCCGACGCCTGCGCCGACTTGCTCATCGTCTGGGGCGCCACCGGCCGCAGCACGCTCAGGGGCAACACACTGCCAACGGGTACATTGCTGGCGACGAACACCCAGACCGTCGGCGCGGTTACCTGGGTGTACCGCGTCTGGTAAGGGTTGAGGCTGTTGTAATTGACGGGCGTCGGGTTGTCCGGTTTTCCATCGTCGCTCTGGTAGATGAAACTTGCCACGCCCGTGGCCACCGGCTGGGCATACTGCGGCGCGTCGTAATACATGCCGACGTACCCCGCCAGGCCACTGCCATCGCCGTTCACCTGCGTGCCATCGAAGCTGTAGGTATTGCCCGCCTGCGCCTCGGAGCAAGCCTGCATGGTCACTGTGCCCGGGTACGCCACCGGGACGTAAGACACATAGACCGCGAGGCTGGTGTCGAACACCAGCGTGGTCTGATCGGCAATCGGCTGCAGGATGTAGGCCACCACGACATTGTCGCCCTCGGAAACCGGGTCAGGCAGTACCACGATGATGTACTGGTTATTGGCAACCAGGAACTGCCTGGCCTGAAGGTCGACATTGAGGTTCAGCAGCAGTGTCCCTGCGCTGCAAGGCAGTGCCGCCAGCATGCCCAGCAGCCAAGCGACGGTCAGACACATCAATCCGGATCGATTCATTGGCTTCTCCCAAGAAAAACACCCGTATCCACCAAGGGCGGATACGGGTGTCATGGCATCAACCGATGCGCTTTCAGCTGCCGGAGTTGACGATGGTACCGATCGTCGAGCCCGAGCTTACCGGCTGTACGGCGGGAGTGCCGGGCAGGTTGGTGATGGCGAAGGTGCTGGCCAGCACCTGCAGGTCGTATTCAATGGTGCTGGCATTGAAGGAGAAGGTGCAGCCCGGCGCCGACACGCTGGCCTGCACGTTACCCGACTGCAGGCTCTGTTGCGCCGCCACCATCAGGATGGTGTCCAGTGGTTTCATCATGATCGAACCTTGTGGGTTCAGGGTGAAAGCGCAGAAAGGCAGGTACTGGGTACCGTTCGGTGTGGTGACCAGCCCGGCAAGGCCCACGGTCAACGGTGGCGTCCCGGCCGGCCGGTTGTTGAACAGGCCCAGGCTGTCGGCCGGCACACCCGACACACCGCCCGACACGAAGCTGCCGTCAGGGTTGAAGGTCTGCGCGCTGCCCAGCGACAGCTCCGTGGAAATGGACTGCATCTGGATCGTGGTATTGGCCGCGATGTTGCCCTGGGTGGTGACATAGATCTTGTATTGCGGGTTGTACTCGATGTCGACCAGCCCGAACATCGAACCAAACGGCACGGAGAACCAGGTGGGCACACCGGCGGTGAGCTGGTTTGGCCCCACCGCGCCTTTGTAGGCCATCAGGCTGTAGCCCTGGGCTTGCAAGGCACTGAGCACCGCCTTCTGGTCGGCCGTAGTGAAATCAAAATCCATGGAGAACGTGGTCATCTTTTCACCTGTCATTCCTTAACGCCTTGATATATGTCGGCCGCGTGTTTGGCGGCCAACGACCTGAGTCACCGAATAGCAACTTTCAATCCTTGGCTTTTCCTTGTGACTCGGGAGAAGCGTAAACATCCAGCCGCTGCCCAATAAGTAGCGTTACCGTAACTAACGGCGAACTTTCAGTTACCCCCGCAAGCATGCCCGCTCCTGTTGCGGTGTATTCAGAAACGCCTGCAATGCCTGGCAAATGGAGGACGCCAAGGCTTCCTGGTGGGTGATCTGCGGGTAGGCTTCGCCGTTGAACTGCTCCGACCAGGTCACGCAACCGGTGGCCGTTTCGATCAGGCGAACGCTGGTGCGGATGCGCTGCGCATCGACATGCACGCTGCCCTCCAGGCGGTGCCCACCGGCCATGGGTTGCGGTGCCCTGCCAACGGGCTCGACGATGATTCGCCGGCCCAGGTTCTTGTACAGCAGGTGCGTCAGTTCCTCGTGCAACCCCTGGGCGAAACACTCCCACTCGGCGGCTTGCGCCACGCACCTGAAGGGGCAGATGGAGAAAGCGTTGCCCTGCTGAAACCCGCAGGTGGCCGGGCGCAGGCGCCGGAACTCGGGCATGTAGCACCCCAGCGGCACGACGATTTCAAGCGAGGCGGTGTTGTCGCCGACGGCATAATAGTGCTTGAGCTTGGCCCGCAAGCGCCCGACCTGGACACGGACCACCGGGTCCTCTCCCGGGCTGTAGTACCGCGGGTCGCGGTCGAACACCCCGATACCGATCGCATATTCGCTGGTGTCCCGGACGCACTCCCTGAGCGCCTGCTCCACCAGGTAATCCAGCAGTCGGCTCATGCGTGGCGATTTCCTGAAAGCCGCGCTGGCCAACAGCGCGTCCTTCGCGGACCTGACCTCCTCCACCGCCACCAGATCCTGGCCCACTCGTTTGCCCTGCGCTTCAGCCATGGCATGAATTTCCTCTGCATCCTTACATGGAAAATATGCATGTATGCCGAGCGGCTTGGTTCGATACATCCTTGGGCAGCACTGCACTCGCCACACCGCACTGTCTGGAAACGCCGCCCCTGTTTCTTAGTTCGACAAGTTCTGGCGGCCCCGCAAGTTTCACAACTTCCAGCGGTGCCTGACAGCCTAACGACGCGCGCAGTAGCCTATAAGTATCGTTACCGTAGCGCGGAAGTTTCCTGGCCGTGCCGCGCATTTTTATCCGGGCCGCAGTGGTGGCCCGGCCACCACCCTGTGTATGCTGTCCCCCGCGCGGCGAACGGAATCCCGGGCTGGCCTGCAGGAGCGCTCAAGCCACCCCACGCGATCGGGCCAAGATCGAGCACTATGTGACGGACGCCCCGCCCTATGCCCGTTGACTTGCAGGCGCTCTACCCCAAGCTGATCCACCTGATGCTCGACACCGTGTTCGTGGTCGACCGGGACGACACCATCGTGTTCGTGAGCAACGCCTGCGAAGCCCTGCTCGGCTACCGCGCCGAGGAGCTGACCGGCACCCCGATCACCCGCTACATGCACCCCGACGACCTGGAGGCCACCCGCGCCTCGATCGTCAAGGTCATGGGCGGCACGCCCCACTTCGATTTTCGCAACCGCTACCTGCGCAAGGATGGCGGTGTGGTGCATATTCTCTGGGCGGCGTTCTGGTCCGACGAGGTGGGCGCACGCATCGGTGTCGCGCGCAACATTACCGCCCTCGCCCAGGCCGAGCACGAACTGCGCTTCCTCGCCCACCACGACCCGTTGACCCACTTGACCAACCGCTCGCTGTTCAACGACCGGCTGGCCTCGGCCTTGCGCTCGGCACAACGTCACCAACGCCGGCTGGCGCTGCTGTTCCTGGATATCAACGACTTCAAGGGCATCAATGACGGCCACGGCCATGCGGTGGGCGACCGTGTGCTGTGCGCCATCGCGCAACGCTTGCAGGCCTGCGTGCGCGAGGCCGACACGGTGGCGCGCATCGGCGGAGACGAATTCATCGTGCTGTTGACCGATATCCCGTCGGATACCGCCGTGTACGAGAAGGTGGAGCAAATCGCCGCGGCCATGGCCGAGCCGCTGAGCGCGGAATTCGGTGAAGTGCGGATGCCGTCCTGCAGTATCGGCCTGGCCTTCTACCCTGAGGATGGCCAGGATGCCGATACCCTGCTCAGCCACGCGGACGGCGACATGTACCGCAACAAGCGGCGCCGCGCCCGGGTGGGGTGAGCCTCGCGCATCACCAGCGCAGCAGGCGCGGCCCGAGCACGGCGCCGAGCAGCGTGGGCACGAGCATGCCCAACAGGTACCAGAGCCCCCAGAACGGCACGCCCATCTCCGGGCAATGCAGGCAGTACACCAGTGTCGCGGTGGAGCCGGCGAGCAGCCCGCCTGCGGCGCCGGCCTGGCGCAGGCGGGTCGGCGCCAGGCCACGCAACGCCCAGAACACGGCGATGAATACCGGTGTCGAGAGCAGGGTGATGTTCAATGCGCAGGTGCGCCAGGTGCGGCCAAAGATCAGGTCGGCCCGCGCCTCCGGCGGGGCACCGAACAGGCTGATGGCGGCGCCCAACCATACCAGCAGCAACGGCACCCCCAGCAGCCCCCACAACGCACCGCCTCTTACACCCGGCCGGGCCAGCCGCTGGGTCAACCACAGGCCCAGCAACGCCAGGCTGGTGGGCAACGCCACCTTGGCCCAGAACAATGGCGTGCGCGCCACCTCGGCCAGGTCGCTCCGTACACCGTAGAGCGCCACGGTCAGCAACAGCGCGCCCAGCAGGCCGGCGAGCAGCGCCAGCCCCAGGCGCCGCGCCAGCGCGTGGCGGTCCACCGGCCCTTCCGCGGTGGCCAGCAGGCTGATCAGTTCATCGGTCTTCATCATGGCCTTTACCTCGAATCAACTTGCCCAGGGCCTTGAGGCCTCGGTGTATCCCCACCTTCACCGCCGAACTGGATAGCCCGGTGATTTGCGCGGTTTCCTCCACCGACAAGCCCTCCAGCTTGACGTGCACGATGGGCAGGCGCTGACGGTCCGGCAACTGCCCGAGCAGTTTGCCCAGGTCCCGACTGGCCTGGGCGGGTTGCTCATCACTGGCGGCGAACAGTTCGCTGTCGTCGTCCAACAGATCGTGCCGCGCCTCGCGACGGGCGTGGCTGCGCAGGTGGTCGGCCAGCTTGTAGCGGGCGATCGCCTGCACCCAGGCGGTGAGCGGCTGCCGCGCCTGGTAGGTGTGGCGCGCATTGTGCACCGCCAGCAGCACCTCCTGCAGCAGGTCCTCGACCTCGGCCGGGTGCTGGGGCAGGCGCCGCCGCAGAAAGCCGCGGATATGGGCTGCCAATGCCGTGAGGAACTGGCGATAGGCGAAGGTGTCGCCTGCCAGCCCTTGCAGCAACAGGGCCTGCAACTGCGATTCGCGGGTGCTGAGCACGTCCTGTGAGTTAGTTCGTTGCATCGGCCGCCAGGGTTACACCGTCGGTGGGTTTCTTTTCATCCAAGCATTGCCTGCGTGCCGGGCGCAAGTGGCGGATGAACGGTAAAGGCTTCCGGGACCCGTCCCTGGTCATGGGGTGGTGCGCATATCGCGGATGAATCCGCTCCTACAGCGGTTGCACATGCCGCACCTGGGGCGCCGCAAGGCGAACGATCATGGCCAAGGTAGGAGCGGATTCATCCGCGATGCGCCGCGCGCGGCGCTCGATCTCATAGGCGCAGACAATCCCGAGAAAAAAATTTCCCGAGCCTGTAACCCGATCCGCCCCCACCACGAACTACTCCATGAGCCGCCGGTAAACCGCCTCGGCCACTTCCCCTGGAGAGCACCACCATGAAAACCCTCGCCCTCGCCTCCGCCGCCCTGGCCCTCGCCGCCCTGGCCGGCACCGCCATGGCCGACGACACCAAGCCAGCCGGCACCGGCGCCACCATGGAAAAATGTTACGGCGTCGCCATGGCCGGCAAGAACGACTGCAAGGCCGGTGCCGGCACCACCTGCGCCGGCAGTGCCAAGAAGGACTACGACGGCATGCACTGGAAGAACGTCCCCACCGGCACCTGCACGTCGATCCAGACCCCCAACGGCATGGGCTCGCTCACCCCGATCAAGTCCTGAACAGAGGCCGCCGACCATGAACGGGATCACCACAATCGGTGCCGGGCTCGGGCTCAAGGCCGAGCACTATGCCCAAGCCTGGGCCTGCCGCGCAGACGGAATGTGGTTCGAAGTCCACCCGGAGAACTACATGGTCGGTGGCCCACGCCTTGCCTGGCTGCAGCGGATGGCCGAGCGTCATCCACTGTCGCTGCACGGCGTCGCGCTGTCACTGGCGGCGGACGCCGAACCGGATATCGAGCACCTGCGCCGCTTGCGCCTGCTGATCGAACAGGTGCGCCCGGCACTGGTGTCGGAACACCTGGCCTGGTCGACCTGGCGTGGCCAGTACCACCCCGACCTGCTGCCCTTCCCTCGCTGCCACGAAGCGCTGGTGCGCATCAGCGCGAACATCCAGCGCACCCAGGAGGCACTGGGGCGCCCCATTTCCATCGAGAACCCCAGCCACTACCTGCACCTGGACGGCCATGACTGGGACGAAATCGATTTTCTCGGCGAACTGGTCCGCCGCACCGGCTGCGGCCTGCTGCTGGACGTCAACAACGTGCATGTCAGTGCCCACAATCTCGGTTTCAGCGCCCAGGACTACCTCGCCCGCTTCCCGGCCCAGGCCATCACCGAAGTCCACCTGGCCGGCCACAGCCATGACGACCAGGGCACACTGCTGATCGACTCCCATGACGCCCGCATCGCCGAACCGGTGTGGATGTTGTACCGGCAACTGATCCAGCGAATCGGCCCACGGCCAACCCTGATCGAACGCGACGGCAACATTCCCACCTTCGACGATTTGCTGGCCGAGCGCGCCATTGCCCAGGCGACCCTCGACCGAACCGGAGACCTGCCATGAACCTCAGCCTTGGCCAGTTCCAGGCCGCATTCGTCGACGCCCTGTACCTGCGCCCCGCCCCGCAGCTGGCGGCACTTACCGAACAGGCGGCGTTCGCGGTGTACCGCAACACCGTTCTGGCAGGCTGTGTCGACGCGCTCCGGGCCAACTTCCCCAGCGTCGAAACGCTGGTCGGGCCCGAATGGATGCACGATGCCGCCGCAGCCTACGCCCAGCAGTCGCCGCCCTGCGACCCACGGCTGATCCACTACGGCGCGGCGTTCCCGGCCTTTCTCGAAGATCTGCAGGCCTTTCACGGCCTGGTCTACTTGGCGGACGTCGCGCGCCTGGACTTCGCCTGGGGCGAAGCGTTCAGCGCACCCGACGATCCCTGCCTGCAACTGGCCGACCTGGCGGGCATGACGGCCAGTGACCTTGCCCGTAGCCACCTGCGCCCGCGTGCCAGCGTGCGCTGGCAGTGGTTCGATGCGCACCCGGCCTACAGCCTCTGGCGCCACAGCCGCGAACACCTGCCCTGGCCACCGGATCACGCCTGGATCGGCGAAGGCGCGCTGTTCAGCGGTGACTGCGCAGGCGTCACCCACCAGGCCCTCAGCCTCGGCGGTTGCGCCTTCCTCGATGCCTGTGCCGCCGGGCAGCCGCTGGAACAGGCTTCGCTGCACGCCGAACAGTCCCAACCCAATCTGGACTTCAACGACCTGCTCGGCCGGTTGCTGCAAGCCCAGGTCTTTCGCCCACTCACCTTCGCTTGAGGGAGCCGTCATGGACATCACCCACGCCAGCGCGTCACCCCACGGTCTGCGCCAACTCTGGAATCGCCTTGCCGACCACCTGCAACGGCTGTTGAGCGACAGCCTGCTGTGCCTGGTCGCCCGCCTGGGCATCGCCTCGATCTTCTTTCTGTCCGGGCGCACCAAGGTCGAAGGGCTGCTGACCATTACCCCCGGCACCTATGAGTTGTTCCAGAGCGACTATGCCTTGCCGCTGGTCTCCCCCTGGCTGGCGGCGCACCTGGCGACCTATGCCGAGCACCTGTTCCCGCTGCTGCTGGTGCTGGGCCTATTCACCCGCCTGTCGGCGCTGGCCTTGCTGGGGATGACCACGGTGATCGAGATCTTCGTCTACCCGGATGCCTGGCCCACCCACCTGTCCTGGGCTGGCCTGCTCCTGCTGCTGGTCGCCCGGGGTGGCGGGAGATGGTCGCTGGATCGGGTGTTGCGCTTGCGCTGACGCGCCGGCTTCGTGCCGCAGCTACTGATGGAGGTGCTCCAGATGCGAAGAGACCTCCATCACATCGTGAAGGATACGGACGATCTCGATGACCTCGCCCGCTGCGGCGCGATAGAAAACGATATGCCGCGGCCTGACAACTCTCTGCGATGTGACCTCCAGCCTGCAGAAGAACAGGTGCAGGCTCCTGAGCCCTGGCGACAGCTCATCGCGCGCCGCGCTGCCAACACGGCCAGGCTCACACGCTATGGCGCGAAACGCTGCCTGAAGGAGGTCCTGGTAGCGACCCCTGGCAGCCGCGCCGAATTTCACTTCCGTATAGCGCAGGATATCCACAATATCGGTGCGGGCGTGATACGAGATGCGTACCACCGGCCGCTTCACGCCTTCGCGCTCGCCAGGCGGCCCAGGTCGTCGAGGTAGGCCTCGAGGTCTGCCGGATCGACCTCGTCATACTCACCGGATTCAAGTTGCATGATCCCGGCGGAAGTGGCCGTGCGCAGTGCTTCAAGCCTGGCCGACTCTGCAGCCTCATGGGCAAGCAGCATGCGCAGGCCGGCACGCACGACTTCGCTGAAGTTCTGATATCGACCCGCCTTCACGAGATCATCGATGGACTGCTCGAGCGGGCTGGGGACGATCACGTTGTGGGTAGCCATGGGGAATCCTCAGGCGTGGGCCGATATGGCGCTTTATGCCATACCCCCGGACAAAATACCAAGCCTGCGGCCTCCCGCAAGACCAGCGGGAAAGCGCTGATTCATGTGTCCTGAGTACATCAGGATGGCCGTCAGTCGCCTGACCGACACAAATATTTTCACTATGTTGATTTATGAAATTATTCATGTCATTTTCTGACTCACCTGCTCCATCGCCCGCAACGGGCCATGGCAGGCACCGCCCTACCCACCGGAGTCAAGAATATGAACAAGACCGGACTTCTAGGCGCATTGGCACTCTGTGCCTGCAGCGCACTCACCCAAGCCGACGAAGGCAGCCTGCGCATCGGCATCGAAGCCGCCTACCCGCCGTTCTCCTACCGTACCCCCGCAGGCGAACTGGCCGGCTTCGACTACGACATCGGCAACGCCCTGTGCGCGCAGATGCAGGTGAAATGCCAGTGGGTCATCCAGGAGTTCGACGGGATGATTCCGTCTTTGAAGGTGCGCAAGATCGACGCCGTGCTGTCGTCCATGTCGATCACCGAGGACCGCCTGAAATCGGTCGATTTCACCGACAAGTACTACCACACCCCCGGCAAGTTCGCGATGAAGGCCGGCAGCACCCTCAACGACCCGGTCGCCGACCTCAAGGGCCACAAGCTCGGTGTGCAACGCGCCTCCACCTACGACCGCTACGCCACCGAGCAACTGGAACCCGCCGGCGTCGAAGTGGTGCGCTACGCCTCGCAGAACGAAGCCTTCCTCGACCTGGTGGCCGGCCGTCTGGACGCCACCCTCGCCGACATCGTCAACACCGAGGAAAGCTTCATCAAGACCCCCGCAGGCCAAGGCTTCGCCCTGGTCGGCCCGGACGTCAGCGACCCGCAGTACTTCGGCCGCGGCGCTGGCATCGCCGTGCGCAAGGGCGACAGCGCCAACCTGGCCCGGCTCAACGCCGCCATCGCCGCGATCCGCGCCAACGGCACCTACCAGCAGGTGCAGAGCAAGTACTTCCCGTTCGACATCTACGGCCAGTAATCCCGGCCGACGAGGACTCTCATCATGCTTTACGGCTACGGCTCGAGCATTCTCGAGGGCGCCTGGCTGAGCGTCAGCCTGGCCCTGCTGGCGATGGCCCTGGCCATTACCCTGGGCCTGATCGGCGCGGCCTGCCGCCTGTCACCGCTGAAATGGCTGGCGGCCGTGGGTGATGTCTACACCACGGTGGTGCGCGGCATTCCCGACCTGGTGCTGATCCTGCTGGTGTTCTACGGCGGCCAGGACCTGGTCAACCGGCTGGCCCTGGCGCTGGGCTACGAGCAGTACATCGACATAAACCCGTTCATCGCCGGGGTCTGCACCATGGGCTTCATTTTCGGGGCGTACCTGTCGGAGACCTTTCGCGGCGCCTTCCTGGCCATCCCCCGCGGCCAGGCCGAAGCGGGCGCGGCCTATGGCATGAGCGGCCTGCAGGTGTTCTGGCGGATCAGCGTGCCACAGATGGTGCGCCTGGCCCTGCCGGGCTTCACCAACAACTGGCTGGTGCTGACCAAGTCCACCGCCCTGATTTCGGTGATCGGCCTGCAGGACATGATGTTCAAGGCCAAGAACGCCGCCGACGCCACCCACCAACCCTTCACCTTCTTCCTCGCCGTGGCCGGGCTGTACCTGCTGCTGACCAGCGTGTCGCTGGTGCTGTTGCGCGGCGTGGAGAAGCGCTATTCGGTCGGTGTCAAAGCCGCCGAGCTGTGAGAGGACGCCTTCGATGATGCTCGACTATTCACTGATCTGGCAGAACCTGCCGCTGTACCTGGGTGGCATCGCGCTGACCCTGAAAGTACTGCTGATCTCCCTGGCCTGCGGCCTGGTGCTGGCGATCCCGCTGGCACTGATGCGCGTCTCGCGGTCCTGCCTGCTGCGCGTGCCGGCCTGGCTCTACACCTATGTGATCCGCGGCACGCCGATGCTGGTGCAGCTGTTCCTGATCTACTACGGCCTGGCGCAGTTCGAGGCGGTGCGGCAGAGCCCGCTGTGGCCATACCTGTCCAGCGCCACCTTTTGCACCTGCCTGGCGTTCGCCATCAATACCAGCGCCTACAGCGCCGAGCTGCTGGCCGGCAGCCTCAGGGCCACGCCCCGGGGCGAACTGGAAGCCGCCCGCGCCATGGGCATGTCGCGCCTGACCCTGTACCGCCGCATCCTGCTGCCGTCGGCCCTGCGCCGGGCCCTGCCGCAATACAGCAACGAGGTGCTGATGATGCTGCAGACCACCAGCCTGGCCTCGATCGTCACCCTGGTCGACATCACCGGCGCGGCCAAGACCTTCAACGCCCGCTACTACCTGCCCTTCGAGGCGTTCATCACCGCAGGGCTGATCTACCTGGTCCTGACGTTCATTTTGGTGCGCCTGTTCAAGCTGGCCGAGCGCCGCTGGCTGGCCTACCTGGCCCCGCGCAAGCACTAAGGAGCTTCCCATGCAGCACATTGACCATACCCTGCCCTGGAGCGCCTGCGGCACCCAGCGCAGCCTGCGCGTGTTGCGCTTCGGCAGTGGCTCGCGCAAAGCCTACATCCAGGCCTCGCTGCACGCCGACGAGCTGCCAGGCATGCGCGTGGCCGTGGAGCTCAAGCGCCGGCTGCTCGAACTCGAAGCACAGGGCCGGCTGAGCGGCGTGATCGAACTGGTGCCGCTGGCCAACCCGATCGGCATCGGCCAGATGTTCCAGGCCACTCACCAAGGCCGTTTCGAATTCGACAGCGGCAAGAACTTCAACCGCGATTTCCCGGCACTCACCGAGGCGCTGGCCGCGCACCTGCAAGGCCAACTGGGCAGCGATGGCGACGCCAACGTGGCAATCATCCGCCAGGCCATGCGCGACCTGCTCGCCGACCTGCCACCGGCCAGGTCCGAGCTGGACGGCCTGCGCCGTCTGCTCATGCAACACGCCTGCGACGCCGACCTGGTGCTGGACCTGCACTGCGACTTCGAGTCGGTAATGCTGCTCTACGCCATGCCCCAGCACTGGCCGCAGCTGCACTCGCTGGCCGCGCGCCTGGGCGCCGAAACGGCGCTGCTGGCCGAAGGCGCCGGTGGCGATGCCTTCGATGAAGCCTGTGCGGCGCCCTGGCTGCGCCTGCGCGAGTACTTCCCCGAGGCCGACATCCCCCTGGCCTGCGTGGCCACCACCATCGAGCTGCGCGGCATGGCCGACACCGGGCGCGAACAGTGCCAGGCCAGCGCCGAGCAGATTCTCGGCTACCTCGCCGACCAGGGCCTGATCAACGGTCCCTGGCCTGCCGCGCCCGATCACCACTGCCCGGCAACGCCGTTCGCCGGCGCCCAGTACGCCTACGCCGAGCACCCCGGCGTGGTCAGTTTCCTGCAACCGCTGGGGGCCAAGGTGCGGGTCGGTGATCCGCTGTTCGAAGTGATCGACCCACTCAGCGACCGCCACAGTGTGGTCCGCGCCAGCACCGACGGCGTCCTCTATGCCCGCGAACGCCTGCGTTTCGCCCAACCCGGCCTGTGGCTGGCCAAGGTCGCCGGCAGCACACCCATCCGCCAGGGTCGCCTGCTCAGCGACTGACACCACGGGGAATCGACTCATGAACAAACTGGACATCCAGCAACTGCACAAAAGCTACGGCGACCACCAGGTGCTGCGCGGCGTCTCCCTGCAGGCCAACGCGGGCGATGTGATCAGCATCATCGGCTCCAGCGGCTCGGGCAAGAGCACCTTCCTGCGCTGCATCAACCTGCTCGAACAACCCAACGCCGGGCAGATCCTGGTCAACGGCGAGCAGCTGAAACTGCGCAATTGCCCGCGTGGCGGCCTGCGCGCCGCCGACCCGCGCCAGCTGCAACGGCTGCGTTCGCGGTTGAGCATGGTCTTCCAGCATTTCAACCTGTGGTCGCACATGAGCGCCCTGGAGAACGTCATGGAAGCACCAGTACAGGTGCTGGGCGTGGCCCGCAAGGAGGCGCGTGAGAAGGCCGAGCACTACCTGCACAAGGTCGGCGTCAGCCACCGGCGCGACGCCTACCCGGCGCACATGTCCGGCGGCGAGCAGCAACGGGTGGCCATCGCCCGGGCGCTGGCCATGGAGCCTGAGGTGATGCTGTTCGACGAGCCCACCTCGGCGCTCGACCCGGAACTGGTGGGCGAGGTGCTGAAGGTCATGCAGGACCTGGCCCAGGAAGGCCGGACCATGGTCGTGGTCACCCACGAGATGGGCTTCGCCCGCGAAGTGTCCAACCAGCTGCTGTTCCTGCACAAGGGCCAGGCCGAGGAATGTGGCGACCCGCGCGAGGTGCTGGCGCGGCCGCAATCCGAGCGCCTGCGCCAGTTCCTTGCCGGCAGCCTCAAGTAACCCCTCACGCTTCCCGGCTCCGCGCCGGGAAGTGCCTTGGGATACACTACGGCCACGCTTACAGGAGCCTCGCCGCGGATGACCAGCCATTCGAAGAACACCACCGTCTATGCCTCGCCGGTCCTGCGCAAGCTGTCGCAGGGCCTGGCCGAGCTGCCGCCCTCGCTGCGCAAGGTCGCCGACTACATCCTGCGCCACCCGCTCAAGGCCGCGACCCTGACCATCGAGGAGATGGCCCAGGCCACCGCCACCTCGCCGGCGGCGGTCAACCGCCTGGCCAAGGCCCTCGACCTGGGCGGCTACAGCGGCATGAAGAGCGAGCTGGTCACGACCCTGCAGCAGATGGTCTCGCCGGTGGACAAGCTGCGCAACGAGTTGGCCCAGCGCCCAGGCGGCGACTTCGGCCTGCATGAGCAGATCCAGAGCGCCACCAGCAACCTGGCGACCACTGCCAGCAACAACCAGGCCGAGGCCTTCGAAGCCTTCATCAGCAGCCTGGTTGGTGCGCGCAAGGTGTATGTGCTGGGGTTTGGCAACAGCGTGTACCTGGCCGGGCTGGCGGCTTCGACCCTGGTGCCGTTCTGCCAGGATGCCTGCGCCATCAGCATGGAGGGCGGCAACGAAAACGCCGCCTACCGCCTGGCCGCGATCACCGAGCAGGACGTGCTGCTGGCGATCGCCCTGCCCCGCTATTCCCAGGACACCCTGCAGCTGGCGCGGTTCGCCCACGAACGCAACGCCACGGTGCTGGCGATCACCGACTCGCCCGCCTCGCCCCTGGCGCCGATCGCTCGCCATGTGCTGTACGCACCCGCCGATCACCCGGTGCTGACCAGCTCCAACATTGCCGTGCTGGCGCTGATCGAAGGGTTGGTGGCCGGGGTCATGGCACGTAACAAGGAAGCGGTGAAGCTGGCGACCGAGCTGACCGAGAGCGTGATGTCCTACCTGCATGTGCCAGGCGGCAAGGCGACCAGGAAGTAAAGGGGGCTCATGCAGCCCGATAGCCCCTCCCTGTGGGAGCGGCCTTGTGTCGCGAAAGGGCCGCAAAGCGGCCCCGGCGATCTGCGACAACTCCGAAATCCTGGGGCTGCTACGCAGCCCTTTCGCGACACAAGGCCGCTCCCACATGGACCGCGCCAAACCTGAGCCCCACTGTAAACCTGTAGGAGCCAGCTTGCTGGCGAACAGCGCCGTGCACGGATCCGCGGTCGGCGTTGGGCCGGTTCGCCAGCAAGGCTGGCTCCTACAGGGGTCTATGCTGTTGCCTGGAGTCTGCCACCCTCAAGGAGCCGCACATGCCTCTCGTACGCATCGACATCCGCCGCCACCCCGACCGCACGCACCTGCAGAAGCTTGGTCAGGTCGTCTTCGCGGCCATGAAACGCACCATCAATGTGCCGGAGCACGACAACTTCCAGGTGCTTACCGAACACGACGACGACCGCCTGGTGAACGATCGCGAATACCTGGGCATCCCGCGCACGGAGCGCCAGGTGTTCATCCAGCTCACCATCAGCGAGGGGCGCACGGTCGAGCAGAAGAAAGCGCTCTTCCAGGCCATCGCCGAAGGCTTGAAAGCAGAGGCGGACGTGCGCCCGGAGGATGTGTTCATCAACCTGGTCGAAGTGCGCAAGGAGAACTGGTCGTTCGGCCACGGCATTGCCCAGTACGCGGTCTAGGTGATGGTTTTTCTACTGGCATGGGTTCCTTTCCCCAGGCATCGAGGCTAGTCTCGGCACACACGCCCCCGCCGATAGAACAGCCATCGCCATGCCTGCTGGATTCCCGTCCCTGCCGTCACTCAACGCCCTGCGCATGTTCGAGGTGGTGGCCCGGCACCTGAACTTCCGCCTGGCCGCCGAGGAACTGGGGCTGACCCAGGCCGCGGTGGCCCAGCAGATCCGCGGTTTGGAGGCCAGCCTCGAGATCCGCCTGTTCGAGCGCCTGCCACGGGGCCTGGGGCTGACCGACGCGGGCCTGGCCTACAGCGCCAGCGTGCGCGATGCCCTGGCGATGATCGACGAGGCCACCCGCCTGCTCAGGCCAGCACCGACACACCTGACGGTCAGCGTCACCCCCACCTTCGCCTCGAAATGGCTGATTCCGCGGCTGGGGGCGTTCGCTGAGCACAATCCGCAGATCGACCTGCGCCTGCTCGCCACCGATCGGCTGTCGCACTTCCACACCGACGGGGTGGACCTCGCCGTGCGCCAGGGCCAACCGCCCTTCGGCGCCGGGTTGAACGCCGAGCTGCTCCTAGAGCAGCGCATCGTCGCGGTGGCCAGCCCGCAGTTGATTGCGGAGAAGGGCCTGCCAGACAGTTTCGAGGCCTTGCAAGGCTTCGTCTGGCTCCACGATGCCCATGGTTTCTGGCCCCAATTCACCGCCACTCTGTACCCTGGGCACGGCCAGCCCAGCGCCCGACACATGCGCTTCAACCAGACCGCCCTGGCCATCGAGGCCGCCATCAACGGCCAGGGCATCTGCCTGGCCAGCCGTGCCTTCGTCGCGGCCGACCTGGCTGCGGGCAGGCTGGTCCAGGTATTCCCCCAGCAAATGCGCCTGGACAAGGCGTTCTACCTGGTGTGGCCACGCAAGCCGCGACAACCGGCGACCTTGCAGCGGGTCAAGGCCTGGTTGCTGCAACAGGTAGCCGATAGCTGAGCTACTGGCTCGGCAAAGCCCGGCTGCCTCCCTCGTCCCACGTCATGCTGCTAGGGTTACACCCTCAGTCAAGGCATTTACCTGGAGGCAGCATGTCAGTCGAAAAAGTAGCGATCATCACCGCCGGTGGCAGCGGCATGGGCGCGGCCGCGGCGCGGCGGCTGGCCGCCGACGGCTACAAAGTCGGGATCCTGTCGTCGTCGGGCAAGGGCGAGGCATTGGCCAATGAGTTGGGCGGCGTGGGCGTCACCGGCAGCAACCAGTCGGTGGATGACCTTCAGCGCCTGGTCGACACCGTCATGGCCAAGTGGGGGCGCATCGACGTACTGGTCAACAGCGCCGGCCATGGCCCGCGCGCGCCGATCCTCGAGATCAGCGACGAGGACTGGCACAAGGGCATGGACACCTACCTGCTCAACGTCATCCGCCCGGCCCGCCTGGTAACGCCGATCATGCAACAGCAGAAGGCCGGGGTGATCATCAACATCTCCACCGCCTGGGCCTTCGAACCCAGCGCCCTGTTCCCCACCTCCGCTGTGTTCCGCTCGGGGCTGGCCGCGTTCACCAAGATCTTCGCCGACGAGTTCGCCGGCGACAACGTGCGCATCAACAACGTCCTGCCCGGCTGGATCGACAGCCTGCCGGCCACCGAACAGCGCCGCGACAGCGTGCCGCTCAAGCGCTACGGCACCAGCGAGGAGATCGCCGCCACCATCGCCTTCCTGGCCAGCGACGGCGCGGCCTATATCACCGGGCAGAACATCAAGGTCGATGGCGGGCTGACGCGCAGCGTGTAAGTACCGGGCGCTCAGCCCTTGTCGCTATCCATGCCAGGATCCCGGGCGGGTGCCGAGAACCACTTGTCCCTGGGCACCCACTTCTCCTGCGCCGGATCGCCCAGGTAGTGCGGCGACATGATCTGCACGCCGTATTCGTTGAACACATCCTGGATATTGGCGTGCAGCAGGCTCAGCAGCTCCGCCCGCGGCCTCGGCTCGCTGGGGATCGCCTGGGCCACCAGGCGGTACTCGGGGTAGAAGTCCGACAGTCCGGTCTGGAACACCTGCGGCCTGGGCGTGGCGACGATGCCCTCGGTGCGCGTCGCAGCCTCGATCAGCATGGCCTCGACCTGGCGCCAGGGCGTGTCGTAACCGATGGTGACCACGGTGTCGACGATATAGCCCTGGCCCTGGACCACCCGCGAATAGTTGCGCGTCACGGAGCCGGTGATCATCGAGTTGGGCAAGGTCAGCACCTCGCCAAGCCCGGTGCGGATGGTGGTGTTGAACATGCCCACCTCGGTCACCGTGCCCTCGTTGTCGCCCACACGCACATACTCCCCGGCCTTCAGCGTGCGCGAATAGGTGAGGATCAGCCCGGCGGCCGCCTGCCCCACCACGCTGGAAGCGCCCAGTGAAATCATCAGCCCGAGCAGCACCGACAAGCCCTTGAAGGCATCGGTTCCCGAACCCGGCAGGTACGGGTAGGCCATCACCAGGGCGAACAGCCAGATCGCCAGCGAGGTCAGGCGCGTGGTGGGCTGCAGGGTTTCTTCCGTCAGCCAGTTGAGCGTCCCCGGGCGCGCCATGCGCTCCAGCAAGCGCCGGCTGAACCCGCTGATGCCACGGGCGATGAAAAAGATCAGCACGGCCACGGCAATACCCGGGATGGCGTGGAGGATGCCATCGAGCAGGTAGCGCAGCAGGTCGAGCAGGTGCACGTTGAGGCTTTCGCCCCAGGGCCGGGTGTAGGGGAACTGCGACAGCACGAAGCTCAGCCACTGGTAGCTCAGCAGCAGCACCACGCCCCAGTACAGCAGGCGCAGCAGGCGGTCGATCAGGAAGTACACGTACTGCATGTCGAACAACGGCAGTTGCCCGACGCGCAGTTGGTAGGCGCGCTCGCGCATCAATTGCGGCAACCGGCCACGCAGCTTGCGCCGCGCCAGGTTGGCGGCCTTTATCAGCGCCAGGTAGATCACGCTGGCCAACGCCGAGTAGCCCAGCGCCTTGAGCAGGAAATGCAGGTTGCGCGCCTCGCCCGACTCTTCGACGACCTGGCGCAGAATGGCCGCGGCCTGCTCGGCGGCTGCGCGGGTGTCGCCGCCCTCCAGCCCCAGGTCCTGGGGGGCGACGATGAACGCACGTCGCCCGCCCAGCAGCACCAGGTGGCTGTGCATGATCGGGTCGACGCCGACCTTGAGTTCGTCGGTGCCACGCAACGCGTCGTCAATCACCATGGCGGCCCGCTGTGCCCGTGCGGCGGGGGTCTCGCCAAGCAGCGTGGCATGGAAGGTGAAGATGCTGCGGTTGGCGATGCGCAGTTCGGCGGGGTCGCCAGGTATGCCGTCGGTGGTGCTGCCCACAGGTTCGTTGCCCAAGGCCCAGGCCGGCAGCAGGGTGCAACACACAAGCAGCAGGAAGAACAGGCGCTTCATCACGGGCTCCCCAGCCTCCATGTGGAATGCTGTAGTGATAGCACAGCTGTACCGGCTGGATCAGGGCTTGTGGTTGCGGGTCAGATCGAGCGCCGCCTGCGCGGCGCATCGCGGATGAATCCGCTCCTACAGGCAGGTAGCGCCGCACCGTATCAACACCATGGCCTGTCGGGCATGGCCACGTTGCAACAAACGTGTAGGAGCGGATTCATCCGCGATGCGCCGCGCGGGCGGCGCTCGATCTCACAACCCCTGCATCTCTTGCGGCGAACACCCCATCAAAAACCAACAGGCCACCCCTTTACCTGTCTATAACTTCATAGTTTAAGGTCGCCCCAACACAGTGAGGTGAACGCCGATGTATCGCATTTCCGAGCTGGCGGCCTTGGTGGGCCTCAGCCGCTCGACATTGCTCTATTACGAAAAGCTCGGGCTGATCAGGTCCAGCCGCGAGGCCAATGGCTACCGCCGCTACCGCGATGCGGACCTGCAACAGTTGCGCTTGCTGCAGCAGTTGCAGGCGGGCGGCCTGACCCTCAAGGAATGCCAGGCGTGCCTTGAGGCGCGTATCGACAGGCCCGCCCTGCTCGCCCGCTTGCGCGCGCTGGATGAAGAAATCGCCGCCCGCCAGCAATCGCGGGAACTGCTGGCCGCGATGCTGGGCCTGGCGTCCATGCGCCCCTGGCACCAAGCCTTGGAACATCAAGCGCCGGGCGCCCACCTGGCCTGGCTGCGCAAGCAGGGCTTCAACGAAAAACAGGCCCTGCGCCTGAAATGGTTATCCAAAGACATGAACGAACACGAACGCTACATGGCCGACTTCGAGCAGTTGTTCGAAGGCCTTCAGCGCCTCGGGCCCGGCTCGCCCGAAGACACCCTGGCAGCCTTGCAGGCCCTGCCCTTCGTGCCACGTACGTTACTGGAGGTCGGCTGCGGCCGAGGCGCCACCACCACACTGCTGGCAGCACGTAGCCCTGCCGCCATCACCGCACTGGACAACGATGAACACAACCTCGGCCGCCTGGGCGACGCGCTCGCGGCCAAGGGGCTGCAAGGCCGCGTTCGCCGGGTGTGCGCGAGCATGACCGAACTGCCGTTCGCGCCCGGGCAGTTCGACGCGATCTGGGCCGAGGGTTGCGCCTACATCATGGGCTTCGCCCAGGCCCTGAAGTACTGGCGAGCATTCCTCGCGCCACAAGGCCTGCTGGTGGTCAGCGACCTGGTCCGGGTCGCCGATGTGTTGTCCGACGAGGCCGGCGCATTCTGGCAGGCCAACTACCCCGACCTGCAAAACGTGGCATCACGCCTGGCCGCCATCGGCAAACTGGGCTACCGGGTACTGCACCACTTTCCCATGAGCCAGCAGGCCTGGGACAACTACCTCGGCCCGCTGCGGCAACGCCTGGGCACGCTGGACAGCACTGCCTTCGCCTCCCAGGCGTTGGCCGACATCACCCGCGAACTGGAGATCCACGCGCGCCACCTCGGCGAGTACGGCTATCACCTGTTCATCCTGCAAAAACAACCCTGAGAACCTTCGTAAGCGATTGGATATGAACATCACACTGCGCAACGAACGACCTGAAGACATCCCCGCCATCAACCGCTTGACCGAGGCGGCCTTTGCCAACGCCGAACACTCCAGCCATACCGAGCACTTCATCGTCGACGCCCTGCGCCGGGCGGGGCAACTCAGCGTGTCGCTGGTGGCCGTCGAAGGCGACACCCTGGTCGGCCATGTCGCACTCTCCCCGGTGACCCTGTCATCAGGCGTGAGCGGCTGGTTCGGCCTGGGGCCGATCTCGGTGTTGCCGGCCCGACAGGGCCAGGGCATTGGGTCGCTGCTGATGAAGGCCGCATTGGCCGAGTTGCAGCGCATGGGCGGCGCAGGTTGCGTGGTGCTGGGTGACCCGGCGTACTACGGCAGGTTCGGCTTCAAGCCCCAACCGGGGCTCACACTGCCGGGCGTCCCTGCCGAGTACTTCCAGGCCCTGGCCTTCGACGGTGCGATGGCGCAAGGCGTGGTGCGGTATCACGATGCCTTCTGCGCCACCGAGTAACCCCGCACCATGCAAAAGGGCCGCAAAGCGGCCCTTTTTCACATCACTCAGTCAGCTCAAGGGCAGACGCAGGTGGACGGCCCGAACACCGGCCCCGCGCACGGGTCCTTGGATGGGCCGAACACCGGGCAAGACGCCTGGGCGGTCAGCGCGACGCCCCAGGTCAACAGCACAGCCAGCAACGCTTTCTTCATTGGCAACCTCCTTGTCATCAGAAAAAAGGGGATCAACGCTCGCACACGCAAACCGTTGGCCCAAGCACCGCGCCCGAGCACGGGTCTTCCCACGGACCCAGCACCGCGCAGTCCGCCTGGGCATTGAGCGAGAACATCCACAGCAGCGCCGACGCTGCCAGCAGTTTTCTTTTCACCTTGACCTCCTTGGTCGAAACATCGACAACGATCCGTGTTACGCACGGTGACGTGGGCGTCAGCATGTGACCTTAGGGTCGGACTGGCAAGCGTGGCGCAGTGTCGCGCTCATTTGGATGGTTTTGATTGCGTGATGGCGGCCTTGCAGTGCTCTGGGGATCGAGCGCCGCCTGCGCGGCGCATCGCGGATAAATCCGCTCCTACACCAGCCGGAGAACCGTGTCTCGCCCGGGCATGACTGGCCCCGGTAGGAGCGGATTTATCCGCGATGCGCCGCACGAGCGGCGCGCGATCTCAAAGGCGCCGCGACACTAACGCCTTGAAACAACCAGCTACCTCAACCCGCCACCCCCGCCGCGCGAGCCCGCGCCGCATGCAGCTTCTTGTAGCTCTCGACCAGCCGCAGGTGCCGGTCCAGCCCTTCCAGCTTCATGCTGGTCGGCGTCAGCCCATGGAAGCGCACGCTGCCGTCCACCGAACCCAGCACCGCGTCCATTCGCTCATTACCGAACATGCGACGGAAGTTGGCCTCGTAGTCGGCCATCTCCAGTTCATCGTCCAGCACCACCTCCAGCACCACGTTGAGCGCCTGGTAGAACAGCCCGCGCTCGACGGTGTTGTCGTTGAACTGCAGGAACATCTCGACCAGTTCCTTGGCGTCCTCAAAGCGCTGCAGCACCAAGTGGATCAACAGCTTCAGTTCGAGAATGGTGAGCTGGCCCCACACCGTGTTGTCGTCGAACTCGACGCCGATCAGCGTGGTGATGGTGGTGTAATCGTCCACCTCGGCGTTATCCAGGCGCTTGAGCAGCAGCTTCAACGAACGGTTGTCGAGTTGGTGCAGGTTGAGGATGTCGGCACGGAAACCCAACGCCCGGTTGGTGTTGTCCCAGATCAGGTCCTCGACCGGATAGATCTCCGAATAGCCCGGTACCAGGATGCGGCAAGCAGTGGCGCCAAGATCGTCGTACACGGCCATGTACACTTCCTTGCCCAGGTCCTCGAGGATGCCGAACAAGGTCTGTGCCTCCTGCTGGTTGGAGTCCTCACCGTGACCCGAGAAGTCCCACTCGACGAACTCGAAGTCGGCCTTGGCGCTGAAGAAGCGCCACGACACCACGCCGCTGGAGTCGATGAAGTGCTCGACGAAGTTGTTCGGCTCGGTCACCGCATGGCTTTCGAAGGTCGGTTGCGGCAGGTCGTTCAGGCCCTCGAAGCTGCGGCCCTGCAGCAGTTCGGTGAGGCTGCGCTCCAGCGCCACCTCGAAGCTCGGGTGGGCGCCGAACGAAGCGAACACGCCGCCAGTGCGCGGGTTCATCAGGGTCACGCACATCACCGGGAACTCACCACCCAGCGACGCATCCTTGACCAGCACCGGGAAGCCCTGCTCCTCCAGCCCCTGGATGCCGGCGACGATGCCGGGGTACTTGGCCAGTACCGCTTGCGGCACATCCGGCAGGCACAGCTCGCCTTCGAGGATCTCGCGCTTGACCGCCCGCTCGAAGATCTCCGACAGGCACTGCACCTGCGCCTCGGCCAGAGTGTTGCCGGCGCTCATGCCGTTGCTCAGGTACAGGTTCTCGATCAGGTTGGACGGGAAGTACACCGTCTCGCCGTCGGACTGGCGCACGAACGGCAGCGAGCAGATACCGCGCTCCTTGTTGCCCGAGTTGGTGTCGTACAGGTGCGAGCCGCGCAGCTCACCGTCGGGGTTGAAGATCTCCAGGCAATATTCGTCAAGGATCTCGGCTGGCAGCGCATCCTTGGGCCCGGGCTTGAACCATTGCTCGTTCGGGTAGTGCACGAACGGCGCGTTGGCGATGTCTTCGCCCCAGAACTGGTCGTTGTAGAAGAAGTTGCAGTTCAACCGCTCGATGAACTCGCCCAGCGCCGAGGCCAGCGCCGCTTCCTTGGTGGCGCCCTTGCCGTTGGTGAAGCACATCGGCGACTGCGCGTCGCGCACATGCAGCGACCAGACGTTGGGCACGATGTTGCGCCACGAGGCGATCTCGATCTTCATCCCAAGCCCGGCCAGGATCGCCGACATGTTGGCGATGGTCTGCTCCAGCGGCAGGTCCTTGCCGGGGATGTAGGTGGTGCTGTCCGACACTGGCATCAGCAGTGCCTGGGCGTCGGCATCGAGATTGTCGACCTCCTCGATGATGAACTCGGGGCCGGTCTGCACCACCTTTTTCACGGTGCAGCGGTCGATGGAGCGCAAGATGCCCTGGCGGTCCTTCTCGGAGATGTCCTCGGGCAGCTCGACCTGGATCTTGAAGATCTGGTTGTAGCGGTTCTCGGGGTCGACGATGTTGTTCTGCGACAGGCGGATGTTTTCCGTGGGGATGTCGCGGGTCTGGCAATACAGCTTGACGAAGTACGCCGCGCACAGGGCCGACGACGCCAGGAAGTAGTCGAACGGCCCCGGGGCCGAGCCGTCGCCCTTGTAGCGGATCGGCTGGTCGGCGATCACCGTGAAGTCGTCGAACTTGGCTTCGAGACGGAGGTTGTCGAGAAAATTGACCTTGATTTCCATGCGCGGGGGTACCAGAAAGCGGGCGGGAACAAATGAATGGCGGGCATTATCCGGGATTTTTGCCGGGAAGTGTTGCCCAGGCGCTGCCATCCGGCAGCGGTTGACTCACCGGTAGGCGCCAGCCTTGCTGGCGATGCCCGGCAAGGCCGGGCCAATACGCTCCCACGACCCTCCACCCTGGTCTATGGTTTCCTTCGATCATGACGATGCCTGCCCGGCATACCGCCGGTCGGGCGCCAAGGCGCACGGAGTGCCGCAATGAACAAGATCGCCCTGCCCCTGCTGTTGTCTTGCGTCCTGCTGGCCGCCTGCGGCCCCGACCAGATCGTCACCGACCTGCCGTCACCCAACGGGCGCTACCACGTCGAGGTGCGCAAGTGCCCACAGAGCGGCGCGCTCACCTGGAGCGAAAAGCTCCAGGTCTCGGTGCTCGAACCCGGCCAGTCGGCCGAATGCCAATCGGCGGTCAACCCGCTGGTGCAGTTCGACACGGCGGCGCCGGAGAACCAGCTGCAGCTCGAATGGCTGTCCGACCATGAACTGCGCGCCTGGCACCCGGATTTCACGGCCGACGCCGGCCCTACGGCGGCGACCTACAAGCACGACGTTCCAGTCAAGCTGGTATTCATGCCCAAGGCGCTGTTCTAGGCGGCGCGGAAGCTCCAGACGATCTCCACCACCCGCGAGGCCAGGATCAGGTACAGCAGGCACAGCAGCACCTGCAGCAAGGTGTGGTAGGGCAACTTGGCCAAGCGGTGCAAGGTGTCGCTGACGTTGAGCAGCAACAGCAACGCCGACACCAGGATCAGCCCCCAGCCGCTCGTGCTCGACACCCACAGCCCCAGCAGGATCTGGTGGTCGCCATGAATGGCCTCGGTGCCCGCGGCGAACAGCAAGGCGCACACCAGCAGGTTCTTGAAGTTGTCGAACACCTTGGTGCTCAGGTCCGCTTCCAGCAGGTCGAGGTATTTTCGCCACAGTCTGCGCATTCGCCGCTCCCCAGTAGGTTCCGGTCATCAGCGCAAGTCTAGAAGCGATTGGTGTTTCCTGGCTTCACTCGCAAAAGCACGCCCCAGTCACTACCCTTGCCCAGTGCACGAATGACAAGGATTTCGAAACACGATGAGCGAACGCGAACGGCTGCACCGAGACGGCTATGCCCTGCTTCGCGCAGCGGTTCCGGCTGCCTGGCTGGAAGGTTTGCGCGCCGTGTTCGAGGCCGGGGTGAAACCCTCGGCGCAATGGCCAGTGCCACGCGGCCAGGACTGGTGTCATTCGCAGCTGGACCGCGACCCGCTGATCCAGGCGGTGTGCCGGCTACCGTGCGTGCTGGCGACGGCTGGCGAGCTGATCGGCGAGCGTTTCTTCCTCGCCCAGGTGGAGGGGCGCGAACCCCTCGTTGGCGGCGGTCACCAGCAACTGCACCGCGACCTGAGCGCGCAACGCCCGGGCGACATGGTGGGTGCCCTGGTCTACCTGGATGATTATGGCCCCGCCAACGGCGCGACCCGCATCGTCCCGGGCAGCCATCGCCCGCTGCCGGGCGAGCCGCCCTTCGACTTCGGCGACGAATCCCGCGCCGTGCACGTGTCCGGCCTTGCCGGTGACATCCTGGTGTTCGATGTCGACCTGGTGCACGCGGCCAGCCTCAACACCACTGGCGCCCGCCGTCGCTCGTTGCTGGTCAACTACAGCGCGCAGGGCCTGTACACGCCCCACCTGCAAACACTGAAGCTGCGCGATATTCGCATGGACACCCACGACAGGTTCGAGCCCTCGGGCCTCCCCTGCAATACCCCCTGATGCGTCAGGCCTGGCGCTGGGCATTCTTCTTGGCGATGGCCTTCATTCGCGTGGCCGCCCGCTGCACGGTCGCCATCTTCTCCGGGCGCTTCATGCCTCGCCACTTGCGGATCTCCTCCCGGGTGCGGCCGCAGCTCAGGCACAACTCGCTGTTGAGCTGGCACAGCGAGACGCAGGGGTTGTCGATGTCTTTGGCCATGAGGCGGCTCCAAAAGCGGGGGCGCATCATACCTCGGCCAGCAATCTTTGGCCCGGTGCCCGGCTAAAGTTCGATCGCAGGTGAATCGCTCTGGCTGGAGACAGACACCCTCAACGTGTGGAGCAGCTCCGTACTGTAGGTCACGGGGTAGCCATGACGGGTCAGGCGATCACAGACATGGCGTACGAAGCCGCTCAATCCTCGCGGGTACTGGATGCCATGGATGCGCCAGTTTCGATAGAACAGCCCACCCTCGATGCCACACAGTGGCATGTCGTTGGCCAGGTACATCGCTTCTTTGTAGCGGCGCCGGGCCGGGTAATCCTCGAACATCCCCCGGGGGGCCGTTTCATCGACCCCGTAGGCCCACACCTCCACCCAGAGGAGGGGGTCTTCCAGCTGGAAGTCGCCGGTGGACCGCCCTCCGCCAAACCCGGGGAACTGATGGATCGCCGGATGGGCGCGATACCTGTAGTCGAACAAGTGCAGCAGATTGGCCACGACCGTTTCAGGCAGCGAGTCGTAGCGCGAACCGCTCAGCGACTTGTACTTGCCCCAACCCATTTGCGTGGAGAGGTCCTGGAGCCAGTCCTGCGCCACGGCATACTTGTACGACCCCGAGGAAGACCCATGCCAGTCGCTTGAAGAGGTGTAAGCGCAATCGCGCAGGAACGCGAGCAGTTCGTCGAAGCGCATCCCCTGCCAGTTCGACACCTGCTCGAACCCCTGCCGTTCGCACATCCGCTCGGTGAGCTCACGCTCGCGGATATTGCGCAGCAGGCTGCCATGGGCACGCTCGAGCTGGCTCAGGCTTGAAATTGCCTCGTCCCGGCACAGGGTGGCCACCCGCTCCAGCAGTGCTTCATCGCTGAGCCGTGAGTGATTCACCAGTGCCTTCCAGCCGAACTCGGCCATCACGCCATCTTTCAAGCCGGCGTTGATCGTGCTTTCGGTTGCGCCGGGGAAACGGGACACGAACTCACTCCAGCTGGCACAGCCTTTATCGCGGATAAAAGTGAGCGCATCGTCGAGCGTCTGGATCTCGTGCTCACGCTTGAACGCAAAGCCGATGCGCTCGAGCACCCGATGATGCACCGCGTCCCCCGCCGCCATGCGGCGTGTAATGAAGTTGTTGATACCCGCAGGCAAGGCGGCCCTGATGTGGCCGATATTCATTGCTCCTGCGCTGATCGCCGCTTCGAACGCGACGACGAGCTCATCTTCGGTGTAGTCCGCCGGGCGTGCATTGGTGGCGAACGCCAACGCCTGGCAAACGGCCAGGTACTTGTTCTTCGCGGTTTCATCGCCATTACGCCTCGACACCGAACTGAGATGCCGCATCGCACGCGGAAAGCGACGTTGGGCCTGCGCAAGGTTATCGACCCCGGCGTCCTGCAACACACGGATGTAGTAGGCCTCATCCTGGTGCGTGATATCTTGCGCCGGATAACCGTTGTCGCAGGTGGTGTTGTCGCAATAGGTGAAGCCCCGGTAGCGCACATGGTCATACGACCTTGCCGCGTTCTGCCCGCCACACAGCTGGCAGCGAATCACGACTTTCTGAACGCGGTCCACCTGCTCCCTGCCTTTCATCAGCTTGAGCGAACCGGGGAACTCCATCTGCATATCGTCGAGGAACGCCCTGAAGGACGCCAGCAAGGCGACCTGCGGGGGGTTGCAGTGCCGGCATTTGCCTTCTTGCCAGTCCAACAGCTCGTTGAAACGCAGGGGAACTTCCTCGCCACACGCAATGTGCACATAAATCGCCTTGGTGATGCGTCGCGCCGGGGCCCGCGAGGGAGGGACCAGCCCCCTGGAAGCGCAGAGCTGGGCAAGCTGGGTTGGCTCGAGCACCTTTGCGGGCGCTCTGCGTCGGGTGTCGTCCGCCTGGAAGAACGTACCGCCCTTTGCAGAGAGAGCCCTTGCCCGGACCGTGTTCCAGCTCTGGCGCATGACATCATCGCCCTTGTGCCAGCTCAACGGGTCCTTGGCCGAGATGACCAGGCGGTCCAGCGGCATCTCATCCTGGCGCTCGTGACGCACGTCATCGATGCCATATGCCCTGGCGATCGAGCGGATATGCAACAGGCTCAGCACGCCTCGCGGGTGACAGGGAATGAACGCGCAGCCGCGCTTGTTGCTGAGCAGTGTCTTGGAGTTTTTCCAACTCACCATGCCGCACTTGTGCTTGAGTTCGTGCACCGAAGCGCCGTTGCGGTGCGAGCCGCTGATTCTGACGTATTCTTCGTCCGTGATGATCTTGAGGATGTCGGCATCGGTGTATTCGGACAAGCGGGACATGAGGCGTACGGTATCCATTCCTGAACGGGGCCTTGAGTCTGCCAGAAGGTGTGGATCAGGTTAACCACCGAGCTCTGGAACAGGCGTTCGCCCACACCTCAGACCGCGGATTCCACCGTGTCCACCGGACGCTTCCCGCGCCCCCTGCCCCAGCGCGTCATCACCCCGCGCACTACCCTGTTCCAGCAGTACCCCACCACCACGCCCCCCACCAGGCAGAGCACCAGCGCGAACACCGGCTGGTCCAGGACACGTTGCGCAACGGACTTGAACTGGTAATGGGTCAGGTAGATGAACAGGGTCGACGAAGCGATCAGTGTCCCGACCCGCGCCAACAGCGCGGGCACCGGCACGGCACGTACCCAGATCAGCGCCAGCACCGCCGGCAGGGCGATATCGATGGGCATCCGGATCATCGCAGCCTCCCACCCATAGCCGGCCAGGGTGAACAGGTCGAGTTCACCGATCACCAGCACCGCCAGGGCACTGGCCACCCACTTGCGCGCCGTCGAATCAGCGTAGTGCACCGCCATGCCCAGCACGGTGATCGCCAGGTAATGCTGCGGCACCCGGTTGTACAGCGCACTGGCGTCGTAGACGAACAGCGTGATCAACACATCGGCCACCAGCAACGCACAGGCCGCCAGCGCCAGGCTACGGAACGGGTCGGCCAGGATCGCCCTGCGCACCCGGCCGATCGACAGCACCAGGCCGACGAGCAGGATCATCTGCACCAGCACTTCGATGTACCAATAGTTGAAGACCCCAACCTGCTCAGGCGCGAACCAGTTGGACACCAGCAGCAGCGACTGCCAGTGCAGGCGGTCGAACACGCACTGGATCAGCACGGTGTACAGCACGGTCGGCAAGGCGATGGCGGCGACCGACCGCAGCAAGCCGCGGGCATCGCCCCGCTCCTCGATGGCCTGGAGCTGGAACCGCGCCAGGCTGAGGCCGGAAATCAGGAACAGCGTCGCCGTGTCGCCGGTCACCATCCAACCGCCAAACAACCCGAAATGCCCGGCGACGATCAGGATGATCGCCAGCATGCGCAACAGCACCGGTACCTCCATGGCCCGCGTTGCCCGGCGCGTAGCGCCGGGCTCGACCGCCACCGTCGCCAGTTCCTGCACTGGGGTCATCTCCCAGCGCTCCGGCAACTGGCCGATCAGTTTCTGCAGGGCCATCGAGGCCTGGACGAAGGTCAGCGAGTCGCCGCCCAGCTCGACGAAGGTGAGGCTGCTGTCGATGCTCGGGACCTGGAGTATGCGTGCCCAGGCTTCGCTCAATTGCTGAGCCAGGGGTGTCAACGGTTGGGCGGGCGCGGCTCCCGCAGTGTCGACGAGCTTGGCCAGCGCGCGCCGGTCGACCTTGCCATTGGGCGTAAGCGGCACCGACTCCAGGAACAGCCACTGCGCCGGCACCATGTAGTCCGGCAACTGGCTGCCCAGCGCATCGCGCAACTCGGCGCTCGACACTGCCTGGCGCGCCACGCAACAAGCCACCAGCTTGGTCGCGCCATGCTCATTCAAGGCCAGCACCACGCACTGGCGGATCTGCGGATGGCGCGCGACGGCGCCTTCGATCTCGGCCAGTTCGACGCGGTGACCACGGATCTTCACCTGGCTGTCAGCGCGGCCGAGAAAGTCGACACTGCCATCGGGCAGGTAGGTGCCCTGATCGCCGGTGCGATAGCAGATATCCCTGGTATCACCGGTAAACGGGTTGACCACGAACTTTGCGCCGGTCAGCGCCGCATCCCCCCAATAGCCCAGCGACAAGTAGGGGCTGCGGATCAGGATCTCCCCGACTTCACCCTCGCCCGCCAACTGCCCGGCCTCGTTCAGCACCAGCAACTGCGCATCGTCGATACCCTTGCCCAATGGGATGCGACCTGTGGCCAGCGGTGCGTCGATAGGGTGAAACGCCATGGCTTGTGGCGTTTCAGTGGTGCCATAGAAGTTGACGCTGGCGGCCTGGGGGGCGACGGTGCGGATCTGCTGATGCAACGTCGGGCTCAGCGCGTCACCGCCCCAGAACAAGTAGCGCAGGCGCTCCAGCGTCAGGCCCGCGAGCGTGGCGCCGGTTTCGATCAACCTGCCCAGCGGCGGTGTGAGGTGCATGACCGTGACGCCTTCGTCGTGTACCCAGGTTGCCAGGGCCTGGGGGTCGGTCAGGGTCGCCTGGGCCGGGCAGGCGATCCGCGCGCCGATAGACAATGGCGTGAATACGTCCCGGTACACCGGGTCGTGCCCCAGCCCCGACACCATGGAGAAACGCTCTTCGCGGGTGAAGCCGTGGTGCTCGACATGCCATCTGACGAAGTGCACCAACGGCGCGTGGTGGGTGACGATGCCCTTCGGTTCGCCCGTGCTGCCCGAGGTGAACGTGATGTAGGCCGGGCGTGAGGGGTCAACCTCGGGCAAGTTCACCGCAGCATTGCCAAACTGCCGCAAAGCCATGTCCGGGGCCTCTGGCACCCTGATGATGTGCGGACCTTGCGGGTCGAGTGCAACCTCCGCGCTGCCGCACACCAGTACGAAGGCTGGCTGAAGCAGGTCGATGATCTGCTCGATGCGCCCAGACGGATATGCCGCGTCGGCCACGCTGAGCGTCAAGCCTGCGCGGGAGGCGCCAAGCAGCCCATAGACCAGGCCCGCGCAACGGCTGGAGACGATCACGATCCGATCGGCCACCGTTCCCCCGAGCGCCAGCAGGTGCGCGGCAATGCCATGGCTGATGCGTTCAAGCTGCCGGTAGCTGCAGGCGAAGCCCTGGGTGGTGATCGCCGTGGCCTCGGGCCAACACTGTGCCTGTTGCACGAAAGCCTGGAAAATCGGGGCGCTGGCCTGGTACGCCAGGCGCCGGGTCGGGTCTGGGAGTGGGTGCGGCATGATGGGCGTGACCCCGCAGCGACGGTGCGTGACTGACATCCCTGCCCGGCAGCCCGGTGCGATGATGGCCGAGGGCTATAAGCCTGAACGCTAGTGCACGCCTGCGCGGTACGCCAGCCGCCGCCCGACGGTTGGTGCGACACACCGTGCGACAACGCGCAACGCATTGAGTTCGCTGACTATTTATCTGCTGCCAGGCCAGAACTTTTTACGCTTTGCAGGTCTATGTGGGTACGCACGACGCTACCGTGCGGTGCCGCCAGACGGCCACGATCCACTGTCATTCAGAGGTTGTCTTGCCCATGAAACTACGTGCCCCACGGATGCTCCTCCTCGGCTTGTTCGCGCTCGCGGCGGCAGGCTCGGCGTCGGCCATGCCCATGAAGACGCCCGCCCCTGTTTTCACCTCTGACGTCGCGGCCACCCAGGCACCGGACCACGCCACCGGCAATCCCTGGCAGACCACCGCCAGCCTGGCCGGCAAGCATCACGGAACGTTGCTGGCCCACGATGACCACTGGCGCGACGAGCGCCGGTATGACCGTCGCGACGATTGGCGCAGGGAACAGTGGCGCCGCGAACAATGGCGCCGGGAGCAACATCGCCGGGAAATGGAGCGCCAGCGTTACTGGGAACGCCATCACGATCGCGCCCTGCATCATCGCTACGAGGACGACCGCCGCTACTATCGTCGGTGAAGGCCGCCGTTGACAGTTTTCGCAAAAACCGCAGAATCGCCGTTCTTTTAATTTCGCGACAGGACGTCTTCCATGCAACGGATCGTGATTCTGGGCAATTCTGGCAGCGGCAAGTCCACGTTGGCCCGTGACCTTGGCGCCCGGCTCGGCCTGCCGGTGGTGCATCTAGATACGCTGTTCTGGGAGCCCGGCTGGGTCGAGCCTGACGCCGGGCGATTCCGTGACCGGGTACGCGCAGCCATCGCCCCTCAGGCCTGGGTCTGCGAGGGCAACTATGCCCGGCGCACATTCGATTTGCGCCTGCCCCGCGCAGACCTGGTCATCTGGCTCGATACTCCCCGCCTGACGTGCCTGGGCCGGGTGATCCTGCGCAGCCTGATGAACCGTCCCCGCCCCGACCTGCCCTCCGGTTGCAGCGAGAAGCTCGACAAGGCATTCCTGGGCTTTCTCAAGTTCGTCTGGCAGTTCGACCATGGCTACCGCCAAGGTATCGAGGCGGTACGCCTGAAATCCGCCCCGCAGGTGCCCACCGTACACCTGCGCGGCAAACGGCAGGTCGAGGCCTTTCTCGCTGGGCTACCCAGCTAGCCGTCGAGAAAGACATCGCAGCGCCGTAGCCTTTTGCTGACGATTACGGTCGGTTCTGCGGGCCAAGTTCGGCCAAAACTGTCACGCGCAGACCAGCCGGCGCCCCCCGACCTGCAAGCTGAACGTTCACGCCCCAGAGACCTGCGCGATGGATGCCTGAGTCGCCAGCACAGGCAACGCGGCCCGCTCCGGATCAATCAGACAACACGCATCGAGATCGAACGGCAGTACGTGCAATCCCAGCCCATCGGCGAAACTGAAACGCGCAAGTGCCTCTACAAAATCACCATGGCTCGGGTAGATCAGTACAAGTTCACCGGCCCCCTTGAGGTACTTCTGTCCATAGGCGAACAGCTGATAGAAGTCCGCCTGCCCCAGTCCATAGTTATTATCCCGGCGCTTGGCGTCGATTCGCTTCCACTTGGTATCCAGCACCCATCGCCGGTCGCCCTTCGTCACCAACAGATCAGGTTCCAGCCGGAACATCGACTCGTCCTGGTGCTGGCAAAGAAATTCGCTGCGTGCCTGCGTTCGCAAAGAGGCATCTGGGGACAGGTTCGTTCGCAGCCAACCGGCCACATACTGTTCGAACAGTTTCGGCATCGGGAACAGCAGGCTCATGCCTTGCCATTGGCCGGAAACCGACAACGGCATCTGGTCAATCAGAATCAGCTCGCACCAAGGCTTGACCGCGCGGTAATGCGCCATCAGCCGCTCGTCGCTCCAGGCACTGAGGTCGCGGTGCGGATAACGACTGGCGGGAATCTCGGCCAGTTGGTTGCGCAACTCCTGGGCCAGCCGCCAATTGTCAGGAAGCTGGGTCAACGTGCAGATTCGCTCGAGGACAAACTTGAGCACCCGGTTTTCCGGACGGTCAGGCATGAATACATCGTGGCGGATCTGGAAACAGTGCTGTCGCCCCGCGGGCTGACGCATCTGGGCCACGACATTCAACTGGCCACGCAAGAAGCGCTGCTCCTCCTCGATACGCTGGTAATCAAAGCGCAAGCCGCGTTTGAACAAATGGTCCAGTTCTGCCAGGAACTGCCCCATGACCCATTCGCTCAGGGGGGCGTCATACAGTGCCAGATTGGTGACCGAGGTCACTCTGGGCTTAAGGTTCAACGCCTGCTGGATCATCTTGCGCAGCATTTCCCGGCTACGTGTTGCGCAATAGCCCTGCTCCGTGTGCTTCGGCAGGATCTCCAGGCGTGTCCCACACGGTGTTTCGACTACACCGACATAACTGTCCCACTTCAACGAATGGCGCCCCTCCACTTGTAGCAGCCTGGCGCCATTCTTGTGGAATCCGGCACTGAGCTCGCACAACCAGTCGAACGCGCTGGCAGGCACCTGAGCCTGATCCAGAGAATTCACGACAGGCGCCGTGGTGAGCCGCCCGTACTCCCGGATGGTGATGAGCCCACTCATGAACGGGTACTTTGCAGCGCATCCAGTACGGCTCGACCCAAGGCCCTGGTATTGAGTTCGGTGCCTTGCTGATTGACGATGCTCACATCCAGGGCCGTTGCGATTTGCCGCAGCAATGGTTTGGTGACCGCCTGCCGAATACCATTGCGCATTACCTCGATGGACCCTGTGCTCAACTCGCGGACGGTAAGCCCGCCATGTTCGCCTTCGCGCACGGTCTCCGAGGCCAGTTGGCCCGTTTGGTGATCGACAATCCCCGCATAGGCTTCGATACGCTCGAAGGCCTCGTTGTTGACACACCAACTCCGGCTGCCGGTACCGACCTTCACATCATTGCCAAACAACAGGTGCAAGGCATTGGCCTGTTCCTGGACAAAGCGATCGGAATCCGCTTTACGGTGGTCGTTCATGACCCATTGGATGCGTTGCCAGTCTTCGAAGAAGTACTCTTGCAGCAATGGCAGGATCTGGTTGCGGAAGATGAGGGCGAGACGCTCCAGCCGAGCATCCTCCCTCAATGGCATGAAATAGGCATGTCCCAGGCAGTGGTCGCGATCGAGCAGCGCCTCGATACGCAGGTTCAGTGCCCGCAACAACAAACCGATATCGACACCCTCCACCATCACGCCATCAAGCAGCTCCGCTCTGGGTGGCATTTCGCGGAATACGAAACGCCGTCTCAAGGCGATGTCCAGCCCCGCCAGAGACCGGTCGGCGGTGTTCATCGTGCCAATGATGTAGACGTTCGACGGGACGCTGAAGGGTTTTTTCGAGTAGGGCAACTCGACACTCAGCGCCTCTTGCGCCCCCTCGCGTTTGGAGGCTTCGATCAACGTGATCAGCTCTCCGAAAATACGTGAAACATTGCCTCGATTGATCTCGTCGATGATCAACACATGAGGCTTGCGCTCGTCCTGCTTGACTACCAACGGAACCACTGGCGCCACGCCCTGCTTCTCAAGGTAGCTGAGCAGATCAGCCCAGCTGAATCGCCACATGGGGTAGACAGTCTTGAGCGTGAACTGACGACCACCGTTAAGCGGCACGATCGACTGGTTGACGTTGCGATAAAGCCACTTCACCGGCCGGACATGGCAATAATCGTCGATCACGCCGGACGGCACCTGGGCCTCATAGCGATAGTCACCGGTGATCACCCCCACCGCACCGATCAGCTCGGCTGACTGGATGCACAGAACGATGTCACCTACAGCCATCTCCTTGGCGAAATACTCCAACGTGCCTTTATCGCCAGAGCCCAGCTTCTGGTAATAGTCGCTGTTCTCAAGGTCCAGGCGCAGGTCTCCGGTGTGGCCCCACCCCACCCTTGCCTCGCCATGCTCGAGGCAATAGGTCTTGGTGCTCGAACTGCCGGTACCATTGACGGAGATCTTCCAGATCCTGGGGTTGCTGCGCACACCGGTCCCGGCATGCACGCTATGAGTCCGGGCTGCATCACACAGGCGCATGAACACACCCGGCTCGACGTTGTATTCGAGCTGTTTGTGCTCTTCGCTGGTTTCAGCACGTAGTCCCTCGACAAAATCCTCATAGCTGAAGCTCTGGTGGAAGGTGACGAAGCGGACCTGCTCCTGGTTGATCAGTTCATCGAAACGCCCTTTCAGCGCCTCACGGTCATCACGGTGCCGCGCCAGGCAGTAGGGGTCCAGAATTTCCAGTGCGGCCTCGATCGTGGCATAGGTCTTACCGGTTCCGGGCGGGCCAAACAGTATCTGGTTGAGCGCCGGGCGCTCCGCCGGCGGCGTGGCATGCTCGGCATGTGCCTCGTGTTGCTGAAGGAACACCTGGTATGCCAGCCACTGCTTGAGGCCGTTGTGCAAGTTGCCTTTGTTGGAGCCACCAAGATTGCAGTGGACGCCCTGGGGGCCATAGGCCTTGTAAAGGTCACGCAGCCGCTCGAGGTCGGTAATACCCAGGATATCCTGGCCGCAGTGCTGGCTGACGGCCCTTACACCGGTCAGGTAGCTATTGGCTGTGTTGGTGCCGTAGCCGGACTGAATCATCCACTCCTTGAAAGTCTTGCTATCCGTTGCATTCAATCGCGTGATCCCCATTCATTCTGTCAGGTTCGCTATCCGCATCGGCACACTTGCTGATGCTGGCAATATGCCAAGACGCTACACAGATCACTTGAGAGAGTCCACAGGAACCATGCAGAGTTGAGTTGACGGACAAGGTCAAAGGGGTTGTCAATACATATGAATATTCATATATTCGAAATAACATATATAGGCCACTCCCTTATGATCAGCCCACCCCAAGTCTTCAAGTGCCTCGCCGACGAAACCCGCGCCCGCGCCACCCTGCTCATCGCCCAGCTGGGCGAGCTGTGCGTGTGCGAGCTGATGTGCGCCCTCGACGACAGCCAACCCAAGGTCAGCCGCCACCTCGCCCAACTGCGCAACTGTGGCGTGCTCAAGGACCGCCGCCAGGGCCAGTGGGTCTACTACCGTCTCGACCCGCAGCTCCCTGGCTGGGTGCACGACATGCTGCAACTGACCCTCCAGGCCAACCAGGCCTGGCTGCACGAAAATGCCACCCGCCTGCAGCACATGGACGGCCGCCCGGTGCGCGCCGCCAGTTGCTGTTGACCCACCTGGAACGTCCTTCATGCTGATCGCAATCGCGGTATTCGTCTTCACCCTGGTGCTGGTGATCTGGCAACCAAAGGGCCTGGGTGTGGGTTGGAGCGCGGCCCTTGGCGCACTGATCGCCCTGGCCGCCGGCGCAGTGTCCCTGCAAGATATCCCGACCGTTTGGGCCATCGTCTGGAACGCCACGACCACCTTCATCGCGGTGATCATCATCAGCCTGCTGCTGGACGAAGCCGGCTTCTTCGAATGGGCGGCGCTGCACGTGGCGCGCTGGGCCAATGGCAGCGGCCACCGCCTGCTCGCCTTCTGCGTGCTGCTGGGCGCGGCGGTGTCGGCGCTGTTCGCCAACGACGGTGCCGCGCTGATCCTCACCCCGATCGTCATGTCGATGCTGCTGGCCCTGCGCTTCTCCCCCGCCGCCACCCTGGCCTTCGTCATGGCCGCCGGCTTCATCGCCGACACCGCCAGCCTGCCGCTGGTGGTCTCCAACCTGGTGAACATCGTCTCAGCGGACTATTTCGACCTCGGCTTTGCCGAGTACGCCTCGGTGATGGTGCCGGTGAACCTGGCCAGTGTCTGCGCCACCCTGGTGGTGGTGTGGCTGTTCTTTCGCCGCGACCTGCCGCGGCACTACGCGCTCGATGCATTGAAGGCCCCCGAGGCGGCGATCCATGATCGCGCCACCTTCGTGGTCGGTGGCTGGAGCCTGCTGGTGCTGCTGGTCGGGCTGTTCGCCCTGGAGCCTCTGGGCATCCCGGTGAGCGCGGTAGCCGCAGTGTGCGCGGCGATGCTGTTCGCGGTCGCCGCCCGTGGCCACCGCATCTCCACCCGGCGCGTGCTGCGCGAAGCGCCCTGGCACGTGGTGGTCTTCTCGCTGGGCATGTACCTGGTGGTCTACGGCCTGAAGAACGCCGGCCTCACCGACCTGCTCACCCAGTTGCTCGACCGCCTGGCCGAACACGGCCTGTGGAGCGCCACCCTGGGCACCGGCCTGCTCGCCGCGCTGTTGTCGTCGGTGATGAACAACCTGCCCAGCGTGCTGGTCGGCGCCCTGTCGATCCAGGCCAGCGCCGCCGAGGGCGTGGTGCGCGAGGCGATGATCTACGCCAACGTCATCGGCTGCGACCTCGGCCCCAAGATCACCCCTATCGGCAGCCTTGCCACCCTGCTCTGGCTGCATGTGCTGGAGCGCAAGGGCATGCGCATCACCTGGGGTTACTACTTCAAGGTCGGCCTGCTACTGACCCTGCCGGTGCTGTTGATCACCCTTTCGGCCCTGGCCCTGCGCCTGAGCCTCTGACGAGGAATACCCATGCGAGTCCTGTTCATGTGCACGGCCAACAGTTGCCGCAGCATCCTGTCCGAAGCGCTGTTCAACCACCTGGCCCCGCCCGGTTTCGAAGCGGTGAGCGCCGGCAGCTTCCCCAAGGGGCAGGTGCTGCCGCGCAGCCTGATCACCTTGCAGCAGGCCGGCATCGCCACCGATGGCTTGCACAGTAAAGGCAACGAAGCGTTCGAGCAGAACCCACCGGATATCGTCATCACCGTGTGCGACAAGGCCGCCGGTGAGGCATGCCCGGTGTATTTCGGTTCCGCGCTGAAAACCCATTGGGGCCTGGAAGACCCTTCAGAGGTGGTGGGCGACGAGCCGGCTGTGGACGGTGCCTTCCACGCGACGCTCGCGCGCATCGAACAGCGGTGCCGAGCGTTCTTCGCCCTGCCCTTCGCCAGTCTCGACCGTGACCAGCTCAAGCGTGAACTGGATCAGATCGGTACAGGTTGAGCCTATCGATGGCGCCTTGTCGCGGCGTGCAAAGCCGATATCATAGCGCCACCAATCACAGTCAAGGCAAGCGGCACACACCAACGCCAATGCCCAAGGAAGCCGCTCTCTCATGGATCGACCCCACGCCATTTCGCCTGCCGAGACCGGCGGTCATTACCTGCGCCGCCACTGGCGCGGCGAATTGTCCCTGGCCCGCACCTTCTGGCTCGACTGCGTGCTCCTGAACCTGCTGTGCGCGCTCATGCTCACAGCACTTTGCCTGGTGCTGGCGGGAGAAACCCTCGACCCACTCCTGGCCGCCAGCGTCCTCCTGGCGCTAATCGTCCTGGTACCCGCGCTGTGGGCCTGGCAACTGGTCGGGCTCTGGCGCAGTGCCCGACGCCACGGGCAGTTCACCGGTGTCGTGGTGCCGCTGCTGATACTGGCAGGGCTGGCCCAGACAGCCTACGTGGTCAGGACTGACGTCTACCCCGCCTTCATCTCGAGCTTCCACCAAGCCTTCGACGCCTCCTCGGCCCCACCAGGCCAATACGTCGACGCGCAGCTGGCCAAGCTCAGGCAACCCGGGCAACTGGACAGCTACCTGCGCAATATTCCCCTTTACTACCTGGTCCACCAGGTCGATCCCGATGAATACCAGCCGATCTTGGGCGAGGCCATGCGGTCACTGGAGCAGGCAAGTTCCTTCAGCGAGTTTGATGAGTTGACGAAACAAACTGCCAGCAACCTGTCCGTGGCATTGGCGCTCGACGCGCCTGCCAGCACCCAGACGACATTCTGGCAAGCCATGCTGGAGATCACGCAGACCTTGCAGCAGGACAGCCCGCAAGACTGCGCCGGGCTCCTCGCCGACCAGCTGGAAGTGGACCAACGGCTGCTCGCCAGACTCCCCGCCGACGCAATGGCACGCCTGCAACAAGGCTTCCAGGAGATGGTCGGCGCCGCGCTGCACACGCCCGCGCCAACCCCGCCCGGCGCGACAGCCCTGGCAGACCTGGATGACATCCTGGGCCGCCTGCAAGAGCACAGACCCAACGCATACGATTACATCAGCAACCCCAAGCAGCACCTGGATGACGCCGACGGCGTCTGCCAGGTGCATGTCGAGTTCTACCGCCAGGTGCTTGCCCTGCCCGCCCCGCGGGCAGGCGAGGCCTTGCGCCTGCTTCCGACCTACGCGCAAGGCGGGTGACCGACACGCCGGGCATCAGGCCAGTCACCGGATGGTTTCATCCAAGACGCACGATATCCACCGAGATCTCGACCGCCTCCTGCGTGCCGCGATTCTCCAGCCAGTGCAGGGTGTCGTGGTCCTCCGGCCAACCCACGCCCGGCCCGTAGTCGGTGGCAATGCCATTGCGATGGTCGGTGATGATGCCGCGCAGGATGTACACGGTGCCGGGGCGATCGACATGGTCGTGCAAGGGTCCGAACACAGCGCCTGGCGCAAGGGTGACCTTGCGCATGCGCAACTGGCGCCCGGCCATGCCTTCGATCTCGGGCCCCAGGTCGACCGTGGCCAACAGTTCCACCGTGACGCCTTGGGTTGGGGGTGCCGCTTGCTTGTTCATTGCCGTTTCGACCTTGCTCGTCGATGAAGAACGCTTGGACCGCTTTATAAAGTGAAGCCCGCACGCGCATGACAGCGAACGCGCAATCGTTTGTGCGCACGGCAGGCGACGAAAGGTCGGGGGTGGGATACATACCATCTGTCTGGGAAATAACGCCAAGCCCCGCTCTAGCACAAGGCTGCCGGCCCGGCATGGCACGGACTTGAAGCCTTGCCCCCACTGACGGCGCCGAAGGCATGGCGGATTGCTGCTACGCTTCTGACAATATGAAAAAGTTTTCATTTGACAGCGGTAGCGCAAGGCATGGTTGCCCAGGCGCACCTCGCATGGAGGCTTCATCAGCCCCGACAGGAAGGAGCTTCACATGGCACTGGCCGAAGATCTGGCGCTGCTGGTCCGCCAGGAAGAGGTGCTGCAGTTCAAGCACTTCGACGAAGACGTGGCCTGGCAACTGGGCGCTCTCCTGCAACGGCGGGCCGAGGCCGAAGGCTGGCTGGTGGTGATCGACATCCGCCGCTTCGAGCGCCCGCTGTTCCTCGCCGCCCGGCCAGGAGTGACACCGCACAATCATGACTGGATACGGCGCAAGTGCAATACGGTGCAGCGCTTCCTGTGCAGCTCCTACCGGATCGGCCATCAACTGGCCATTGACCAGAAGGACCTCACCCAACGCTACAACCTGTCGCCCGTGGATTACGCAAGCGCCGGCGGCGGCTTCCCCATCACCGTCCAAGGCGCCGGGGTGATCGGCAGCGTGGCGGTTTCCGGTTTGCCGGAGCGCCAGGACCACCAGGCCATCATCGACGCGCTGTGCACCTTGCTCGGGCATGACCGCGCGGCTTTGTCGCTGGCGCCTGTCGGCAAGTTCGCCAACGCCAAGGGCAAGGTGGTCGCCGTCAGCGGCTGAGCCCCCACCTCTACCGTGCAGGAGCGGCTTCAGCCGCGATGCGGCTGCGCGGTATCTGGCACCCGCTGCGCGGGTGATCGCGGCTGAAGCCGCTCCTACAGAGGTCGTCTCTGGTCCACGATCCTTCATCCTTCCTCCGCCACCTTTCAGCTACCCTGTGTCGCCGTCGCGACGGCGTTCGTCCGACTCGCAAGCGATCCGCATTCCACCCACGCCAGGCCCCCATGCAAGCATTACTGCAAGAGATCCTCGACCACGTCCACCCCCTGCTCGCCCAGGGCCAGGTGGCGCAATACATCCCCGCCCTCGCCCAGGTCGACCCGAACCAGCTGGGCATCGCCGTGCAGAGCCTGGACGGCCAGTTGCACTGCGCCGGAGACGCGCATACGCCCTTCTCGATCCAGAGCATTTCCAAGGTGTTCAGCCTGGTGCAGGCGATCAACCACAGCGGTGAGGACATCTGGTCACGCCTGGGCTACGAGCCGTCCGGGCAGGCGTTCAACTCGCTGGTGCAGCTGGAGGTGGAAAAGGGCCGCCCGCGCAACCCGTTCATCAATGCCGGCGCCCTGGTGATCTGCGACATCAACCAGTCGCGCTACGCCACCCCGACCCTGTCGATGCGCGACTTCGTCCGCCGCCTGTCCGCCAACCCGCGCATCGTCAGCGACGCAGTGGTGGCCGAGTCCGAATACGAGCACCGGGCGCGCAATGCCGCCATGGCCTACCTGATGCAGGCCTTCGGCAATTTCCACAACGATGTCGACGCGGTGCTGCGCAGCTACTTCCACCATTGCGCGCTGTCGATGAGCTGCGTCGACGTGGCCCGTGGCTTCGCCTTCCTGGCCAACGGCGGCCTCTGCCCGCACAGTGGCGAACAGGTGCTGAGCCGGCGCCAGGCGCAACAGGTGAACGCGATCATGGCCACCAGCGGGTTGTACGACGAAGCCGGCAACTTCGCCTACCGCGTGGGCCTGCCCGGCAAAAGCGGCGTGGGCGGTGGCATCGTCGCGGTGGTGCCGGGGCGCTACAGCATCTGCGTGTGGTCGCCGGCACTGAATGCCTCGGGCAACTCGCTGGCCGGGTTGCGGGCGCTGGAGCTGCTGAGCGAGCGGATGACCGGCTCGGTGTTCTCGGCAATCTCCTGAACGCAGCCCTCAAGGTAGGAGCCGGCTTGCCGGCGAACACCGGCAAGGCCGGTGCCAGGCACCGCAGCGCCCCCTTCGCCGGCAAGCCGGCTCCTACAGGTGCAGCGTTGATCTTAAGGCTGGTGCATTTTCCCGCCACGCTGATGGGCTCAACCCGGTCCAGCGCTTGAACGCCCGGCGGAAACCACGCACGTCGCTGTAGCCCAGCGCCTCGGCGACGCGCTCGATGGGCATGCGCGGATTACCCAGCAGGCTGGTGGCCCGGGCCTGGCGTACCTGTTCCTGCAGGCCGTCGAAGGTGATGCCGTGCTCGACCAGGTGCCGGCGCAAGGTGCGGCTGCTCATGTTCAAGTCGCTGGCCACCTTGTCGATGCGACAGCCATGCTGCAGGTCGCGGACAATGGCGCGCTCCACGGCCTGCAGCAGGCTTGCCTTCTCCTGCACCGGCGCGCACTCCAGCTCCAGCAGCTTGAGCGCCTGGCGCAAGGCGACGGGCTGGTGCCCGGGCAGCGGCTGGTCCAGCCAATGGCTGGCAATCACCATGCGATTGTGCAGGCAGCCAAAGGCGACATTGGGCCCCAGCAGGCGCGTGTACGTTTCCAGGTAACGCGGTGCGCCATGGGTGAACTCGAAGCGCAGAGGCCGGAACTCGGTACCGATCAAGGCACGGCCATAGACCATCAGGCTGGCGAGAAACTCTTCCACCGCGAACACCTGGATGTCGGCGGCGGGCAGCCGGCACTCGACCTCGATGACCGACTCCGTAGCGCCCTCCTCCAGGCTGTAGACCGCCATGCCACCGCTGGTGTGCTGATAGCGCGCACCGATCTCGAAGGCATCGCGCAGTGTCTTGCACAGCGACAGCACATGGCCGAGCAACCCCAAGGTGCCGAGCACATTGCGATGGCCGACCCACAGGCCAAGACCCTGCTCCGGCAGGGCTTCGAGCGCACGCTGGATCAGCGTCACCGCCTGGCGGCAAGCGATGCGTTGGGTGGGGTCCTGCAACTCTTGCGGCGTGAATCCAAGCCCGCGGCACAGGCGTTCGCTGCTGACGCCCCGGTCACTGGCGACCTGGGTCAGGGTCTGCAGCATGAAGGGTGACGCCAGGGCGAGATCGAGTTGCGGGTCAAGGGTGGTGCTGGGCATGGCAGGCTGCTCCCGGGCCACGGCGCCTGGATTGTTGTCTGGGGCCGCGTGCGTGGCGCCGCCATCATATCGCGCAGTCGAAGGCCCTCGGGATGAGAGTAACAAAATATTGCAGCATGTCCGGCAAAGCCCCCTCGCCTGTCCGGCATTGCCCTGCGCCCTCGGCTCGCAAGCGCTTATTTGTATGGGGCGGCGCACCGCCGTACACCCATAACAACAAGAACGAGCCCAACCATGAACCCGACCCGCCTCACCTGCGCCTGCACCCTGGCGTCGCTGCTCGCACTCCCGGCCCATGCCACCGAAAACGGCGTGGACAACATTGGCCCCGGCACCGACGGCTTCTTCGTCCTGCCGCTGGGGGTCGACCAGTTGCCGGACCATATGTTCGCCTTCAACCTCTACTACAACCACTACCAGGCGCGGAAACTGGACATCAGTTCGCTCGGCGGCAAGGTGCCCCAGGTGAAGATCACCTCCGACGCGATCATCCCGCGGCTGGACTACCTCAGCCCGCTGCGCGTGTTCGGCGGGCGCCTCGGCGGCTATGTGGCGCAACCCTACCTGCGCCAGCAGGTGGCGATGTTCGGCCAGCACAGCCGCCGCGAGAGCCAGGGCGACGTCACCCTCGCGCCGATCATCCTCTGGGACATGGGCCCGGACCTCACCCTCGCCACGGCCCTGGAGATCACCCTGCCCACCGGTGACTACGACGCCACGCGCATGGCCAACACCAGCAACAACTTCTACACCTACAAGCCATTAGTGTCGGCGACCTGGCTGCCCAGCGAGCGCACGGAACTCTCGGTCAAGGCCACCTACAGCTTCAACAAGGAAAACCCCGACACCGACTACCGCTCCGGCCAGCTGTTCCACTTCGACTACTCGGCCAGCTACCGGGTGACCGACAACCTGCGCCTTGGGGTGAACGGCTATTACCTGAAGCAGACCACCGACGACAAACAGTTCGGCCGCACCGTCAGTTTCATGGGCGAGGACGTGGACGATGGCGTGCGCGGCCAGGTGTTCGCCATCGGCCCGGCCGTGCATTTCACCTTTCTCAAGTACGCCAGCATCGAGGCGCGCTGGGCCAAGGAGTTCGCGGTGCAGAACCGCCCGGAGGGCGAGATGCTGTGGGTCAAGCTGAGCCTGCCCTTCAGTCTGTGAAGGCGCGGTTCGCCGGCAAGCCGGCTCCTACAGGGTGCGATCCCCGTAGGAGCCGGCTTGCCGGCGAACCGCTAGCTGTAGACCGGCCAGCGCTCGACGATGCGCCCGCCGCGTACCGCCAGCAGGTCACCGAACTGCAGCAGTATCGCCTCGGACTGGGTCGGCCGCAGGAACACCTGATCGTCGACCTTCAGCCCCACCGCCGATGAGCCGTTGACCATTTCCTGGTTGGAACTGCGCCCAAACAATCCATTGAAGTGCAACCCACTCGGCGACACCGGTTCGGCCAGCCAGTTGCCGCCGTAGATGAAGAACGTCTCGCGCAGGTTCGGGTCCCACCCGCTCAGCAGCGCCGACTTGCCATCCAGCGCCGGGATTTGCACCGCGCCCGTGCGCTTGAGCACCGGCGTGGCGATGAAGGCAGCGGGCTGGTGGTCGGCCAGTGACGGCAGGTCGAAATGGCTGGGCTTGAGCAGCGCCGAACCCACCGCCACTTCGCTGCTGGTGCGCTCCCGTTCGTGCATCCGGTAGCTCGGGCTGCCGGCGGTGTTCAGGGTCAGGTCCGCCTGCCACAGCGCGGGGTAGCGCGTGCGAGCGTAATCGACGAAACCGTCGTACAACGCCATGACCCTGGCGAACAGTTCGTCCGGCGAGCCGAGGATCCCGGGCAGGTCCATGCCAACGAAGGGGTCGTAGCCCATGAAGCCGGCAAAGGCCAGGTGCCGGGGGTTGGTGGCGATCAGCGCGAGCATCTGCTCAAGGCCCGCATGATCCTTCACACCCCCCCGGTGCAGGCCGACATCCAGTTCGATATTGATCCGCAACCGGGTCCCCAAGCCTTGCGCCAGCGCCAGGTATTGCCCCAGGCGCTCGGGTGTGTCCAGCAACCACTGCAACTGCCTGGCCGGATCGAACGGCCCTCGGTGCTGTTCGTAGAACAGGTGCGCCGAACGCACGGGCAAAGGCTTGCCGACCAGGATATCGGCATCGGGAAAACGCGCCGCATCATGATTGAGAAAGGGTTGGTGGAACGCCATCAGCCGCCGCGTGTCGGCGCGCCGGCCGATGTACTCGAGCAATTGCGGTGCCGGCAGCGACTTTTCCACCAGGCGCAGGTGCTTGCCGGCGCGGTGCACCGACTGGGTCACCACATCGATGTTGTGGTCCAGCCGGTCGAGGTCGATCAGCATCACCGGGCGCATGGGCCCGTGCTCGCGCAGTTCGCGTTCGAGCCGGGCGAAGTAATCATTGTGCGGGGCCCCCTGGGCGCTCGGCCGCAGCCAGGCGCCGACACCCGCCAGCAACACGCCGGCCCCCGCCGCGCCCACGAGAAACTTGCGTCTGTTCATGACACCTCCTTGTGTTCAGGCCACGCCCAGGATCGAGGCCAGGTGGGCGTTGAGGAACTTGCCTTGCGGGTCCAGCGCCTGGCGCACCTCGCTGAAGGCCTTCCAGCGCGGGTACAGCGGTTGCAGGGTGCGCGCATTGAGCGTGTGCAGCTTGCCCCAGTGCGGCCGGCCGGCGTACTTCCAGAAGACCGGCTCGATGGCGGCGAAGAAGTTGTGGTGGTCCATGCTGTAGTGCTGGTGCACGGAAATCGAGCAGCTGTCGCGCCCTTCGAACATGCTCAGCGGGATGTCGTCGGCCTTCACGTAGCGGTACTCGATGGGGAACCAGGTGCGCAGGTCGCGCTCGCGGATCAGCGCGAGGATTTCCCGCAGGCAGGCCGGGCCGTGCTCCGCGGGCACGGCGTACTCCATCTCGTTGAAGCGCACATTGCGTACATTGGCGAAGATCTCATGGGAATCGCCGACCCGCTCGTCGAAACTGGCGAGGTGGCGCAGGCTGTTGAGCAGCGCCCGGCGCGCGGCGGGAAAGTCGCTGCCGTACTTGTCGAGCTTCTCGATCAGGGTGACGAATTCATTGCCACCCTCCTTGGCCGGATCCTGCGCGGGGGTGGCTGGATCGCTGGTTTCATTGAGGGCAACGGCCAACGCGTAATCGGAATGGGTGATCACCAGCATTTCCCAGTGCTGGTTCTCGCGGGTGTGCTTGTGCACGTCCTCCAGCAACTCCTCGGTGCGGGCGATCCATTGGCGCTCGCGCAGGCGGAAGGCCCCCCGGTTCTGCAGGCGCACCTTGGTCGCCACGCCAAGGGCGCCCAGCGACACCCGCGCGGCGTCGAACACTTGTGGATGCTGTAGGCTGTCGCAGTCGAGCACCTCGCCGGCCGCCGTGACCAGTTGCAGGCCGGTGACCTGCGAAGAATACGAGCCGAACCCGACGCCGGTGCCATGGGTCGAGGTGGCGAGCGCGCCGGCCAGGGTCTGGTAGTCGATATCGGCCATGTTCGGCAGCGCCTGGCCGACCGCCTTGAGCGCCGCGCCCATCGCCGACATGGGTGTACCGGCGGCGAACTCGGCCTGCAGGGTGGCGGGGTCATGCCCCAGCAAGCCATTGAAATAGCTGAGCGAAACCAGCGTGCCGTCGGTGGGCACCAGGCCGCTGAAGGAGTGCCCCGAGCCAACCGGGCGCACCTTGCCGGGAGCATCGCGCACCACCTGCGCCAGCTCGTCCAGGCTCTGCGGCGCCAGGCGCGCCAAGGGCAGGCAGCTCTGCCCGCCCGACCAGTTGCGCCACGGAATCAGGCGCGGCGCGCGCAGCATCTGCGCCAGCACCGGGTTAGCGGAAAGCGCCATGAAGGCGCAGGCCGCCGTGGCCTGTTGCAGCCAGCGGCGTCGGGAAAGATGAATCGCCATGCAAACCCCTTGTGCTCAGTGGACCGACTGGCCGGACATGAAACCGATCAGGGCCAGGAACTGCGCCTCGGAACACTGCATGCACAGGCCCATGGGCGGCATGCCCTTGTAGCCGTTGATGCTGTGCTCCAGCAGGCGGTCCACGCCCTGTGCGAGCCGGGGTGACCAGGCCGCCGCGTCACCCGCCAACGGCGCACCTGAGGCTGGGTTGGCGTGACAGGTCTTGCAGGTGTTGGCGTAGAGCGTGGCCAGGGCCGGGTCGGCGGGCACCCTTGCGCCAGCAGGGGTGACGGGTTCCGGCTCGTCCCGGCAGCCGCCGAGCAGCAAGGCGAAGGCGGTCAGCGCGGCGGCTGACAGCAGTGTCGTGGATGACGGCATGGTGCTCCCCTGTTGCACCGTGCAGGGGCACGGCGATTTCTTGTTGTAGGTAGGGGTAACGGTAAGTCGGGGGGGATGCGCTGCTCAGGGCAATGGCGGCCAACTTGGGGGCCGCCATCGGACAAGGCGCCGGTTCTGTCGGCGATAGTCAGGCTCGATAGTCACTATCGAGCGCGGCAATTTCTCCTCTTCAGGCACGCGCCATACCCTTGATCCATCGATTCGACACCGCGAATCCCTGGAACCTGGAACCGCCCGATGAATGCCTTCTCCCGCCTTCTATCCGTCAGCCTCGTCGTGCTTGGCCTGGCCATGCTCGGCGGTTGTGCCGGCCACCCGGAACTACGCCCCTACACCGCCGAGGAGACCCGGCAACTGCAACTGGAGGCGCTGCAACGCCAGGGCCTTTCCCAAGCCGAATACGAACAACGCCGGCTGGCCATCCTGCATGCCGGCCAGGCAGAGCGCGTCAGCCAGGCTGCCGTTCGACACCCATCGATTCGCGGCTGATCGTCAGCGGGTCGGCTGCTCACGCAGCAATCGCCTGGGCAGTACAGCCGGCGCCAGATGGATGAGGGTCATGCGTACCACGTGATTGAGCATCACGAACGCCGGATCGAGCTTCAGCAGCAACGCCGCCGCCGTCATCACTTCCACCCCGCCCGGCACCCAGGACATGAACAGGGCGAGGAACGGTCTGTCCGTCAACCGGCTGGCCGCCAGGGCCACCAGCACGGTGCAGCAGAGCGTCAGCGAGGTGACCACCAGGCCGGCGCGCACATGACGCAGTACATCGCGCAAGGTGATATCCCGCAGGCGGATGCCGATCAGCCCCCCCAGTAGAATGAGTGCGGCGGTGGCCACGGGGGCCGGTACCTGCAGGCTTGCCTCGGGGTAACCAATGTTCACCGCCGCAGCGCACATCACGCCGGTGAGCATGTACGGCGCGGGCACCTCCAGGCGTTCCAGCAGGTAACCGGCGATCACGGCCATCAGCGCGGGCGGCACAAGCCGCAGGTAGTCGTCCAGGTTGCCGTTGCTCGCTGTCGCGCCACTCCCCTGCCCACCGGCGATCAGCGTGACCACCAGCAACAGGGCAAGCAGCCTGACGATATGCACGAAGGCGATCCGCCCGGAGGACGGCCCCTGTTCGCCCGACACCGTCATGACCGCCGCCATCGCCCCCGGCATGGCGCCAAGCAGGCTCTCCAGATGGCTCCAACGCTCGTACCGGCGCAACCAGTTGTAACCCACCAGGATCTGCAGGCCCATGCACACCAGCAACCCGGCCAGGATGCTGATATCGCTCAACTCGCCCAGCATCGAGGCCGTCACCGTGGAGCCAACGCTGAGGCCGAGCAGCAACTGCACCGTGGCCACGAACGGCAACGGCATGCGCATGTTCAGGCCCAGCTTGCCGGCCAGCGTGACAGTGCAGACCGCGCCGATCAGCGTGCCCAGTGGCAGGCCGCTCAGGTAGCCACCCCAGGCGCCCAGGGCTGCAATAGGGATGGGCATCAGGCATTGCAAGAGTGGATTCATCGTCACTGTACCGGACCATTCACTGTAGGAGCGGCTTCAGCCGCGATCACCCGCGAAGCGGGTGCCAGCCACCACGTTGCCTGTATCGCGGCTGAAGCCGCTCCTACAGGTGAACAGGGCTTCACCGATTCATCGACCCGCAGTGCCGGTCGAACCAGTGCCCAACCTGTTCCAGCCTGGCCCGCAGGGTACTCTCGTCCGGCCCGCTGACAGTGGCACTGAACACTTCGCCCTCCCCTGCGCCGACCATCCGCCGGGCCGAAACACGGCAGGCCAGCACCCCCTCCAGCGGACACTCGCCCGGCACATCCAAGCGCAGGCCCACACGCGGCGCAATACTCAAATGACCAACCCGCAAGCGTGGCTCGGGCACAGGTTGCGGGCGATAGCCCGCATCACGCAGCGCACGCAGGTACGTCATGCGCAGGTCCAGGCCCCAGGCCTGCTCGAGTTCAAGGTGGGTGAAGGCATCGCCCTGGTGCATCGCGATCTGGCACAGGGCGATTTCACCGTCCTCGGTCACCCGCACCTCCAGCTGGAACAGCAGGGTCGGTTCGGAGGGCAGCACCTCCTCGACCAGCGCCCGCGCATAGCGCAGCAGCTCATCGCGCACCGGGTTGCCGGCATCGAGCATGTACAGGCTACACGGCTTGCCGGCGCGACAGTCCAGCGAGGTAGCGATCACCCGGGCCGGTGACAGTAGGATCGGGCGCCCCTCGATGTACAGGCCATCGACCAGATAGTGATCGCCACGCACATGGCTCTCGATCATCAGGTTGTGAAAGGTGCTGGCGGTTCGCTGCGACAGCCAATGGCGCAGCCCGGCCATGTCCTCGATCACCTCGACGCCACTCCAGCCTCGACCATGGCGTGGCTTGATCACCAGCGGAAAGCCGAACTGCTCGCTAAAGCGCAGCGCTTCGGTGGCATTGGCCAGCGGCGCCATGTCGGCGATGGCCAGCCCGCAATTCCTGGCGCGCTGCTTCATGAAGAACTTGTCGCGGTAGAACATGGCGCGCCCTTCGGCGCCCATGCTGACACCCAGGCGGTCGTTGATCCGCGCCACGCGCAGCACGTCAGCCTCGTCCAGCGCCACGCACAACGGGGCTTCGAGTTCCCATACCAGTGCGCAGACGTCCACCTCGACCAGGGGGTTGTCCTGGTAATGCTCGAACAACCGGTACTCGACCTTGCCCCCCAGGTGCGCAGCGATTTCCTCGGCCTGGATATCGCTGCTTACCAGCATGCCGCCTGGGCCGATGGCGCTGGCCCAGCTCGCGGCGCTGTGCTGGAAGATGATGTCGGGAGGGCAGAAAACGATGAGTTGCATGCGCTGTTCCTTGCACGCTCAAGTGTCGGACAGGTCCCTGCCATGCCCGGGCGGACATGGCAGGCGGCAACAGCGGGCTCAGCCCAGGCTTGCCGCACAATCGCGCATGACCTCGGCCTTGCGTTGCAGGTACTGGGCGAAGATCGCCTGGGCGGCGGCCTGGTCGACCTCGATACCCATGGCCTTGACGAAGCCTTCGACCGCCTCGACCGCATGGGCGAAGTGGTTGCTCTCGGTGCCGCCGGTGTGCACGGTGACCCAGGCAACGGTCTTGCGCACGCTTTCCGTCGGCACCCCCATGTCACGCTCGAACCACTGCTTGAACAGCGGGTGGATGAACTCCACTTCACCGTGGGTGTACACCTCGTGCACCAGGGTGGTCAGCAAACCCTGCAGCAGGTCGCGGTCACGCAGGCGGCGAGCATCGGTCCAGTCCTTGAAGGCCTGCGCCGATGGCAGGCAGTTCTCCTTGAGCAACCACTGGTCGTCGCCGCAGATGGGCGTGGCCATGTTGTAGAACAGGTCGCTGTGCAGGGTGTTGCCCAGGGCGCCCAGGTCTTCGTCGGTGATGCGCTGCAGGCTGCCGCAGACGTGATAGATCTGCTGCGCCGCCGCACTGCCCTGCTCCGAGCGGGCCAGCAGGGTCAACCGGTTGGCCAGGCCCGAGACGCTGGCCGCCGAGTTGTTGGTCTTCGACCAGCTGGCGAAAAACCGGCGCAGCTGTGGTGCGCCATGGCGGCGCGCAGTCAGGGTGCGGAAGGCTTCCTCGATCTCCATCAGCGCCGCTTCCTGGTTGCCGAACTCGGCCAGCAACGCCTGCTTCAGCACGCCCGGGGCCATCTCCTGCAGCACCGGCTCTATTACGCTCAGTAACTGGCTGTGCGCCGTCGGCACGTTACTTACTGTCATCTCGCTGTTTTCCTTGTTGGATGATGATTCGAGCGCTTGCACAAAGAAGGCTCATTGCAATTGCCGGTGCGAGCGACCGGGGACTGGAGCGGACCTCCAGCTACCCCGGGCAATCAGCAACGGCATCAGTTGGAACATCACGATCAATGCGATACAGCCCGGCCACCCCCACTGCTCCCACAGCACGCCAGGGACGAAGGCGCCAAAGCTGCCGCCCAGGTAGTAGCTGGCCAGGTACAGCCCCACCGCGGCGGCCTTGTGCTGCCTGGCATTGGCGGTGATGAAGGCATTGGCGGCCGCCTGGGCCAGAAACACGCCGGTCGAGCTGAGTGCCAGGCCGATCACGATCAGCCACAGCGAAGGCGACAGGGCCAAGGCCGAGCCGGTGATACCCAGGCAGCCCGCAACCCGTATCAGGTCGCCTTGGGGCCGCGCCCTGGTCAACCGCCCGGCCACCGGCACCACCACCAGGGCCAGCAGGAACACCGCATAGATCGAGCCGAGCGCCGCGGTGCCCAGGTTGAACGGCGCCTGGCCCAGGTGCAGGCCAACGTAGGTGAAGGTCGCGACCTGGGCGAACAGCACGCAGAAACCGACCGCATAGGCGCCCAGCAGCGGCTTGCCGAACAGCTCGCCGCGTGGGGCTCGATGTGGATACGCCGCTGTGGGAGCAGCGCGCGGCAACAGCACGGCGATGGCCACGCCGATGGCCAGGCTCAGGCCACCCAGCACGGTCAGGGCCATGCGCCAATCGTAGAATTCGGTGACCAGCCCGGTCAGGAAGCGCCCACAGAAACCACCGAGCACCGTGCCGGCCACGTAGATACTCGTCACCTCGGTCACCGCGCTCCCCTCCCAGTGCACACCGATATAGGCAACGCTGGTGGCGAACACCACGGGAATGAACAGGCCCTGTACACCACGCCAGAGCAGGAACTCGCCATAACTGCCCGCCCAGGCCGCCAGCACGGCAGGCAACGCGAGCAGGAGCGCGGCCCCGGCAATCACCCGGTGTTGCGCGCGGCGGGCTGTCAGCCAACCGACGAAGGGCGCCGTGATGGCCACGGCGAGGATGGTGGCGGTGATGCTCCAGCTGGCCTGATGCAACGTGATCGGGAAGGTGCCCGGCAACTCACCCAGCAGCCCTTGGGTCGCATAGAGGTTCAGAAACGCGGCGCATCCTGCAAGAAACAACGCGATTCGAGGGAATTTCGCAGGAAAAGCCATGACAGCACTCGTGAAAATTTGCAGGTTTTATAAGATAGGGGGCTGTTTGGATCCAATACCGAATTCCGACCGATTGATACTCAAGGACGAAGATGATCGACCTCCGCCGCCTGCGCTATTTCCTGGCTGTCGCCGACGAGTTGCACTTTGGCCGCGCCGCTTCGCGCCTGCACATCGCCCAGCCCCCACTGACCCGGCAGATCTCGGCGCTGGAGGCGGAGCTGGGTTTCCGCCTGTTCGACCGCAGTACCCGCAATGTCACCCTCACCTCGGAAGGCCTGCATTTCTTGCCGTATGCGCGCGCGGTGCTGGAGCAGGTCGACCTGACGGCCGCCATCACCGGCAAGCTGGCGGCGGGCTCGGCGGGCCATCTGGCCGTCGGCTATGCCAGCTCCATCGCCCTGTCGGATGTGTTCAGTCATACCATCCAGGCGTTCTGCTCGGCCTATCCGGATGTGCAACTGACGGTCGAGGAAGGCGCCTCGAGCACCCAGTGGTCGCAGATCGTCGAGGGCCGCCTGGACATCGGCATGAGCCGCATGCAACCGCCAGCCGATGACCCACAGGTGCAGGCCATCTGCCTGGGCAACGAGCCGCTGGTGGCGGCGATTGCCAGCGACAGCCCGCTCGCCCGCCAGGCGCGGGTGACCCTGGCCGAGCTGAGCGCCTATCCGCTGATCGCGTTTCCGACCGATTATGGTTCGGGGCTGAACGAGATCATCCAGACCCTGTACCGGCGCAACGGGCTGACCCCTCGGCCAGCGCCGACCGGCAAGCAGATCACCTCGATCATCGCCCTGGTCGCCGCTGGCCGGGGTGTGGCGGTGGTGCCGCAGTGCACGCGCACATTGGTACGCAGTGGCGTGACCTATCTGCCGCTGGACGAGCCCGGTGCCACGGTGCCGCTGCTGGTGCTGACCCGCAGGCATGAGCGCAGCCCGCTGGTGCGGGCCTTCGTGGAGGTCATCGAGCGGACGTTGCGCGAGAAGTGAAAGGGGCTTGCAGTGCTCCTGAGATCGAGCGCCGCTCGCGGATGAATCCGCTCCTACAGGTTTGTTTCGGGCCAGTCGTGACCACGCGGTTTATCGGATGGCGCCACCGATGTAGGAGCGGATTCATCCGCGATGCGCCACATGGACGGCGCTCGGTCTCAACAACACCTCGAAACGCTACCAAACCGCGAACACCTCAACGCCGCATGCAGCGCTGGTAGCGCTCATCCACCCGCCCGGCAAACCACGCGGTGGTCAACTTGCGGGTGATCTTCGGGCTCTTCAGCTCGATTCCGGGCAGCACCGCCCTTGGCAACGCCTTGCCCGCTTTCGCCTCGGCCAGGGCGAACACCTGGCGATACAGCACGGTGTCCTCGAAGTCGAGGCTGTTTTCCCGTTCCAGCTGTGCGCGGATCTGCGGATTGCGCAGCCCCAGCTTCACCCCCAGCTTGCGGGCCGCCTGCTCGGTGCTGCCCGGCATGATCGCCCCCGGTGCAATCAGGTCGCCATCCAACGCTAGCGCTAACCCGGTCGCCCGGCTCAACGCGGCCTGGAACGCGGCGTTACGGCTGGCGTACCAACCGGCGTTGAAATCGGCGAAGCGGTACAGCGCCCGGTCGTAATGGGTTGGATACCCCAGCAGGTGGGTGATACCGAAGTACATCCCGCCCCGACGGCTGAACACCTCCTGGCGAACAGTGCCTTTGTAGGCATAGGGGTAGCCCTTGGCATGCTGCTCGGCGAAATCGATGCTGACCTGCATCGGCCCACCGGTATGTACCGGGTTCAACCCATCCAGCAAGGTGCGCCCCAGCGGCAATCGGTCGATGACTTCGTCATACAGGGCGCTGAGCTGTTTCTCGCTGCGCACCGTCAGCAGGCGTTGCTGGTAGCTCTGGCCGTTGCTCGAGGGCGTGCGCAGCGCGCCGTCGATCAGCACGCCTGGAATGTACAGGCGCGCTGCGCGCCGATCGATCTCCTCGCGGGCAATGCGCCCCAGGTTCGGCACCTGGGGGTCGGCATTGAAGGTCGACTCCTGTTCGGTCACCGCCAGCACGGCGCACAGGTTGCCCTTGCTCGGGGCGATGCCCTGGGCCTGCAACGCTACCTGGATGTCCTCGGCCCAGCCTTGGCGGTCCTTGACCTGGGCTGGCAGCAGGCGCATGAGCTGAGCGCGCACCTTGGCCGGGTCGCTTTCAGGCGCCTCCTCACGGCGCCCGGCGCAACCTTGCAACAGGCCCAGGCACAACAGCCCGGCCGCCAGCAGACGCCCGTTCAGGGCTGTTCACCGACCAGGTAGGTCTTGCTGATATGGCGGAACAATGGATGGCTTGCGCTGCCCAGCAGTTCGAACAGCACCATCTCACGGGTGACGACCTGCGCCCCCGCATCGCGCATGCGCGCCAGCCCCGCCGCCTTGCTGGCAGGCGTGCGGCTGTCGCAGGCATCCTCGACGACGAACACCTGCTTGCCCAGTGCCAGCAGGCCCAGCACCGTCTGCAGCACGCAGACATGGGTTTCCATGCCGCAGACGATCACCTGTTCACGGGCCAGCAGGCTGGCCGGCAGGCATTCAGCCGCGACGCAGGAAAAATGCAGTTTTTCGACAATCTCGGCGGCAGGTGACGCGGCCTTGAGTTCGGCCAGGGTATGGCCCAGCCCCTTGGGGTATTGCTCGGAAATGACCGTGGGCACTTCCAGCTCCGCGCTGGCCGCCAGCAGCCAGCGCGCCCGGGCACGAGTGCCCTCGGGGTCGCTCATGGCGCCGATGAGTTTTTCCTGGATGTCGACCACCAGCAATGTGGCCCGAGAAGCGTCGATCAGCATGGTCCGTTCCTGCCTGGGAAAGGCTCAAGCCTTACCCAGGCAGCAAGCGACGTCAATCAACCGCTGAAGACGAAGGTGTAGGAGACCGGACGGTGATCCGAGTCCACCGGCAGCATCACTTGCCCTGCAGCCGGCAATGCAGCCAAGCCGTAGGCAAACGCGTAGTCGAGCATGTTCACCGGCCCGCTGCTTGGGTGCGTCGGACCGTTGGCCAGCACCAGATCGGCGATTTCAGGAGGCGATACCCAGTTGCTGTTATTGGGATGAGGAGGGCCCGGTTCGCGAGGGTCCCGGTTGAAGTCACCCAGCATCACGAAAGGCGTGTCGCTGTGCCAGACAGTTTCACGCAGCATCCGCGGGCTATTGACCCCACCGCCGGAGAGGGCGTGGAAGGTATACACGGTGATCGCCTCGCGCAGCCCGGGAATGCGGATGCGCAGGCCCAGTATCGGCCTTGGCATACGACCACCGGACGGGCTGCCAACACCGTCTGCGATGACGCTGACACCAAGCACCGTCACGTTGTCGGCCAGTACCATGCCCAACCGTACCCGTAATAGGTTCACCTCCAAGTAGTACATCATGTAGTTCTCTGGTCGCGTCGAGGTGCCAGCCTCCCACCGCCGCTGATACACGACGTGCTGTACACCGAACTGATCGGCAACCTGGATATCGGCGATAAACTGCGAGGAAAGCGGCCATACCCCGGCCTCCTGCAACATGACGACATGATGCTGGCGAATCATTGGCAGTACGATGGTGCGGAACTTGTCGGTGTGGGCGGAAGAGATTCCCTGCATGTTTAACGTCACCACGCGCAGGTCGACCCTTGCACCGGCGGGACGCTGCCAACCGATTTGAACCTGCCGGCCGCCTCCCGAATCAAGGATGCGCACGCGATGGTAGCTGGTGATACTGCCTGTCAGCTCGACACTGGAGCGCCAGGGGCCCCATGCTTGGACGGCGATGCGCAACATACGCAGAGCGTCATTGGCGTCGAGCCGCAACGGCCCTTCGTCGGCGCGCAACCCGGACATGATCATGGCGTGATGGATGTTGTACAGCCGCACCACCATGGCCAGGCTGTGCGCACGGGGCGAGGCTTGCAAGATAGCGATGAGCGCCGGCTCATTGTAGAGCGTTGCCAGCAGCGCACTGGCGTCTTCGGCAATGGCAGCTTGCTCGGAGAAGTTGCTGCTGCGCATGAACTCCGAGGACAGGTGATAGCTGATATAGGCAGCCGAAGAAGGGGCATCGTCTGGCGTTGTTTCGAGTACCACGAACAATCGGCGTACCAGCGATTCAAGTCGTGTACGAAAATCCACCCGTGCAATCGGATGTCTTAACGAATGGGTATCTCGGCGAATCTGTTGGTCGACCGGCATGATCGGCTCCTTGTAATGAGAGGGGATCAGACGGACGCAAAGACCAGGTGCAAATCGCCATCGAACACAACAGCATCAGGGGCCCCGCTGGCATTGATATTGATACTTCGATCAACCTTGCTCAGCGCATTGCCGTCATAACGGTACAGGTCGATGGTGCTTTCGGCGGTGTCATCCCCCATGGCGGCTTCGCTGGGTATGCCATTGACAGAGAGCGTGTTGTCCAACGTATTCGGGGCATTGGTGAACGCCAGGGTGAGCATGCCATCATGCACCACGACGGCGGGCATTTCGGGGTAGACCTTCTCTATCAACAGTTGCGAACGGCTCCACCCTGACTGGCCGTCATACCTGATCAGACAAAGTCCATCCGTCGCCTGATGGAACACATGGATAAGTCCTTGGTACAGGCAAGCCACTGGATCGCGGGGCGACTCGATAATCGCCGAACCCTCACCCCTCGGGTAGATCCAGCCACGTGCCCACCAGGTTATCCCGTCATTGGAATCACGCACCGACAACCTGCCGCCCGAATTGAAGCGCGCAAACTTGTAAGCTTTGCCATTACGCGCCACCACAGAGGGCGAACCATATGCTGCATCGGGTGTGGTGATGTCAAACGTGCGGTTGCCTGGATTGAACACGGCAAGCCTTGCACCAGTGCCGGGATACGTTTGCGCGTCGCCATCGAAGCCGCTGGAGTAAACATGCAGCTTGTCATCGAAAACGAACACTGCTGGCAGGCCTGAACTGCTTTCGATACCGACATCCTCAGGCAGGCTCCAGCTTCCGGTTCTCGCCTTCGACACGTAGAAGACGCGTGTTGGCGCTTTCAAATAGAAGCAATACAGCTTCTCCTTGAACACAACCAATCGACACCCCTCGGCTTCCACCGGCATCGGCTCAGAAGCATTAAGAAGTCCATTGCTGACAACAGCACAATGCAAAAAAGGCATATGACACCTCGATCCTGAATGAATGTGGTGTCAGTAAAACGCCTATGCCTAGGAAGCGTATGTCAGCCCTGGAGCCGTCAGCTGAAGGAAAGTTGTGACAGCGGCTGACAGATCGACTGCAAGGTGCTGGTCATCTGCTTCAGCACGGCATCTTCATGTTCGTGGATGAAGAAGTGCCCGCCAGGAAAGCGTTCCAACGAGAAATCGCCCACCGTTTCTGCGCGCCAGGCCAGCAACTGCTCTTCACTGGCTCGATCTGCGTGGCCCCCCAGCACATGCAGCGGACAGCTCAACGCCGCACGCTGGCGATAGGCATAACGCCCGCACAGCAGGAAGTCAGCGCGCAGCACTGGCAGGGTCAGGCCCATCAACTCTTCGTTGGCCAGCACCTCTTCGGGCGTACCGCCCAGCTTGCGCAACTCGGTGATCAGCGCATCGTCGCTCTTGGGCTCGCGCCAGTTCGCGCCGTCGTAGTCCTCGCGCCGGGTTGGAGCGGCTGTGCCGCAAGCGAACAGCGCCACCGGTGGCGGGCAGCCCAATGCCTGCAGTTCATGGGCCAGCTCGAACGCCACCAGCGCGCCCAGGCTGTGCCCGAGCAGCGCGTAGGGGGCAGTGGCGACTGCGCGTTGCTCGTGGGCCAACTGCCGTGCCAGCGCCTGCAGGTCGGTGTGCAACGGCTCCCCCAGGCGCGCACCACGCCCCGGCAACTCCACCGGCCGCACCTGCAGCCAGGCCGGCAGCTTGCGCCGCCAGCGGCTGTAGACCATGGCGCTGGCGCCCGAGTACGGCAGGCACAGCAGGTTCAGTGTCGACAGGTTCACTGCGCCGCGGCTTCGGCCATCTGCTGGCGCAGGCTCAACGGGCGCATGTCGGTCCACACCTCGTCGATGTAGGCCAGGCAGTCCTTCTTCAGGCCGCTCTTGCCGACCGCGCGCCAGCCATTGGGGATCGCCTTGTAATCAGGCCAGATGGAATACTGCTCTTCGTGGTTGACCACTACCTGGAACTGGATGTCGTCGCGGTCGAAAACGGAAGTCATTGCCTGTCTCCTTGAATGATGAGGGCCGAACGCGCCAGGCGCAGGGCGGCTTTCCTGAATACGAAGAGCAAAGGAAGAAAATTACCCACAAACGCCTCGAGGCGGCTGTGCAAGCACGGCCGATGGTGGCATAAATCCAGTTCCCCCGACCACTCAACCAGGAGACTCCCCCATGCTCGGCGTGACCGACTACGGCGCTTTCGTGATTGCGTTCCTCATCCTCCTGGCGATCCCCGGCCCCGGCAACTTCGCCCTGATCACCGCCACCGGCAAGGGCGGCGTCAAGGGTGGGCTGGCCGCCACCTTCGGCGTCATCCTCGGTGACCAGGTGCTCATGTGGCTGCCCGTGGCCGGTGTCGCCACCCTGCTGGCGGCCTACCCCGCGGCCTTCCATGTAGTGCAGTGGGCCGGCGCGGCCTACCTGGCCTGGCTGGGCCTGCGCATGTTGCTGAGCAAGCCCGGCAGCGGGCCGCGGCAGAGCAGCATGAGCAGCGGGCGCTACCTGCGCCAGACCATGATGATCACCCTGCTCAACCCCAAGGCGATCATGTTCTACATGGCCTTCTTCCCGCTGTTCATCGACCCGGTGCACCACCAGGGCGTGGTGACGTTCGCGTTCATGGCGCTGACTGTCGCCGGGCTGACCCTGCTCTATGGATTGATCGCGGTGCTGCTCACCCACCACCTGGCCGAGCGCATGCGGGCCAACCCGCGCATCAGCCACCTGCTCGAACGCCTGGCCGGCGCGTGCCTGGTGGGGTTCGGCATCAAGCTGGCGGCGATGCGCTGAGGCCTTCAGGCATCGCGTAGCAGGTCGTGGGCATCGAGCAGGCGGAAGGCCACCTGCGGGTTGCGCTCCAGCCCACGGCGGATCGCCGCCGGAATCGACTGGCGGGTCTTGCGGCACAGGCCGACCTGCGCCTCCAGCTCGATGACGATCCCGCGCATGGTGCGCACCTCGTTGAAGCCCGGGGCGATATGCACGCGGATGCCAAGGTTCTCGTACAACCGCGATTGCAGGTGCTTGAGATCGTCCAGGTCCTTCAGGTTCTCCAGGCGCTCGAGCAGGCGCTTTTCCTCCTCGCGCGTGAGCAGCAGGATGCGCAGGTCCCGGGCCGGGGCATCGGCCAGGCGCTCGCGACCGCAGTCGCAGGCGCCCGGTGGGCAGGGATGGCGTTGGGGAGGCTGGGTGGTCATGGGGCAAGAATAGTCCCATCCTCGCCCCCGAAACCAGCCGCCTCCTGCGCACCACTCAGAGCCGGCGACGCCCGCCCAGCCCGGGGATGGTGGTCTTGGGGATGAACACCTGGATGTCCTCCCGACGCGTATGCGCCGCCAACCCCGCCAATGTCGGCTGGCTGAACAGCATGCGTGCATCGGTATGCAGCCCGGCCTGGCGCATGCGCGCCACCAGGTTCACCGCCAACAGCGAATGCCCGCCCAGCTCGAAGAAGTTGTCGTCACGCCCCACTTGCTCGATTTTCAGCACCTCGGTCCAGATCTGCGCCAGGGCCTGCTCCAGATCGTCGCGCGGTGCCTGGTAGGTGCGGCTGATCACCGCCTCCGGCCCCGGCGCCGGCAACGCCTGGCGATCGATCTTGCCGTTGGGGCTCAGCGGCAGTTGCCCGAGGATGACATAGGCCGAAGGCACCATGTAGGCCGGCAAGTGCGCCAGCAGGTAGCTGCGCAGGGTCTCCAGCGCCGGCACCGCATGGCCCTCTTGACAGGCGGCATAGGCCACCAGGCGTTCATCGCGGACCAGCGCCACCGCCTGCCCGAGGGCTGGGTGGGCGGCCAGCAGCGCCTCGATCTCGCCAAGCTCGATCCGCAAGCCATTGAGCTTGACCTGGAAGTCGTTGCGCCCGAGGAACTCCAGGTCACCGTTGGCCCGGTAGCGCACCAGGTCGCCCGTGCGGTACAGCCGGTCGCCTTCGATGAACGGGCTGGCAATGAAGCGCGCCGCTTGCAGCTCTGGTAGCCCCAGGTAGCCCCTGGCGACGCCGATACCACCGATATGCAACTCACCGACACAGCCCAACGGCACCGGTCGATCATGGGCGTCAAGCACATACAACCGGGTATTGCCGATGGGCCGACCGATTGGCGGTGCCTGCTCCGGCAGGGGCTGCTGCGGCTCCAACGTCCAGGCGGTACTGTCGACGGTAGCCTCGGTCGGGCCATAGACGTTATGCAGACGTACCCTGGGCAAGCGTTCGCGCAAGCGGCGGACCAGGGCCAGGGTCAGCTCGCCACCGCCGCAGAAGACGTCGGTAAGGCTGGTGCAACCCTCGACATGCGGCGCTTCGAGGAACGCGTGCAGCAACGCGGGGACGAACTTCACCGTGGTCACCCGGCGCGCCTGGATCAATTGCACCAGGTAGGCCGGGTCGCGATGCCCGTCCGGGCGCGCCAGGACCAGGCGCAGGCCGGCGCACAGCGGCCAGAACAGCTCCCAGACCGAACCGTCGAAGCTGAAGGGCGCCCGCTGCAGCAAGGCACCGTCGGTTTGTGGCGGGCACAGCGTCGACCCCCAGTGCATCAGGTTGCACAGGCCTCGGTGCTCGACCATCACCCCTTTGGGCGTGCCGGTGGAGCCAGAGGTGTACATGACGTAGGCCAGGTGCTCGCCGCTCAGTTGCGCAACCACCGGCGCCTGCTCCGAATGAGCCTGCCAGCCATCCTGGTCGAGGTCGATCAATGTGGATGAAGGTTCGAACAGGCCCCGGGTCGCACCGTGCACCAGCACGGCCAATGGCACGCTGTCCGCCAGCATGTAGCGCAGGCGTTCGTCGGGATAGCCCGGGTCCAGCGGCACATAGGCGCCACCGGCCTTGAGCACGCCCAGCAAGGCGACGATCAGTTGCACGCCACGCTCGACGCACACCGCCACCCGACTGTCAGGCCTCACGCCAAGGCCGATCAGGTGATGCGCCAGACGGTTGGCCTGGGCGTCGAGCTCGCGGTAGGTCAACTGTGCCTCTTCGCTTTGCAACGCCACGGCGTGCGGGGTTCGCTGCACCTGGGCGGCGAACAGCGCCGGCCAATGCACGTGCGCGGGATCCAGGGGCGTGTCGGTGGCATTGAGCGTCGACAACAGATGGTGGCGCTCGTCATCCGGCAACGTCGACAACGACGTCAGCGCTCGCCCAGGGTCGCGTTGCAGCGCCTCGGCCAACTGCTGCAAGGCACAGGCAACATGCCCGAGCACACGCTGCGCGCCCAGCTCACGGGGCGCTCGCACATGGAGGTGAATGTCGTCGCCTGCCTCGTCCACGGTGAGCACCAGGGCATGGCTGTGGACTTCGCTGGCGTCCACCAGCGTCACCCCCGGCAGCTTGCGCGCATCCGGCGCCGGGCCGTGGCGGTAGTTGAGCAGGCTGTCGAACAACGCCACGCCAGCCGGCAGGCCGCTGCAGCGCTGGGCCAGTACCCGGGGCGCATCCTCATGGCCGAGCAAGGCGGCCAACTGCGCGTGGGTTGCCTGCAACGCGTCGGCAACGCCAGGTCCCTTCAACGCGACCCGCAACGGCAGGCTGTTGACGAACATGCCCAAGGCCCGATCAGCGCCCTCGCCCGCCATCATGCGGCCCAGCAGCACACTGCCGAACACCACCTCGTCACGGCCTCCCAGCGCCCCCAGCACCAGCGCCCAAGCCAGGTGGAACAGGCTGCCCAAGCCGACATCGTGGGCGCGCCCCAAGCGCCGCAACGCCTTGGCCAGCGGCTCGGGCACGGCCAGCGTGGCGCTTTGCAGTGCCTGCGCCTCCAGCGTCTCGCCCATCCCCGCCAGCTTCGCCGGTGCTTCCATACCCGCCAACAGGGTTTTCAGGAACTGTTCATGGCCCGCCTGGCGCGCCGGGTCGCGGCTCACGGCCACATAGTTGCGATAGGCAACGGGCGCCGCCAGGGCATGGTCCTGGCCCGTCATCAAGGCTTCCAGTTCCGACAGCAACACCTGCACCGACACCGCGTCGTTGACCAGGTGATGGAAGTGCAGCATGCCCAGCCAGCGCCCATTGGCGCGATCCTCGACGCAGGCCAGGGCCATCATTGGCGCCTGGCGCAGGTCCAGTGTGGCGTGGCGTGCGCGCAACAACGCGACGGCATCGCCCTGGCCCGGCTCGAGCACCGTCAGCGGCAACCGCGCCTGGCGCCACACCACTTGCTGTGGTTGCTCGAGCCCATCCCAGGCCAGGCTGGTGCGCAGGATGTCGTGACGCGCGATGACCTGTTCCAGCGCCTGGCTGAACGCCAGCAGTTCGGCGTGGCCGGTGAAGGCGAACAATGCTTGCTGCTGGTACGGGTCGCGGGCCTCGGTGAGGTGGTGGTAGAGCAGGCCTTCCTGCAGGGGCGCCAACGGGTAGATCTCCTGCACATTGGCGGCGCCCCCGGGGATCGCCGAGACAATGCGTTCGATATCAGCCTGGCCGAGCTCGGCCAGGGCCAGCATGTCGGGCGTGATCCGCGCACAGTCAGCCGGCACGCGATTGCCCGGCACCGCCGCCACCGCCATCACACTGACCGAGGCGGCCAGGCTGGCCAGGGTCGGCTGGCCGAACAGCACTTGCACATCAGCGTGCAGCCCCGCCTGGCGCATGCGCTCGATCAACTGGACGGCCATCAGGGAATGGCCACCCAGCTCGAAGAAGTGATCCTGCCGCCCGACCCGTTCGACGTGCAGCAATTCGGCCCACAGGGCGGCCAGGCGTTGCTCGACATCGCCTTGGGGCGGTTCGTGGGCGCGGCGTAGCGCAGCGTGCACGTCCGGTGCCGGCAAGGCGCGACGGTCAAGCTTGCCATTGGCGGTCAGGGGCCAGGCCGGCACCGCCATGTACGCCGTCGGCAGCAGCGCGGCCGGCAAGCGACCACGCAAGTGCTCATGCAACTGCAAAGGCGTCACGACCTGCTCGGCGATGTACCAGGCGACCAGCTGGCCGTCACGCAGCAGCACCACGCCTTCGCGTACCGCCTCGTGGGTTGCCAGCGCCGCCTCGATCTCGCCCAGCTCCACCCGCACGCCACGGATCTTCACCTGGTCATCGTTGCGACCCAGGTATTCGAGGGTGCCATCGGCCAGCCAGCGCACCAGGTCGCCCGTGCGGTACAGCCGGGCGCCGGGGCGTTGTTCGAAGGGGTCGTCGATGAAGCGTTCGGCGGTCATCTCGGGGCGGTTCAGGTAACCCCGGGCAACGCCCAGGCCACCGATGTACAGTTCGCCAGCAGCGCCGACGGGCAACGGGCGGCGCTGCTCATCGAGCACATGCAACTGGGTATTGGCGATCGGCTTGCCGATGTGCAGCGCCCCGCCCGCCAGGACCTGTCCGGAAGTGGCCACCACGGTGGCCTCGGTGGGGCCATAGTTGTTGATCACCTGGTAGCCGCGCTCGCGAGCCAGCCGGCGCAGGCGGTCGCCACCGACCAGCAAGGTGCGCAGTGTCGGATGGGCCTGCCCCTGGGCGAAGGCATGCTCGGCCACCGGCGTGGGCAGGAAACTCACCTGCAGCGGTTGCTCGTGCCACCAGCGCAACAAGGCGTCGATATCCTCGCCACCTTCGCGCACGGGCGCCAGGTGCAGCGTCGCGCCTGCGCACAGGGCCGGCCAGACCTCCCAGGCCATGGCGTCGAAACCGAAACCCGCCAGGCTGGACGTATGGCTGCCGGCGTGCAGGTCGAAGGTGTCGCAGTGCCAGTCGACCAGGTTGGCCAGCATGCGGTGCTCGACCATCACCCCCTTCGGTTGGCCGGTGGAACCTGAGGTGTAGATCACGTACACCAGGTTGTCCGCGGCCAGCCCCGGCACCTGGGGGTTGGCCGTCGATTCGGGTTCGATGCCCGCAAAATCGAGCTCGATGATCGGCAGCGCCTGCCCGACGAAGCGCTCGCGCAGGCTGGACTGGGTCAACAGCACCTGGGGGGCGCAGTCCTGCAGCAGGTAGGCCAGGCGCTCGCCAGGGTGTGCCGGGTCGATGGGCACATAAGCCGCGCCGGCCTTGAGCACCGCCAGCAAGCCCACCACGGTATCCAGGCCACGACGCGCCGCCACCGCCACCCGCTGGTCCGGCTTGACGCCCAGGTCGATCAAGCGCCCCGCCAATGCGTTGGCGCGCTGGTTCAACTGCCCGTAGCTCAGGCCATGGCCTTCCTGCATCAGCGCCGTGGCGTGGGGACGCAAGGCGGCCTGGGCCTCGATGCGCCGATGGATCAATGGCTCGCCCTGGCCAACGGCCGCCGTGGCATTCCATTGCCTGAGCTGCTCGCGCTCGCGATCCGTCAGCAGTTCGAACGCATCGACCCGAAGCTGAGGCGCCTCCAACCCCTGGTCCAGCACCTGCAACATCCGCCCGGTCAGCGCCTCGACCTCGTCGGGCGCCAGCCAGCCCAGGTTGTGCACCAGGTGCAGCCAGGCCTTGCCATTGTGGCGGTTGCTGCGCAGGTAGATGGACAACGGCGTTGGCTCGTGGCCGTTGCTGACCTTGACGGTATGGGTAGGCAATGCGCCGTAGAACAAGTCATTGCCCTCCTCCTCGTATGACACCGTCACCTCGAACAACTGCGCGCGCGCCTCGCGCGACAGGCCCAGGCCGCGATTGAGCTCGGTCATCGGCAAGCGCTGGTGGCGCAGGTCGCGCTTGAGGGTGCCGGCGATGGCCCGCACCAGGTCGGCAAAGGCAAGCTCGCGGCCAAAGTCCATGCGCAACGCGCTGACCTGGGCGAACAACCCCAGCGTCGCCTTGTGCAAGGCCGTGCCCCGATTGCGCACGGGCAGGCCGACCACCCACTCGTCACGCTGGCCGCTGCGGCAGAAGCACACGTGCAACGCCGCCAGCAGCACATGCAGGGGCGACGCCTGCAACTGCGCGGCCAACTGCTGCATGCGCGCCAGCAACGCGGGGTCGAAGCTGCGTTGCAGCGCCTGGCTGGGCGTTGCCGCACGCACCGGGCCGCGCTCGCGCGGGCGCAGCAGCACATCCGGCAACTGCCGATAGCGGTCGAGCCAGTAGTCGCCGTCGCGCTGACGCCGCGGCGAAGCCTGGTAGGCCTGGTCTTGCTCGATGAATGCCATGTAGGACGGCGCCGCGGAGGGCAACGGCGCGCCTTGCTCCAGCAAACCGTAGTACTGCCCCAGCCGGTGGAAGAACTGCTCGAACCCCCAGCCGTCGAGGATCAGGTGATGGGCCTGGGCCGCGACCAGGTGGCGCCGCCCGCCCAGGCGAATCAGCGCAACGCGCAACAGCGGGCCATCGCCAAGGCTGAACGGCTGCTGCAACTGTGCCTGGATCAGGGCCTGCGCCGCGCCCGCCGGGTCAGGCCGGCCGGCCAGGTCGTGCTCGGCCAGCACGATGTGCAAGCCTGTCACGAAGCGCTGGCGTGGCAAGCCGTCATCGCTGGGCGTGGCCACCAGCACGGTTCGCAGCGCGTCATGCACGGCCACCAGGTGGGTCAGGGCCCGTTGCAAGCGCTCGCGGTCGACCGCGCCCTCCAGTTCGACATAGCCACCGATGTTGTAGAGCGGCGAGTCGCCATGGCCGAGCTGGTCCAGCCAGATGTCGCGCTGCGCGCAAGTCAAGGGGTATGTGTCGGCGGCGAACATGGGCTTGGATCGTCCTTGAAACAGAGTGATTGCGCGGATTCAAACACCCCCCTAGCCCCCTGTATGGCCCCCGAAACCCGGACATCGGCGACGGGAAAACGCTCAGCCGGATTGCGCTGAATTTCCTGTAGGACATTGACTACACCCCCATAACGCCCCTGACCTACTCGTCGTGCCTGCTGCTGCGAACGGAGGCAAACCGGCTGCATTCTGGCGCCAATCACCTGACAAGCTGACACGCCGGACAGAAACAGCCTCGTTCAAGGCCCAGCATTTCAGTCGGATTAACTGGCATTTTCTGTCCCCGGTTTCCACTACAGACGCGTGCTCGGCGCCTGCGATTCAATAGCCTCCACCCCCCGAGAACACAGAGAGGACTCGGTCGCGAGACCCGCCCGCTGCGACACCCGATCAAGGAAGACAACGACATGAAGCTGACCGACAGCCTCGAACACCGTCACGACCCGCACCTGTACCTGCAGTTGGGTGAACTGGTTGCCAGCACGGGTGACGAGCATTTCGCCGAACAGATGCTCCTGCTGGTCGGCAACCAGGTGCCGATCCATCGGCTCGACCTCAGCGAATGGACCCTCGAGAACGACCCGGCCAGCATCAGCCGGATCAAGGTGCTGGGCAGCGCCGGCCTGCACCATGACCTGCCCATCCAGGAACACCTGCGTCACCCGTTGCTGCAAAGCATCCTGTGTATGCAGGACCCGCTGCTGATCCAGATCAACGCCCAGGCCAGCGCCCAGCACCCCCGGCGCAATGCCCACCAGTGCAACCTGGTGTCATGCAATGGCGACCGGCGCTGGGTCATCTGTTTCCAGCGCCTGCCGAGCCAGCGCGGTTTCTCCCTGACAGAACTGTCGTTGCTCAAAAGCCTGTCGGACACCTTGCTGCCATTGGTCGAACACCACGCGCACCTGCTTCAGCAAGCCTGCCTGCGCCGGGTCGGCGTGGAGGCACTGGATGAAGCCGGCTCTTTACGCCATGTGTTCGGCGAGCGCCTGAGCCAGGAGGCCGTGCGCCTGTCCACGCGCGAGCAGGAAGTCTGCATCGGCCTGTTGACCGGTGGCACCGTGCCGCAGATGGCCCAGCGCCTGAATGTGAAGAACAGCTCCGTGGAAACCTACCTCAAGCGAGCCACCGCCAAGCTGGGGGTCAGTGGCCGCCACGGCCTGGCCCGCTGGATGGCCGGTGCCTGAACCCAGGGAACCCTGCATGACCCGATTGCTCCTGCCGCTGCTGGCCACCGTGTTGGCCGGCTGCACCCTCGCCCCGGACTACCAGCGCCCGGACGCCCCCAGTGCTGACCACTACCCCAGCGGTGTGGCCTACAGCGGTGGGCCATCGGCCTCGGCGCTGCCGCTGGAATGGCAAGCGGTGTTCCATGACCCGGTCCTGCGCCAGTTGCTCGATACGGCCATGGCCAACAACCGCGACCTGCGGGTGGCCGCGCTCAACGTCGAAGGCTACCGCGCCCAGTACCGCATCCAGCGTGCCGAGCTGCTGCCCAAGGTCGCCGCCAACGCCCAGGGCCAGCGCCAGTATCTGCCCCGCAGTCGGACCGGAAGCAAAGGCATGATCAGCAGCCAGCAATCGGCGACCGTGGGCATCAGCGCCTACGAGCTGGACCTGTTCGGCCGCCTGCGCAGCCTCAGCGACCAGGCGCTGCTGACCTACCTGGCCAGCGACGAGGCCCGGCGCAGCGCCGAGCTCAGCCTGGTCACCAGCGTGGCCGGCGCCTACCTGACCTGGCGCGCCGACCAGGAGCTGCTGGCACTGTCCACCCAGACGCTGCAAGCCGACGAGCAAAGCCTGCGCCTCACCCAACGCCAGCACCGCACCGGCACCCTCTCGGCCCTCGACGCGATCCAGGCCACCACCCGCGTCGACAGCTCGCGCGCCGCCGTGGCCCGTTACACCCGCCTGGCCGCCCAGGACCTGAACCAGCTCAACCGCCTGGTCGGCGTCGAGGTCAGCGCCACCCTGCCGGCGCTGCCCCTGGCGGACGATCAGATCGCCCGGGTACCGGCAGGCCTGCCGGCGGACCTGTTGCAGCGCCGCCCGGACATCCGGGAGGCCGAGTACCAGTTGCGGGCTGCCAACGCCAACATCGGCGCGGCACGCGCGGCGTTCTTTCCCAGCATCACCCTGACCGCCAACGCCGGCGCCAGCAGCCGCCAGTTGGCCGACCTGTTCGACGCCGGCTCCGGCACCTGGCTGTTCCAGCCGCAGATCAACCTGCCGTTGTTCAATGCCGGCAGCCTGCGCGCCAGCCTCGACTACGCCAAGGTGCAGAAGAACATCCAGGTGGCGCGCTATGAAAAGTCGATCCAGAGCGCCTTCCAGGAAGTCGCCGATGGCCTGGCCGCCCGCGCCACCTTTCAACGTCAACTGCAGGCCCAGCGCGACCTGGTGGCGGCCAGCCAGCGCTACCACGACCTGGCCGAGCATCGCTACCGCACCGGCATCGACAGCAGCCTGACCTTCCTCGACGCCCAACGTGCGCTGTTCAACGCCCAGGAAGGCCTGATCAACGATCGCCTGGCACAGCTGCTGGCGGAGGTGAACCTGTTCGCCGCCCTCGGCGGCGGCTGGGAAGAAACGCCCGGTCTGGCCTACCAGCGCTCGCCGGCCCGGCCGAAGTAGACCGAGGGCGACACCCCCAGCGTGCGGCGGAACATGGCGCTGAACGCGCTGGGGCTGTCGTAGCCCAGGTCCAGCGCCACCGCCAGTACCGAGCGCCCGGCCGCCAGGGCATCGAGGCTGGCCAGCAAGCGCATGCGCCGCAACCACTGCACCAGGCTGAGGCCCGTTTCGCGCTGGAACGCGCGGGTCAGGGTGCGCGGGTTGAGCCCGCAGTGGGCGGCGGCGCGGGCCAGGCTCCAGTCCTCGTCCGGTGCCTGGCGCAGGGCCTCGCTCAAGGCCTGCAACACGGCCGAGCGTGGGCTTGGCACATGCAGGGCGAACACCGGCAACACGCGGATCTCGTCGAGGATCAACTGCATGATCCGTGCGTCGCGGCCCTGGGGCGGCGGCTCGGGGGCGATGTCCATGGCGCGGATGATCAGCTCGCGTAGCAGCGGTGAGATCTCGATCACCTGGCACTGGCCAGGTAGATCCGGGCGCGCGCCGGGGTCGATGAACAAGGTGCGCATGCGCACCACGCCGGACATCCGCAGCTCATGCTCGGTGGCCGCCGGCACCCACACCCCGCGCCCGGGCGGCACCACCCAGCTGCCCTCGCGGGCATTGACCGTGACCACGCCGCTGATGGCATGGATCAGCTGCGCCCGGTCGTGGCAGTGCGGGGCGATGTGCTCGCCATGGCGGTAGTTCTCGGCAAGGGGCAGGATGAGCGGGCGGGTCACCGGCGAGGGTCCACTGGAATCGAACGGCTAATACTGGCGCAGCGCGGTGGCCTGGGCAATGCCCGCCTACACAGCGATACATAACCCCGGTCTGCTCGACACACTGCCGATACCCGCCCCTCACACACTTCCGGCCACTGGAGCGCGAAGGCAGCCTGCCTTCGCCACACACCGGGGACCCCCTCATGAAAGCCCTGCCCTCTGGCTGGAAGCTGTTCGCCGCCCTCGCGGCCCTGACCCTGCTGATGACCGCCACGGTGCTGATCGCCCACCCGCTGGGGAGTGAAGGCCTGCGCAGCGCCATCCGCGCCACGGCCCGCAGCTCGTTCGCGTTGTTCCTGCTGACCTTCCTGGCCTCGTCGCTGGCCGTGCTGCTGCCCAGTGCCGCGAGCCGGCGCCTGCTGCGCGAGCGGCGCTTCCTGGGCCTGGCCTTTGCCTTCTCGCACACGGTGCATGGCGTGCTGATCTACCTGTATGCCCAGGGTTATCCCGAGTTGTTCTGGGCCGGACGCACGGCATTGGCCAACCTCCCCGGTTCGCTGGGTTACCTGTTCATCCTGTTGCTGGCCATGACGTCGTTCAAGGCCCCCATGCGCCTGCTTGGCCCACGCCTGTGGAAGAACCTGCACGCCACCGGGGCCTGGGTGCTGGCCGGGGTGTTCTGCCTGTCGTTCTACAAACGCATCCCAATGGGGGGCGGGTACCCACTGGCCTTCGCCCTGATGTTCGCCGCCATCGCCCTCAAGCTGGTCGCCAAGCAGGTGATTCGCCTGCGCCGCACCGCACCGTCACTGACCCACTGATCACAGGAGCCGCTCATGCTGACCGCTACCCTCACTCGCCCGTTCACCGTCCTCGATCGCTTTGGCAGCTGGGGCGCCGATTTACCGCTGCGGCTGTTCCTGGCCTGGGAGTTCTTCGAATCGGGGCTGGAGAAGTTCAACGGGACGAACTGGTTCGCCGACCTGCAGGCCAGCTTCCCCTTTCCCTTCGACCTGTTGCCGGCCGGGTTGAACTGGCAGTTGTCGATGTGGGCCGAGCTGATCTGCCCGTTGCTGTTGCTGCTGGGGCTGGGCACGCGCCTGGCCGCCGCAGTGCTGATGGTGGTGACGGTGGTGGCGATTGCCGCCGTGCACTGGCCGGCCGAATGGTCGGGCCTGGCGGAGCTGGCGCAGGGCTATGCGATCACCGACCAGGGGCATGGCAACTACAAGCTGCCGTTGATCTACCTGGTGGCAATGCTGCCGTTGCTGTTGAGGGGGGCTGGGCGGTTGAGCCTGGACCAGTGGTTGTGGCGGGCTTCGGGTGCCAGGCGGTAGCCTTGCAGCGCGCTCGATCTCATAGACGCTGCTGGGGTTGCGGCGGGCATCTGGTGGCCCTGAAAGAGGTGCCTCCTCAACGCATCTGCCCGACCACCAACCCCAGCGCGATCGCGATCATCACCACCCCCGACAACCGCCCCACCACCCGCGCCGCCGCCGGCCGGGTGCGCAGCACCGCCTTGGCGCCATAGCCGACCATCAGGTAGATCACCAGCGAACTGCACAGGTGCACCAGCCCCAGCAACAGGATCTGCGCCGGCACCGGCCAGCTCGACTGCGGGTCGGTGAACTGCGGCAGCAGCGCCAGGAACAGCAGGAACACCTTGGGGTTCATCCCACTGACGCAAAAACCCTTGAACGCCCAACGCGACCCGGAATCGCCCGCGCCATCCTCGCCGGCCTGGGGTACCGACGGGCTGAGCAGCAGGTTGCCACCCAACCACAACAGGTAGGTGCAGCCGGCCAGCGTCAGCAGGGTCAACGCCAGCGAGTGCCCGGCAATCAGGCTGCCGACCCCGGCCGCCACCACCAGGGTCGCAAGGAAATGCCCCGACAACATCCCCGCCACCGCCGGCAGCACCCAACGCCCGCGCATGCCGGCGGAAATGGCATAGGCCCAGTCCGCACCGGGGCTGATCACGAACAGGAACGACACGGCCCAGAACGCCGCCAATACACTCATGGCCACTTTAAGTCTTCCTTTCAAACAGGTTTCGTTGAAAGAAAGATTACGGATATCGCCCGGGGATTTTCTTTCGTATATTCCCGTAACCACCCAAGAACCTGGAAGATTCTTCCCCCATGGACAGAACCGATCGAAAGATCCTTGCCGAGCTGCAAAAAGACGGGCGCCTGTCGGTGACCGAACTGGCCGAACGCGTGGGCTTGAGCCTGTCGCCCTGCCATCGGCGGCTCAAGGCGCTGGAAGAATCCGGCGCGATCCTCGGTTACCACGCGCGCCTGGCGCCCGCCGCCCTGGGCCTGAACTTCGCCGCGCTGGTGTTCGTGACCCTGCGCGAGGTGACCCGCCAGCCGGTGGCGGACTTCGAGGCGGCGGTGAGCGAGATCCCGCAGATCGTCGAGGCGCAACGGCTGTTCGGCGACCCGGACTACCTGCTGCACGTGGTGGCCAAGGACCTGCCGGCGTTCCAGAAGCTCTATGACGAGCAATTGACCAGCATTCCCAACGTAAAGCGGCTGAGCTCGACGCTGGTCATGAAAGAGGTGATCCAGGATCGGTTGTTGCCGATGTAAAGGGCAGCGCCTGGTTCGCCGGCAAGCCGGCTCCTACGGAGGCAACGCAAACCTCGGTAGGAGCCGGCTTGCCGGCGAATGGGCCAGCCCAGGCAATACAATTTTGTGCTTCAGTAATGCTCACTGTGCACCACCGCTGCGCCCCCAATACCACCTGACACCTCTGCAACCCAGCGGTTTCAGGGCCTTGCGCCACCTGGCACCTTCCTTGCTGCCGTCCACCGCTTGACCTCCCACCAGCCTTAGGTTTTTTAAGGCCCATGAGCACAAATTTACTAATTTCCCCTTCCCCGCCCGCCCCCCATCATCGCTCCAACAAGAACGCGTCGCCCTTTGCCGGCACGCCCCCGGGCACCCGCGGTTGCCCCTCCTTGCCTTGGAGTCAGTCATGACCAGTGCAGCCAATTCGGCACCCCTCATCGAGAAACACACGATCGGCTACGTGCCGCCGCAAGACCGCCATGGAAAGGTAAGGGATCTGTTCACACTGTGGTTCGGCGGCAACATCGCGCCGTTGCCCATCGTCACCGGCGCGCTGGGCGTGCAGCTGTTCCACCTGAACCTGGTCTGGGGCATCGTCGCGATCCTCGTCGGCCACCTGGTCGGCGGCGTGCTCATGGCGCTGCACTCGGCCCAGGGTCCGCAGATGGGCATCCCCCAGATGATCCAGAGCCGCGCCCAGTTCGGCTCGCTCGGCGCGCTGCTGGTGGTGGTGATCGCCGGGGTCATGTACATCGGCTTCTTCGCCTCCAACATCGTCCTGGCCGGCAAGTCGCTGCACGGGGTGGTCGAAGCCGTGCCGGTGTCGGCAGGCATCGTCGTCGGCGCCCTGGGTTCGGGGATCATCGGCATCATCGGCTACCGCTTCATCCACGTGCTCAACCGCATCGGCACCTGGGTGCTGGGCATCGGTATCGTGGTCGGGTTCGGCTACATCTTCAGCCACGTGCAGAGCGACGACTTCCTCACCCGCGGCGGCTTCAACCTGGCCGGCTGGCTGGCCACCGTGTCGCTGGCGGCGCTGTGGCAGATCGCCTTCGCGCCCTACGTGTCGGACTACTCGCGCTACCTGCCGGCCGACGTGAAGGTGTCCTCGACCTTCTGGACCACCTACCTGGGCTCGGCCCTGGGTTCGAGCCTGTCGTTCATCTTCGGTGCGGTCGCGGTGCTGGCGATCCCGGCCGGCATGGACACCATGGACGCCGTGAAGTTGGCCACCGGAACCTTGGGTCCGATCATGCTGGTGCTGTTCCTGCTCAGCGTGATCAGCCACAACGCGCTCAACCTGTATGGCGCGGTGCTGTCGATCATCACCCTGGTGCAGACCTTCGCCTACCGCTGGATCCCCACCGCCAAGAGCCGTGCCGTGCTGTCGCTGATTGTCCTGGCCGCCTGCTGCGTGGTGGCGGTGTTCGCCTCGGCGGACTTCATCGGCCACTTCGTCGACATGGTGCTGGTGCTATTGGTGGTGCTGGTGCCGTGGACGGCGATCAACCTGATCGACTTCTATGTCATTCATAAAGGCGACTACGACATCCAGTCGATCTTCAAGGTCGACGGCGGCATCTACGGGCGCTACAACCCGCAGGCGCTGATCGCCTATGCGGTGGGCATCGCGGTGCAGATCCCGTTCATGAACACGCCGCTGTATGTCGGGCCGGTGTCCGCGCACATCAATGGCGCCGACCTGTCGTGGCTGGTGGGCCTGGCGATCACCTCGCCGCTGTACTGGTGGCTGGCCAGCCGGGACAGCGCGTATCGTCGTCGCCAGGTGAGCGCGAAGCTGGCGGCTGCGGCCTGACGGCTCTTCGCCGGCAAGCCGGCTCCTACAGGTCAGATACGGGCCTGTAGGAACCTGCTTGCCGGCGCAACAAAAAACCCGCCAAAGCGGGTTTTCTGCCAGGTCAATGACTGCTGCGCAGCATCTCCTTCGGCACGTACTTGCCAATTTCGTACTTGCCGATCGCCGCCCGGTGCACTTCATCCGGCCCATCGGCCAGGCGCAGGGTGCGCTGCATGGCGTACATGTAGGCCAACGGGAAATCACCGCTCACCCCCGCCCCGCCATGTATCTGGATGGCCCGGTCAATCACCTTCAGCGCGACATTCGGCGCCACCACCTTGATCTGGGCGATCTCGCTGCGCGCCACCTTGTTGCCGACAGTGTCCATCATGTACGCGGCCTTGAGGGTCAACAGCCGCGCCATGTCGATCTCCATGCGCGAGTCGGCGATCTTGTCGATGTTGCCGCCCAGGCGCGCCAGCGGCCGGCCGAACGCGGTGCGCTCCACCGAGCGCTTGCACATCAGCTCCAGGGCGCGCTCGGCCATGCCGATCGAGCGCATGCAGTGGTGGATGCGGCCCGGGCCGAGGCGCCCCTGGGCGATCTCGAAACCGCGGCCCTCGCCGAGGATCACGTTTTCATAGGGCACACGCACATTCTCGAACAGCACCTCGGCGTGGCCGTGGGGGGCGTCGTCGTAGCCGAACACCGGCAGCGGGCGGACGATCTTCACCCCCGGTGTGTCGGTGGGCACCAGGATCATCGAGTGCTGCTGGTGGCGCTGGCCATCCGGGTTGGACAGGCCCATGAAGATCATCACCTTGCAGCGCGGGTCGCAGGCGCCGGAGGTCCACCACTTGCGGCCGTTGATCAGCCACTGGTCACCGTCGCGCACGGCGGTGGCGGCCATGTTGGTGGCGTCCGAGGAGGCCACGTCCGGCTCGGTCATGGCGAACGCCGAGCGGATCTCGCCGCGCAGCAGCGGCTCGAGCCACTGGCGCTTCTGCGCCTCGCTGCCGTAGCGCACCAGCACTTCCATGTTGCCGGTGTCCGGCGCCGAGCAGTTGAACGGCTCCGGGCCCAGCAGCGAGCGGCCCATGATCTCGGCCAGCGGCGCATACTCGAGGTTGGTCAGCCCCGCGCCATATTCCGACTCGGGCAGGAACAGGTTCCACAGGCCTTCGGCGCGAGCCTTGGCCTTGAGCTCCTCGACGATGGCGGTGGGTTGCCAGCGGTCGCCCTCGGCGACCTGGCGCTCGAACACCGGCTCGGCCGGGTAGACGTATGCATCCATGAAAGCGCTGACGCGCTCGCGCAGTGCCTGGACCTTGGGCGAATAGGCGAAATCCATCGGGGCTACCTTCCGTCAATGAAGAACATGGGCCTGAGCCTAGAACAGCCGCCCGTCATCCACCTAGTCTATTTTCTACGTGTATAAACATTCATAACCGATATATGATCGGCCGATAACTCCAACAAAGAGCGGCGCCCATGAACCTCAGCAAGGTCGACCTCAACCTGTTCATCGTCTTCGACGCCATCTACACCGAAGCCAACCTGACCCGCGCCGGGCAGATCGTCGGCATCACCCAGCCGGCAGTGTCCAATGCCCTGTCGCGCCTGCGCGAGACCTTCAACGACCCGCTGTTCGTGCGTACCGCCCAGGGCATGGTGCCCACGCCCATGGCGCAGAACATCATCGGCCCGGTGCGCAGCGCGCTGACGCTGCTGCGCACCTCGGTGCAGGAAAGCCGCATATTCACCCCGCTGCAGGCCAGCAAGACCTTCCGCATCAGCATGACCGACCTCACCGAGGCGGTGATCCTGCCGCCGTTGTTCCAGCGCCTGCGCCGGCTGGCCCCGGCGCTGGTGATCGAAAGCTTCCTGTGCAAACGCCGCGAGACCACCAAGGAGCTGGCCGCCGGGCGCCTGGACTTCGCCGTGGACGCGCCGCTGAACACCGACCCGCAGGTGCGCCACGTCAAGCTCATGCAGGACCGCTACGTCTGCGCCATGCGCCCCGGCCACCCGCTGGCCGAGCACAAGCTGACCCTCGACACTTACCTGGGCATGACCCACATCCACATCTCCAGCCGCCGCAACGGCCTGGGCTATGTCGACCTGGCCCTGGGCAAGATGGGCGTGCAGCGCCGCGTCGCCCTGCGTTCGCAGCACTACCTGATGGCCTCGCAGGTGCTGCAGCAGACCGACATGGTGATGACCGTGCCCGAGCGCTTCGCCCGCCGCCACCAGTTGCGCCATCAACCGCTGCCAGTGGAGGTACCGCCACTGGAAACCCACCTCTACTGGCACGAAAGCACCGACCAGGACCCGGCCAACCGCTGGATGCGCGAGCAGATCATCGAGTTGTGCGAACGGGTGGTGGTGCAGGACGAGCAGGCGCTGGAAAACGCCTGAACATTGCAATGATGGCGAACAGCCGCTAGCACACCCGTGCTATCGGCCAGCGCCTGGGCCCATGCTACCGTCGACGGCGTTCTCCCTTATGTGACACGTGGCCCGGCGCCTTCTGCCCGAGCCCTGCAAAGGACCCTGCCGACATGAAGACAACCCTCGCCACACTCACCCTCGCCGCACTGCTCCTCAACGGCTGCGCCACCCCCAAACAGTGGGAAGCCACCGGCGGCAGCAAGAACGACGGCCTGGTGCAGGTCTCCTACGAACAGGGCCAGTTCGAAAGCGGCCAGAGCGACGCGGCCCAGGGCCTGCAGGTCGCCACTGCGCGCTGCAAGACCTGGGGTTATCGCAACGCGGAAATCACCGGCAGCGAAAAGAGCATCTGCCGCACCATGGGCCAGTTCAACTGTCTGCAAACCACGGTCACCCAGGACTACCTCTGCCAGAAATGACCCCTTCCCCATCGCGGGGGCCGGCTGCATGGGCTCCCGCACCTTGCCCCGCTTGCATTGCCATGGCCTTTCGGTAACCCTTGCGCCGCCCTGAGACGGGCTTTTCGGATTCACGGCACAAGGAATGGAACATGGCCCTCAGGATTCTGGTGATCGGCGCCTACGGCAACTTCGGTCGCATCATCAGCCAGCACTTGAACCAGATGCCGGGCGTGCAACTGGTCATCGCCGGGCGCAATGCCGCTTCACTTGAAGGCCTCGGACACGCATTGGCCGGCCCCAACGCCTCGCTTCAAGGCACTTGGTGCGGCGATGCCATGGCCCCCGGCTTCGCCGAGGCCTTGCGCCAGCTGACGATCGACTGGGTAATCCACACCGGCGGCCCGTTCCAGGGCCAGCCATACAGTGTCGCGCAAGCCTGCATCGCGGCCGGCGTCAGCTACTGCGACCTGGCCGATTGCCGGGTGTTCGTCAATGGCATCGGCTGCCTGGACGCCCAGGCGCGGCAAGCCGGTGTCGCCGTGCTCAGTGGTTGCAGCTCGGTGCCAAGCCTGTCCTCGGCGATTCTCGATGAACAACGCCAACACTTCAGCCGCATCGACGTGATCGAGCATGGCATTTCCTCGTCGGCGAAGATGCCCGGGCTGTCCACCATCGAAGGCGTGCTCGCCTACGCCGGGCGGCCGATCCGCCAATGGCGCGATGGCCAACCCTGCGACGTCGACGGCTGGCTGGGGCTGCAGGTGCGTCACCTGCCGGGGCTGGGCTGGCGCCTGCTGAACAACGTCGACGTGCCGGACATGGACATCTTCGCCAGCCGCTACGGTGCCCGCACCCTGGCGTTCAAGGCCGGTTCCGGGCTGATGCTCGGCGGCCTGGCCAACGCGGCACTGGCGCTGCTGGTCAAGTACGGGCTGGTGCGCGACCCGCGGCCCTGGGCGCGGCGCCTGCACCGATGGGGTGGGCGCTTCGAGCGCTGGGGCGACGGCAAGAGCGCCATGTACCTGGATGTGCGTGGCGTCGATGGCCACGGCCAGCCGCTGCGCATGCAGGCCCAGGTCAGCGCCCTCGACGACAAGGGCCCGCAGATCCCCAGCTGCGCCTCGGTGGCGCTGATGGCCAAGGTGGTCGAGGGTTATGTACCCACCCCGGGTGCCCGCCCCTGCGTAGGCGAGATCAGTGTCGAAGAATACCTGGCCGCCATCGGTGCACCCGACCAGGTGCGCTTCAGCGTCGGCTTCCAGCACGGGCGCCACTGACATGGACTACCTGCTGCTCAAATACCTGCATGTGATCGCCGCCGTGTTCCTGTTCGGCTTCGGCATGGGCTCCTACCTGTACCTGATCGCCGCCCACCGTACCGGCGATGCGCGGGTCATCGCGGCCGTGGCGCGGATGGTGGTGCGCTTCGATGCCTGGATCACCACGCCGGCCGGGGTCCTGCAGTTGCTCACCGGCATCGGCATGGCCAGGCTGGCGGGCATGGACTGGAGCGCCGGCTGGTTGCGCGCGGCCTTGCTGATTTTCTTTGCCGTCGGGGCACTGTGGTTGCCGGTGCTGTGGCTGCAAATGCGCATGCAGGCCCTGGCTGCCGGGGCGGCGGCAACGGGTGCTGCGCTGGGCGCCACCTACCAACGGCTGTACCGCGGGTGGATGTGGATGGGGGTCGCCGGGTTTGCCGGGATGTTCCTGATGGTGGTGGTGATGGTTTTCAAGCAAGCGCCTTGGGAATGGTTTTGATGCCTTGTAATTAGCCTGGGGAAAAATTCCTACAAAATCGGCCTAACTAGAAATGTTTATCTCCAATTTCGCCATCAATCGTCAAAAAGAAAAAACCTTCCTCCAGGCGTGCCAGTAGGATTTCACACATGGGCACCGGCTGTCGGCGCCCCTGCACGGACACGCGCGATCATGCCCACCGCACCTTTGTATTTCGACTACGCCGCCACCACTCCGGTCGACGACCGGGTCATCGAAGCCATGATGGCCTGCCTGGGCCGTGAAGCGAATTTCGGTAACCCGGCCTCCAGCGGCCACGCCCATGGCAAGGCTGCCCGCGAGGCCGTGGAGCAGGCACGTTGCCAGGTGGCTGAACAGATCGGTGCGCAGCCCGACGAGCTGGTGTGGACCTCCGGCGCCACCGAGTCCAACAACCTCGCCCTCAAAGGCATCGCCCAGGGTTTTGATAAACCTGGCCACCTGATCACCAGCCAGCTCGAACACAAGGCAGTACTCGACACCGCCGCCGAACTCGAACGCCTGGGCTGGGCGGTGACCCGCCTGGCGCCGGACGCCCGGGGCCTGATCCAAGCCGAGGCCGTGCAGGCGGCGTTGCGCGCCGAAACACGCCTGGTGTCGCTGATGGCGGTGAACAACGAACTGGGCACGATCACCGATTTCGCCAGCATTGGCGCGCGGGTGCGTGCACACGGCGCGCTGCTGCATGTGGATGCCGCCCAGGCCGTTGGCAAGGTGCTGATCGACTTGGCCCGGCAACCCGTGGACCTGATGTCGTTCTCGGCACACAAGGCCTATGGCCCCAAGGGCATCGGCGCCCTGTTCGTCGGCGCCCGTGCCCACCCGCTGTTGCGCGCGCAGATGCACGGCGGCGGCCATGAGCGCGGGCTGCGCTCCGGCACCCTGGCCACCCACCAGATCGTCGGCATGGGCAGCGCGTTTGCCCTGGCCGGCCAGCCGGGCGATGGCGAGCATGCACGCCTGCAACGCCTGAGCGACAGATTGCGTGATGGCTTGCTGGGGTTGCCAGGGGTGCGCCTCAATGGCTGTCCGACGCAGCGCATTGCCCACACCCTGAACCTGTGCATCGACGCCAAGGGGTTCAACAGCAACGCGCTGGCCGGCGAGCTGGCGCTGTCGACCACCTCGGCGTGCAACTCGGCCGCCAACAGTGCCTCCCATGTGCTGCTGGCCCTGGGGCTCAGCGAGGCGCAGGCACGCAACAGCGTGCGGCTGAGCATCGGGCGCTACACCACAGAACAGGATGTGGACAAGGCGGTCGAAGTGTTTGGCCGAGTGATTGCGGCGGGGTCGGTTGCCTTGTGGTAACAAACGTCCCCCATTGACCTGATTTGAGCTCTGTAGGAGCGGCTTCAGCCGCGATCACCCGCACAGCGGGTGCCAGGCACCGCGTTGCCTGCATCGCGGCTAAAGCCGCTCCTACAGGAACACCTCAGAACCGGATTATCGGCCCTTCGATGTCGTTGGGCGGGGGTACCTCGGGATAACGTGGCAGGTGCGGTGGCGGAACGTCAGGCTTCGGATACACCGGCGGCATCACCGGCATGATGGTCGCATCGGTGCCGCCGGCAACTCGCTCCAATTCCTCTGGATCAAGCACACGCAGCATGCGCGAATCTTCAATCGACATGGGTATCGCTCCATTGTTGAGTCAGCAACCGGCGCGCGAACCGAACAGTTCTTCGGGCCATTCGGGAAACTGCGGTGGCGGGTCGCCCGGGCGCTGCCCGCCTCCGGCCACCGCTTCGATCTGCGCTTCATCCAGTTCCTGCAGCGCTTGTTCAACCTCGATCATCGTGAACGCTCCTTGTTGGGGAAAGCGTGTCGATTATCGGCCGGTTGCCCCGGCTTGACCCTAGGGCTGGTGTACTAGCTGCACATTGCCACCAGCCGTCCTTCACTGCCCGGACAGAAAACTCACCAACTGCCGCCCATGCGAGCTCAGCGCCTCCCAGCCACGGAAGCAAATGCGCAGTTCCAGGGTCGCCCAACGCTCCTCCAGCGCCACCGGACACACCGCCAGCTCCTGCTGGGCGCGCAGCGCCGCGGTTTCCGGCAGCATGGCGATGCCCGCATGCTGGGCCACCAGCTGGGCGATGGCCTCGAAGCTCGGCGCACGCACCCGCACCTTCAACGGCATGGCCAGGTTCATCGCCAGCTCTTCGACGAAACGCTGCATGGCCCGCTCGGGCGGCAGGCAGACGAAGGGATAGCCCAGGGCATCGCCGAGACGCAACTGGCCACGCCCGGCCAAGGGATGATCGACGGGCACCAGCAACACCAGGCGTTCGGTGCGAAACGGCAGCGAGACCACGCCGTCGTTGACCAGGTTGCCGTCGTACACACCAATCTCGCACTCCCCGCCCAGCACCACCCGCAACACATCGACGCTCTTGTGCTCGACCAGTTGCAGGTCGACCTCCGGATAGTCCGCCAGGAACGGCCCCAACACCGCCGGCAGCAACGTGCTGTTGGTCACGGTCGAGGCTGCCACATGGAGCGTGATGCGCCGTTGGCCGGCCAGTTCCCGCATCGTGTCCTGCAGCTTCTGCGCCTCGCCCAGCACACCACGCGCCGCCTCCAGCACCAGCCGCCCGGCCGGTGTGAGCTGCATGCCATCAGCCTTGCGGATGAACAGGGCCAGGCCGCTGCGCTCCTCGAACAGGCGCAGACGGGTGCTGGCCGCCGACACCGCCACCGGGAAGGTCGCCGCAGCCTTGCTCAGGCTGCCGCTGCTGGCGATGGCGGCGATCAGGCGCAGATCGGTCAGGTCGAAGTGCACGGGCTTCTCCAAATCAGAACGCTACGTTCGAGAAAAAGCGATTCTAGCGCGACAACCTTCTATTCAGAATAAGCCACGCCCTCACCTGCATCGGATTCGCCATGACCCACCTGCCCGCCCCGCTACAACGCGCCCTCGCCAACGGCAGCCTCTATGCCGTGCTCGCGGCACTGGGTTTCAGCTTCAAGGCCATCTTCGTCAAGCTCGCCTATGCCGCAGGTTCGGTGGATGCCATCAGCCTGCTGGCCTTGCGCATGGCCCTGTCGTTGCCGCTGTTCGACTGGCTGGTGTGGTCCAGTCGTCGCCAGGGCGGCGCGCCGCTGACGTTGAGCGACGGGCTGCGCGTGGCCCTGCTCGGGCTGTTCGGTTACTACCTGGCGAGCCTTTTCGACTTCTATGGGTTGCAGTACATCAGCGCCGGGCTGGAGCGGCTGATCCTGTTCACCTACCCGACCCTGGTGCTGCTGATCCAGGCCGTCGCCCAGCGCGAGCGCCCCACCCTGCGCACGCTGGCGGCCATGGGCCTGTGCTACCTGGGGCTGGGTATTGCCTTCGTCCATGACATCGCCAGCTCGGGTGTCGGCAGCCAGGTGATCCTCGGTTCGCTGTGGGTGTTCGCCAGCGCGGTGACCTACGCGCTGTACTACTCGGGCACCGGGGCGATGCTCAAACGCATGGGTTCGATGCGCCTGGCCGGGTTATGCGGCACGGCGTCGTCGTTGATGGTGCTGGGCCATTACCTGTTGGTGGCGGACGTTGCACCCCTGCTGCAACTGCCGAGTGCGGTATGGATGTACGCAGCGTTGATGGCGCTGTTTTCCACGGTGCTGCCGATCTACTGGGTGGCCCTGGCGATCCAGCGCCTGGGGCCGACCCACACGGCGGCGGTGGGCAACCTGGGGCCAGTGCTGACGGTGCTGGCGTCGTGGGCGATCCTCAACGAGGAGATCTCGCTGTACCAGGTGGCCGGGTTGGCGCTGGTACTGTTCGGGGTTTCGCGGTTGAAGCCGGCGAAGAAGGAAGCCCCTTCCTCCTCGGCCGAAGAAGCGGCGGCGTAGTTACCCCCAGGACCGCGCTGTCGCATAGGGTACAGAGCTGCGAGCCCCCTCAAATCTTGCACGCTCCCACGGGGAATCGCGTAAATCCCGAGCATTGTGCAAGACAGTCGCTCCCAATTACGCCGTGGGGCCTCGGCGGGTTCCGACGATGATGCTCTGGTCGCGTAGTTGCTCCAGCAGCATCAAGCCCTGGCGCTGCACCTCATCATTACCCAGTGCCCGCAAGCGCTCACGCCCGCTGCCCGGCAGCCCCATCAACAGTTGCCAGGCCATCGGCGCCACCCGGGCGAATCGCACCTGCAGCCCCGCGTCGCGATAGACCAGCAACAAGGTCGGTGCCCCGGGCGGCTCGACTGGCTGGAAATCCTGCCCGATGCGCTCCACCGGCCAGCGATAGGCCAACACCCGCGCCACGCACGAAAGCAGCGGCTCGCCGTCGAGCAGGTCCCCCAAGGGGTCATGCGGCGGATCCTCGGCATCGCTCAGGTACAGCTGCGCCTCGATCCATTCGTAATGCGCCAGCTCCAACTGCCAGGGCGCATCGAGCTCGATCCCTTTCAGGTAGTCGATGAACGCCGTGGCGACTTCGCTGAACAGCGGGGTCTGGCTGCGGTAGTGCGCGTAGAAATCCTGCACCCGCGCCTGCCAGCGCGCCTCCCCCAAGGTACTGCGCAACACCGGAAAACTGCCGGCCAGCAAGCCTTCGACAGTGCCAAAGAACAGTTCACGATAGACCGCCAGGCGTCGCGCCTCGATGCCCGGCGGCGGTGGATTGGCAACGGGGTCGCGCAGGTGCCGGGCCAGGGTGAACTGCTGCTCACGCAGGGAATCAGCCATGGCGCGGCCCTCCATGGCGCTGTTGCAGGTCACGAATACGGGCCGTTTCGGCCAGCAGCTCGGCCAGCGGCGGGTAGTTGAAGTCACGTTCGAGCACGGTCGGCTGCGCGCCAAACCGTTCACAAGCCCGGGCGAACAAGGCCCAGACATCCTCCTTGACCGGCGCGCCGTGGGTGTCGACCTTGAGGTCGGGCGCTTCGTCGTAGTGGCCGGCCACATGCATGCCCACCACTCGCTCGCGTGGGATGCCCGCAAGGAAGGCATGTGCCTCGTAGCGATGGTTGCAGGCATTGACGAAGACATTGTTGACGTCCAGCAGCAAGTCGCAATCGGCTTCATCGAGTACCGCGCGAATGAAGTCCAGTTCGCTCATGGCCTGGTACGGCGCGGCGTAGTAGCTGATGTTCTCTACCGCAATGCGCCGCCCCAGCAGATCCTGGGCCTGGCGGATGCGTGCCGACACATGGTGGACAGCCTCTTCGGTGAACGGGATCGGCAGCAGGTCGTAGAGGTGACCATCGTCACTGCAATAGCTCAGGTGCTCGCTGTACAGGTTCACCTGATGGCGGTCGAGGAAGCGCCGGGTGAGCCCAAGGAACGCCTCGTCCAGCGGCGCGGTGCCGCCCAGCGACAAGGACAGGCCATGACAGGCGATGGGAAAGCGCTCGGCCAGGCATTCAAGTTTCTGGCCAAAGGCACCGCCAACGCCAATCCAGTTTTCCGGGGCGCACTCCAGGAAGTCCACCTCGCCCGCTTGCATCTCCAGCAGTTCGGGCAGCAGGCCTCGGCGCAAGCCGAGCCCGGTATGCAACGGGGTGTCGATCATGATGGGAAGGCTCCAGCTAGGCGACGGGCCGACCGTGGCGCATATCGGCGCCACGGTCGGGTGCAGGTCAGGAATTGCCGGTCAGATGGCTGAACAGCCCGTCGGGCATCGCCTTGCCGTTGGCCTTGTAGATCGCCGCCAGGTGGTCGGCGGCTTCCTGTTCGGAGATCAAGCCATCGTGGTTGCTGTCGATCTTGTCGAAGTCAGCGGCGCGGTCCTTGGCCACCACGAGGAACTCCTCGCGCGAGACCTTGCCGTCGTGATTGCTGTCGGTGCGCGCGAACGAGGCGTCGCCGCACTTGCCTTCACCGCATTTGCCCTCGGTGCCGGCCTTGGCGCTGGCACCACACTTGCCCTCGCCACACTTGCCCTCGGCGCCGGCCTTGGCACTGGCGCCGCATTTGCCCTCACCGCACTTGCCCTCGCCAGGTGTCTTGGCCGAAGCCAGTTGGTAACCCTGGCTCAGGGGTTCCACGGCGAAGGCGGAATTACCCAGGACCATGCCGCCGAGCAGGGTGGCGCCGAGCAGGCCGAGCGTATTACGGGTGGTTTTGGTTTTCATGGTGTAGCTCCACGGGTGGTTGAAAAGTGGAGCCATTTGGCCTGGGCGGTGTGTCGCGGGTGTATCGCGCAGCAGCGGGTTTTGTATGAAAGCAGCACAAGACGAGCGTTGGATACAGTGCGATACAAGGAGTTGAGCATCGTGGCAGCGGGTTTGCCCCGCGATAGCGCAAATAGCTGCGCACAATCTGCCTGGTGGGCAGCCATCGCGGGGCAAGCCCGCTTCCACGATGGCCTCAGTCGCCTGCGTGATCAGTCGTCGAGCGGTTTGGGTGGCGCCGCGGGCTTGGCCGGCTTGGCCGATTTACCGGGCTTGCTCTCCTTGGGCGCGGGCTCCGGGACACTGGCCACCGGCTCCGGCGCCGTGACCGCTTTCTCGCTGGCGGGCAGTTCATCGACCGCCTTGAAGATCACCTGCGGGTCGATCTTCTCGCCGCTGTCATCGTCCTTGAGAATGTGCCGCTCGCCATCCTTGCCCACCAGGATCACCTTGGTGCCCTTGCTGGCACCCAGCTTGAGCTCGCGGATCAGGGCCATGGTGGCCTGCTGCTCGAGGTTCTTGTCCTCGCGCTTGCCCATCATGTTGGCAACGCTGTACAGCACCAGGTTGCGCTCGGTGAAGCCCGCCCGGGTGGCCGGGTCCTCCAACGCCTGGTTCAGGCCACGCAGGGTCGGATCGGCCGTGCTTGGGGCAATGATGACCAGCGGCCTGGCCTTGCCCAGCTCCTTGGCCAGCGGTGCGTCACTGTCTGCGGCCAGCAGCGGCCCGGCGATGGCGATCAGGGTGGCAAAGGTCAATGACCGAACGAGCATGCGTATCTCCTTGTTCTCTCGATAACACCAAAGACTGCGGATCAGGGAGAAAGATCCGACGCGGGAGCCTAAACCACCTGATCAAACAGGTGGTCAGGCGAAAGGTAACTGGCCATTACCGGATCGCCCCTGACCCGCCGCGGCCTCCCCGCGAAACCGCCCACGGCTGACCTGAGCATAGTCCAACGCCACTGCCCGCGAGGCGCTTCAGTGCAGGGCGACCTGCCAGGTACGCGCGCTCCGGGTCAAGGCTTCGCGGGTCAGTGCCAGCAAGGTGTCGTGCTCGCGCTGGCGGATCCGCGCCTGCAGCCGTTCGATGGCGGAGTCCGGCGCGTTCAGGGCGAGCAGGTCGTCGAGCTCGTCGTGGTAAGCCTGGGGCACGCGCAGCCGTTCGGCGAAGGCGCCTTCGAGGTACTGCCGCCAGAACCCCAGCCCGACCATCCATTCGGTGATCGCGTTCTCGGTCTGGGCCGCGACGATACGGTTGCGTGCCCAGGCGATGTCGGCGGGCGTGAGGTTGGCCACCCCACGGTAGAGCATGCCCTCGAGGGCCAGCGGCAGGTCCAGCTCGTCTCGCAGGTCAAGGCGATAGGCCAGCGCCACTTCGAGCGACTCCACGCCGGCGGTCGGCATGGCCTCGGCATGGGCCCAGGCCAGTTCGTCGAGCTTCTGCAAGCGCCACAACTGGCCACCGAGATGCACAAGCGCCTGCTCGCGATTGCCCGCCAACTGGCCGTGCTCGGCCCGCCAGACCTTCAGGCGCACTTCCAGGTCGCTGAAGCGGAAGGTGGCGCTGTCTTCGCAACGGGTCACCACCGCGTTGTCGAACAGCGTTTGCCGCAACTCGACGTGTTTCTGCATACCCAGCATCATTCGGCGCACCCGATCGGCCAGATAGCGGGCACTGAAATCGCCCTGGAAATCGGCCGACCCCGTCAACTCAGCCAATAGATGAAAAAAGGCGCGGGAGTCTTCCAGGCCTTCAAGATCGCTCCAGACGGCCGCCATCTCATCGCGTACCTCAGGCTCCACCAGGTCGAGCCAGCGTAGTTGAATGGGTACCTGACTGCCCGTGACGGCATGCCACGCTGACACGGCCTGGTCGTTCGCCGCCAGCAGGTTGCCGAACATCAGCACCCGGCCCCGGCGCCACAGACGTGATTGATGCAGGCCCTCCGGCAGCGTAGCGATGCCGTTGTCGCTCAAGTCCAGCGTATGCAGCCTGGGCAACTGCAGAACTCCGAAGGGCATGTCGTCGATCTGCGTCTGGGCCAGCAGCAGTGCGTTGAGCTTGGGCATGCCAAGCACCGAGAACGACCTGCGCAATGGGTTGTGCGACAAGTTGAGGTAGACCAACGACCTGCAGCCCATCAGGGTCAGGGTCTGCCCGGCATCCAGGGTAATTCGGTTACTGGACAGGTCCAGCACTTGCAGGTGCTCGTTCAGCGCCAGCGACAACGGCAGCTGTTGCAACTTGCAGCCGGTGATCTCCAGCGTGCGCAAGTTAGGGAACGCACGCAGGAAGTCGTCCGGGATCAGGCGCAACCGCATCGCGCGTAGGGCCAGGCTCGACACATGAGGAAAGCTGACCTGAGGGGGAATGCTCGGTAGCTGCTGCAGGCGACTGGCGGTCTGGGTCAGCAGGTACCCGCCCTCAACGGTCTCGCCACTGGCAAGCTCCGGGATCAGGAAGCGCCAGCAGTCCATAAGCCCCTGTCCCAGTTCGCGCCGGGCGTCCCACTCCGTGGTGGCGAAGGCCTTGCGCTGCCAGGTCTTCAGGGTCTTGGCCAGGAGGGCGTGCTGTTGCTCCAGCACGCCCAGTTCGGCATCGGCGTAGCGCCCCGCCTGCTGTACCTGTTCGAACCAGCCCTGCATCTGTGCATCGCTGAAGGCCGGGTACAAATCGCGCAACCTGGCCGACAGGGCCCTGGGCCTGTTGTTGGAGCGGCCGAGCCAGCGGCGCCAGCCGCTGAGCGGATAACCGATGCGGCCATCATCGAGCCGTTGCGGCGCCAGGAACGAGGTAGCTGGACGCTCAAGGCCAAGTGCCTCGGCAACGGCCTGGCGTTGCTCCGGTGTCTGGCGTGCCAGCTCTGTGCGCAAGCCCGCGGCGAACGGCTCGTCGATAGCCATCGCGGCACGCTGCTCGACGGAATAGCCCTGGGCCAGTGTTTCGAACAGTTCCCCCGGTGTGCCCAGCACATTCCCGTTCCTCTCCCTGAGCACGAACTCGCCGCCGCGATGGACCAAGTGCAGTTCGCGTCCTGTACCGTCGGTGCTCAGCAGCGGCTCGCTGGCCTCGCCATCGAACAGCTGCCAGCGCACCGCCGTGGTGGAGGCCGGTTTTTTCCCGAGCAGGGTCAGCACCACGCGCGCCAAGTCGAGGTTCTGCGGGGTATCGAAGGCCAGTGCCTCCAGCACCCTGGCCATGCGTATGCGCCTGACTCGGGTAGCGGCTGCCTGGGCCATCGCCAGGGGAACCTGGTCATGCTCGACCAAGGCTTGCCGATCACTGTCGCGGGCTGCACGGAGCAACGCCTGGGCAGCGGCACGATGCAGACTGGCAAAGTCGCGCTGCAGCACCCGAGTCGCATCGGTGGGTGGGTATTGCTCGTCGTACAGGCGTTGCAGCAGGTTGCGCCGTCGGGCCCAGAGGTGCTCCCCCAGCGCTTGGTCATCCATCCGTGCGGCACCCGGCAACGCCCTGGCCTCGGCCAGCATTGACAGGTCGGTGATATCAGCTCCCGAACGCAATTGGCCAGCCAGGCCCTGGATGCGCTCAGCCAGCGCCATGCGGTTCACCGTGTCGAGCAGTTCGGCATGCGCAGGCCTGCCAAGCACATGCAGGCCCCGCAAATGACTGGCATCCAGGCCATGGATGAACAGGGCCTGGTCGATCCGCGCATCGTCCAGCGTGGCGAACTCGCCACCGAGGCGACGGAACATCCTGTGGCGGTCCTCCCACTCCAGTGGCGACTCGTCCCATACTCGCCAGGCTCCCGCCGTGTTGTGCCGCAGCAGCGGCCCATGCCCCTGGCGTGGACGCAATTGCCATTGCTCATCCGAAACGCGTTGAATCACGGGATAATGGTGCCCCTCCATGTTGATCCAGTGGCGGTCGCCCTGGCGCAAGATACCCTGCTCGTCCATCACCGCATCGGCAGGCGGTGCCTCGCTGCGAAAGGGCACCAGGTCGCCATTCCACAGCTTTTCACTGCCATCCTCGAGACGCGCCGCCACCAGTTCGTCCACCGGGTGCCAGGCCCGGCGAACCGCCGCCACCCCCGCCACGGTACCCCCCACCACGGCCACGGTCCTGCCAACCGCCAGGGCATGGTCGAGCGCCGCCTTGGTATCGCCGTCCTGCCAGTCCTCGACCGCCTGGAACGTTTCCTTCAACAGGTCCCAGGCCATCACCGCCAGCAACGCGGCGCCGATCTGCGGCACGAACAACCCAGCCAGGCCCAGTAAGGTCCAGCCTTCGGCAACCAGCTGCTTGTCATGGGCAACCTGTACCGCACGATCGAGCTGCGCCACCGGTGGCGCGATCACTGCGGCGTCATCCTTGATCTGTGCGATGCAGGCGCTGGCCAGGTGCTCGAACAACGCAGCGGGGTAGGCTTGCATGTGTTCATCCAGGTCGCGGGTGGCCCAGTTGGTCACGTCACCCAAACGCTCATCAACCTTGGCGAAAAAGCGCTGGCTGTCGCGACGCTTCACGAAACGTCGGAAGAAGCGCTGGTACTCGGCCTTGCGCAAACGCATGCCCAGCACCCGTCGGGCAAACGCCTCCAGGTCATCACAGGCACTCCAGGGCCCCTGCGGGTCACCCGGGATGTACACCAGCACACGCTTGCTGGTATCGCGCAACCAACCCTTGTCGATCACATCCAGCACGACGATCTGCTGCAGGTCGCAACCGAAGGCCCGCAATTGCTTGGCGATGACTGGCGCCCCCGCCAGCGACCCCGGCTTGCCATCGTGATACAGGCCGGTCACCAGCGCCAGTTCGGCCTCGCTCAGCACGCCATCGACCTTTGCCTTGCAGGCATCGACCAACAGGTTGGCCCGCTGCAGTTGGGTGAGCAACGACTTGACGCCCTGCCCGTTGATCTCGGCGTCCAGTACACCGGCCAGGTGCTCCTGGTAACGCTTGCCCAGGTCCAGCTCACGGCACAGCGCGGCAAACCCCAGCGCACCGGGACGCGCCAGTCCCTTGCCTGCCGCATCGACCACGGCATTGCGGCGCGGCTGGCCACCGACGCCGGTTTCCTGCACGGTGAAGTTGCACAACGCCGCCTCGAGCAGCGGTATCTCGTAGTCGTCGGTGCCCTGCAAGGGATAGCGCCCCGCGACCAGGCCACCTTCGTTCGCCAGGTGGAAGTACTGCCGTCGCAGGTACAGCATGTCAACTGCGTGATCGACCTGGTAACGCTCGGCCAACGCCTGCTGCAGCAGAGGCCGGGTGAACGCGTCGATCCCCTGCAGGCGTGCGAACACCTTGCCCAGCGCCTGCCGGCAGGCCAGGCTGGTCTTCAGCGCCTCGCTCAACACGCTGAACTGCGCCGGGGTCAGCCCACTCATCCACGACGGCAGGCGCCGGGCGATCAGCCGGTCCTGATACGCCTGTTCGATGGCCAGCGTGTCGACGCTCGTTGCCGGTTGCTTGGCAGTAGTGCCCATGTCGTACCTCCAGGTCAAAGTGGCGTACGAGGCTATCCACTGCCTTGGTGCAACATCGGCTAGTTAATTACCACCCACCTTGCAGGCCGCCCCCCCGAACACGCCGCGTTGGTACCTACGCGGCCAAGTGTTGAGTGACAGCTTGATTAACAAAACTTAAACAACGCTGTGACATTTTTTTACAACTTGTCAGCCGAGGCTCTGCACGTCAGCACAGCCCTGAACGGCATTGGCCATTACCTGCCCAGATTCGATCATGGAGCTGCTAGATGAAGGTGACGGTTTTCGGTACCGGTTACGTTGGCCTCACCCAGGCGGTGTGCCTGGCCCAGGTAGGGCATTCGGTGATGTGCATGGATGTCGACGCTGAACGGGTCGCCCGCTTGAACCAAGGGCACTGCCCGATCTTCGAGCCGGGCCTGGCGGCCATGTTGGAGAAGAACCTCGAATGCGGCCGGCTCACCTTCACCACCGATGCCTGGCGCGCCAGCAACCACGCCGGTTTGTTGTTCATCGCCGTCGGCACTCCGCCGCTCACCGATGGCAGCGCCGACCTGCGTCATGTGTTCGCGGTGGTCGACAGCATCGTCGCGCACGCCGACGGTTCCCGGGTCATCGTCAACAAGTCCACCTCACCGGTCGGCACGGTCGACCGCATCAAGGCGCATATCGACCAGCGCGTGGCCGACAACCGTGTTTTCCAGATACTCAGCAACCCGGAATTTCTCAAGGAAGGTTCGGCCGTTGACGACTTCATGCGCCCCGAGCGCATCATCATCGGCGGCGCCGGGCCAGCCGAAGTGGAGCTGTTGCGCGAGCTCTACCTGCCATTCAGCCGCAACCGCGAAAAACTCATGGTCATGGACGCGCGCAGCGCCGAGCTGACCAAGTACGCCGCCAACTGCATGCTGGCGACGAAGATTTCCTTCATCAACGAGATCGCCAACCTGGCCGAGCATGTGGGTGCCGATATCGAGATGGTGCGCCGCGGCATCGGCTCGGACCCGCGCATCGGCTACGACTTCATCTACCCCGGCTGCGGCTTCGGCGGCTCGTGCTTCCCCAAGGATCTGCAGGCGCTGCGCAAGTGCGCCGAGGCCGAAGGCTTCGAACCGCACCTGCTGCGGGCAGTGGAGTCGGTCAACGAACGGCAGAAGAACCGCCTGTTCGACAAGATCGCCCGGCACTACCCCGAGGGTGTGCAAGGCAAGGTTTTCGCCGTCTGGGGCCTGGCCTTCAAGCCCAACACCAACGATATCCGCGAGGCCTCCAGCCGCGTGCTGATCGAAGCCCTGTGGGCCGCGGGCGCAAGGATCCAGGCCCATGATCCCCAGGCCATGGCGGAAATCCAGCGGCACTATGGCGAGCGCGCGGACCTGCGCCTGGTGCACTGCAAGGACGACGCGCTGGAGGGCGCCGACGCCCTGGTGATCGTGACCGAGTGGCAGGACTACCGGGTGCTCAACCTGGACCAGGTGCCGCAGTTGCTGGCCGACCGGGTAGTGTTCGACGGCCGCAACCTGTTCGAACCCGAGCACATGGCCGCCGCGGGCCTCACGTACTACGGCATCGGCCGTGGCCAGGCGCAGCCGCCATGCCCGTACTGATCACCGGCGCCGCCGGCTTCATCGGCTTCCACCTTGCCCGGCGCCTGTGCCAGGAGGGCCTGGAGGTGGTGGGCATCGACAACCTCAACGCCTACTACAGCGTCGAACTCAAGCACGCACGCCTGAAGCAGCTGGCCGAATGGCCGAACTTGCGCTTCGTGCCCCTCGACATCGCCGACCAGGACGCGCTGCTGCAACTGTTCGCCGCGCACGCTTTCACCGAGGTGATCCACCTGGCCGCCCAGGCCGGGGTGCGCTATTCCCTGGACAACCCCGGCGTGTACGGCCAGTCGAACCTGGTGGGTTTTCTCAACATGCTCGAAGCCTGCCGCCAGTATCGCCCCCGCCACCTGGTCTACGCCTCCAGCAGTTCGGTCTATGGCGCCAACGCCAAGCTGCCGTTCTGCATCGAAGACCCGGTGGAGCAACCGGTCTCGCTGTACGCCGCGAGCAAGCGCGCCAACGAACTGATGGCCCACAGCTACGCGCACCTGTACCAGATCCCCATGACCGGCCTGCGTTTCTTCACCGTGTATGGCCCCTGGGGCCGCCCGGACATGGCGCTGTTCAAGTTCACCCAGGCCATGCTCGAAGGCCGGCCGATCGACCTCTACAACCACGGCCGGATGGGCCGCGACTTCACCTACATCGACGACATCGTCGAAAGCATCCGCCGCCTGCGCGTCAAGCCGCCCAAGGCCAGCGAAGGGCAGCCGCCCTGGCAGCTGTTCAACATCGGCCGCGGCGAACCCGTCGAGCTGCTGAGCTTCGTCGAATGCCTGGAGGACGCCCTGGGCATCAAGGCACAGCGCAACTACCTGCCGTTCCAGCCGGGGGACGTGCACCAGACCTGGGCCGATGTGTCTTCGCTGGCGCACTGGATCGATTTCTCCCCGAGCACCTCGCTGGAACACGGTGTGCGGGCATTCGTCGGCTGGTACCGGGACTTCTACACCGCTACCCGCCGTGCAACCACGACAACAACACAGGAAGCCTGAATGACCGAACCCCTTGACCTGTCGGTACTGATCCCCGCGAAGAACGAGGTCGACAACCTGCCCTCGCTGCTGGCGGAAATCCGTACTGCATTGGCGAATGAGCGCTATGAAGTGCTGGTGGTCGACGACGGCAGCAGCGACCAGACCCTGGCCATGCTGCAACGGTTGAAAAACGAAGGCTTCCAGCCATTGCGCATCCTGCGCCACGAGCGCTCGCTGGGCCAGAGCACATCGATCTGGCATGCCGCCCAGGCCGCCCGTGGCCGCTGGCTGGCGACCCTGGATGGCGACGGCCAGAACGACCCGGCGGACATCCCCGGCATGCTCGCGTTGGTGCGCGGCAACGAGGGCGTCAAGCTGGTGGCCGGCCACCGCGTCAACCGCCGCGACACGGCCAGCAAGCGCTGGGCCTCGCGCTTGGCCAACGGCCTGCGCAGCCGCCTGCTGAAAGACGCCACCCCCGACACCGGCTGCGGCCTGAAGCTGATCGAGCGCGCGGCCTTCGTCGGCCTGCCCTATTTCGACCACATGCACCGCTTCATCCCGGCGCTGATCCTGCGCCACAACGGCCGCATGCTGGTGCACCCGGTCAACCACCGCCCACGGCATGCCGGCATCTCCAAGTACGGCAACCTCGACCGCGCGCTGGTCGGCATTCTCGATTTGTTCGGGGTCTGGTGGCTGATCCGCCGCACCCGCCTGGACGCCCGTCCACAGGAGCTCGAAGGATGACCCGCGAAACCCTCTGGCTGATCATCGGCTTCGCCGGCCAGGCCGTGTTCACCGGCCGCTTCGTGCTGCAGTGGCTGTACAGCGAATTCAAGCGCCGCAGCGTGATCCCGGTGGGTTTCTGGTACCTGAGCATGCTCGGCAGCGCGTTGCTGCTGACCTACGCCATCTACCGCCAGGACCCGGTGTTCATCCTCGGGCAGGCCTTCGGCATCCTGGTCTACCTGCGCAACCTGCAGCTGATCGCCCGTTACAAAGAGCAGAAGGAATAGCCCTTGCCACGGATCAAGACGCTCGGCGTCGAACGATTGGCGCTGGTCGCCCTCGCCTTGCTGCTGATCGGCGCCGGTATCGGCTGGCGCCAGCCGATGAACGTCGATGAAGAACGTTTTCTCGGCGTCGCCCTGGAAATGCTGCAGAACGGCAACTGGTTCATCCCGCACCGCGCCGCGGAGATCTACGGCGACAAGCCGCCGCTGTTCATGTGGACCGTGGCCCTGTTCACGGCCCTGACCGGGTTGCCCAAGGTCGCCCTGTACCTGCCCGGGCTGCTGTCGGCGGCGACCATCACCCTGGTCCTGCATGACCTCGGCCGACGCCTGTGGAACCGGCGGATCGGGCGTATCGCCGCGCTGCTGTTCCTGGCCACCTACCAGACCTACAGCATCCTGCGCACCGGGCAGATCGACAGCTTCCTGTGCCTGTGGGTGGCGCTGGGCCTCTACGGCATGGTCCGCCACCTGCTGCTGGGGCCGGCCTGGGGCTGGTTCTACCTGGCCTGCGCGGCCATGGGGCTGGGCATCATCAGCAAGGGCGTGGGTTTCGTCCCGGCGCTGATGCTGCTGCCCTACGCCTGGGCCGTGCGCCGGGGCTGGCGCGGGGTCGTGGCCATGCCCGGCCAGGGCTGGCGCTGGAGCCTGGGGTTGGTCTGGCTGCTGCTTGGCTGCGCGGTGTGGCTGCTGCCGTTGCTGGTGTCGATCGCCCAGGGCGGTGGCGCGGCGGAGCTGGCCTACCTGAAGGAGATCTTGCTGCGCCAGACGGCCAATCGCTATGCCAATGCCTGGGACCACCGTGAACCGTTCTGGTACTTCTTCGTCGAGGTCATTCCCAAGTACTGGCTGCCCCTGATACTGGCCCTGCCGTGGCTGGTGCCGGCATGGCGCAAGCAGCTGCAAAAGCGCGACGGGCGTATTCTCCTGCTGCTCGGCTGGGTGGCGCTGGTGCTGCTGTTCTTCAGCTTGAGCAGCGGCAAGCGCAAGCTCTATATCTTCCCGGCGCTACCAGGCCTGGTGCTGGCCATCGCGCCGCTGGTGCCCTGGCTGCTCAAGCGCTGGTTCCAGCAACGGCCGGTCTGGCGCAAGGTGTTCGTCACGGTCGCGGTGGTGTGGTTCTGCCTATGGTTCGCCCGAGGTTTCGTAGAGCCCGCCAAGGAAGGCCGCAACCCCCACGAAACCCTGATGGCCGATGCCGCGCGGGCCACCGGTGGCGCCGAGCTGGTGCTGGTCAACTGGCGCGAGGGGCATTGGCTGTTCGCTCGCCAGCCGATCATTCATTTCGGCTTCGCTGGCCGCTCCACCGCAGATACGGCGGTCTACTGGTTACGTCGCCACCCCAGAGCCTATGCGCTACTTCCAGCCAACGAAGTGGGGCGCTGCTTCAGCGCCGATAAGGCCCGCAGGTTGGGCGATACCTCTCGGTCCAAGTGGTTTTTGGTCAATGCCGATGCCGACAATGGCCAGTGTCACGTTACTGCCCCCACACAGGTCTTTTCATTCAGCTGGGCCAGCTCGTCCCAAACGCGCGCTCAATGTGAGTGCCTAGCATGGAAATGGGCAGCCAACAGGTGATGAGGTCGCTGAATATTCGGCAACCTGGGGGAAAGGCTGCCGATGGTTCACTTAATTCTGAATATATTCCTCAGGGCAAGGCCCACGAGAAAAATAAGTAGCAAGGAGATAGACTTCTGCAGCACTATGACAATGGTTGCAGCGAGGCTGATAAAGCCATCACTGGCAATAAGCGCCAACCTGAGAGGCTCAGCCATTTTCTCAAGACCAGGCAACGGGATCGCCTGCAGTACAGCAAATTCAACACCTGCCATATTGAAGCTGCAGCGCTGGGTGGTAGGTAGACAATGTGTTGCCCACGACAGTACTGCATAAATGCATGAAAACAGAATGAAGGATGCCAAGTAGGCAAACAAGGGCCTCGACAGACTGGAGCCATAACGGGAGAGTTTTTCGTAGAAGTAGAACAGGCAGCGCCTTGCGCCTTTCTGTCCATGGGCAATTTCCGCCATTTCCAACTGAAAGAACATATGTTCCTCTTGAGGCGCTTGTAGCTGGCTAAAGGAGAGCCGCAGGTTGCGATAAGTTCTGATGTAAAAATCCTTACCTGTTGCCGGCGGAAAAACAACGGCTTTAAATGACATATCCTGATGAAGTGCACAACCAAAAAAATCTGGAGGTTGATTGAATGTAACGCCATCAAAAATGGTAGTATCGCGAAACTCACGATTCTTGAAGCTAACGAAACCCTTGAAGACACTTCGCTCAAAGGAAATCTTATTGAATGTTTTACTCGTTGATCCGTAAGGTATCCAGTCCACCGCATCGACTGTAGGGTCCTGGATAGTTTCAAAACAGACGCCATCTGCAAAAAAACAATCAGAGAAATTTATATCAGAACCAAATTTCACTCCATTGAAACGCACAGAATGACCAAACGAAGACCCTGAAAAATCGTTATTCCCTTCAAACTCCGCATAATCAAAGTCAATCCAGTCATCCAGCTGGATCGACACCAGCTTTGTATACCTTGAAAATTTGGCATGCTTGAAGCTCGAGCGCGCGTCCACTGCAGCATTGGAAAAATCAGATGACTCCCCAAAGACAGCTCGCTCAAACGAAGTGTGACGCGGAAATATTGCATTTTTAAAGTCCGCTCCCGCTCCAAACTTGAAACCATCGAAGCATATTTCCCCGCCAAAATCCCACTGCTTCCCGTTAAAATCGACACTCGAAAAATCAGCAATGTTTACGTGATCAAAGTGACCATAGCGTTCCGCCGGAAATTTATCTCTCCAAGCGTTCCAGACAGTAGCGCCCAATTTGGCGAGTGCCATGCAACCTGCTTTGCTGATGCGCTCAGGCGTACCATGCTCTTCGCATTGAAAGAACATCACCAGTTGCTCCCTGATATGTTCCTCAATACCAGCGAGTCGTGTCCGGATGTCCGTGTGTTCCTGAGTTTCTGACATGCTGTGCCCCAGCAAAAATGATTGTTTTAGAAGGTGACCATCCCACCTAACAGCAGGCAGTTTGGTGGGATCTTCGCAGATATCTGGACTCAGTGGGTTTTACCCGCCTTTTTTGACTACCGGCAGGTTGAACCGAGCCTCATACTCCCTACAATGATAGCAATATGGCATCACCCAAGTTCCAACACAACCCTGCCATCCTTCAACACCCGTGCGAAGTCTAGAAGTTGAAACTCAGCTGTTTCAGGCTTCGTAAATCGACGGTCCGCTCGGCGACAAAGGGCAGGATGGCGTCGGCCACCGGCTGCAACTGCCGGGTCAGGTAGTGCTCGTGGTCGATGGGCGCCTGGCGGTTCTCCAGTGGCTCGGGGCCGGCCGTGGTGATGACGTAGCTGATCCAGCCGCCGCGTTGATACTGCAGCGGGCGCCCGAGGCGACGGTTGTATTCATCCGCCAGGCGCGCGGCACGCACATGGGGCGGCACGTTGCGCTGGTAGTCGGCCAGCGGACGGCGCAGGCGCTTGCGGTAGATCAGCAGTTCGTCCAGCTCTCCGGCCATCGTGCGCTCCACGTACTCGCGCAGGTAGTCGCGATAGGGCTGGCCACGAAAGATCCGCCCATAGAGTTCCTGCTGGAACTGCCGGGCCAGCGGCGACCAGTCGGTGCGCACCGACTCCAGCCCCTTGTAGACCATCTCCTCGCTGCCGTCGACGCGGCGCACCAGGCCGGCGTAGCGCTTCTTGCTGCCCTCTTCCGCGCCACGGATGGTCGGCATCAGGAAACGCCGGTAGTGGGTTTCGTACTGCAGTTCCAGGGCGCTTGCCAGGCCCATGGTTTCGCCCAGGTGCAGCCGCCACCACTGGTTGACCTCGGCCACCAGTTCGCGGCCGATGCGTGCAGCAGCGTCCTCGTCGTGGGCGCCTTTGAGCCAGACGAAGGTGGAGTCGGTATCGCCATAGATCACGTCGAAACCGCGCGCCTCGATCAACAGCCGGGTCTGGCGCATGATCTGGTGCCCGCGCATCGTGATCGACGAGGCCAGGCGCGGGTCGAAGAAGCGGCAGCCGCTGGAACCCAATACCCCGTAGAAGGCGTTCATGATGATCTTCAGCGCTTGCGACAGCGGCGCGTTGCCGTCGCGCTTGGCCGCCTCGCGCCCCTGCCACACACGCTCGACGATGGCCGGCAGGCAATGTTGGCGGCGCGAGAAACGCGCGCCCCGGAAACCCTCGACCGAATGCGCATCGTCCGGCTGGCGCAGCCCTTCGACCAGGCCCACCGGGTCGATCAGGAAGGTACGGATGATCGACGGGTACAGGCTCTTGTAGTCCAGCACCAGCACCGAGTCGTACAAGCCCGGCCGCGAGTCCATGACGAAACCGCCTGGGCTGGCTTCGCCTTCGCGGCTGCCAAGGTTGGGCGCGACATAGCCCATGCGGTGCATGTGCGGGATGTACAGGTGGCAGAACGCGGCCACCGAGCCGCCGCTACGGTCCACCGCCAGGCCGGTGACCGATGCGCGTTCGAGGAGGAAGTCGAGCAGCCGGGTGTGGGCGAAGATCCGCGTGACCAGCTCGCAGTCCTTGAGGTTGTAGCGGGCCAGGGCCGGCTTGTCCTCGGCGAACATGCGGTTGATCTCGTCCATGCGCTGGTACGGCGTGTCGATGGCCTTGCCCTCGCCCAGCAGCTGTTGGGCGACGCTTTCCAGGCTGAACGAAGGGAAGCTCCAGGTCGCCGAACGCAGCGCCTCGATGCCATCGATCAGCAACCGGCCGGGGGCCTCGGCGAAGAAGTGGCTGCGGCTGCCGTGCTCGCGCAGATGCATCGGCGCGCCATCGCGGCCCAGGCACAACGGCACGTTCAGGCGCTGGGCGTGCTCGTGGAGCAGGCGCAGGTCGAACTGCACCAGGTTCCAGCCGATGATCGCATCGGGGTCGTGGCGGGCCAGCCACTGGTTGAGGCTGTCGATCAGCGCGGCGCGGTCGGCGCAGTAATGCAGGTTGAAGTCCACCTCGCAGACCGCGCCGTTGGCCGGGCCGAGCATGTAGACGTCGCGCTGGCCGCAACCTTCCAGGGCGATGCTGTACAGCTCGCCGCGCTCGCTGGTTTCGATGTCCAGCGACACCAGGCGCAGTGGTGGGCGGTAGTCCGGGTCGGGCTTGAGCTGGGCGTCGAGCAGCACGCCCTGGGCGTCGAGACGGCCATCGAAACGCACTGGGGCGGTAATGAAGCGCTCCATCAAATAGCGCTCGGGTGGGCGGATATCAGCCTCGTAGACCTCCACCCCAGCCGTGCGCAGGCGCTTGTCGAGGGCGATCAGCTGGCGGTGCTGCTGGCAGTACAGGCCCAGCACCGGGCGCTGGTCGAAGTCGCGCAGTTGCAGGGGTTTGAGCTCGACGCCCTGCTCGCCCGCCAGCAATGCCCTGGCGTGTTCGGCATGCTCGACGGGGATGAACGCCACCGAGGGCTGCGCGGCCAGGCGCAGCCGTCGTGGCCCCTGGTCGGTGGCCAGCCAGTACTCCACGCAAGTGCCTTCGGGCGTGTCATGCCAATGACGGGTTAGGACAAAGCCCTGTTGCAGCTGCACCGCGTGAACCTCGGGTCGTCATGCTCGATGGCTGATTCTACCGCCTAACCGCGCCAGACGATGCATTCCTGTGGGCGCCGGCTTGCCGGCGAACCAGACGATGCGGTGGTTGGCACCGGCGTCGCCGGTGTTCGCCGGCAAGCCGGCTCCTACCTTGCGCCTGCTACAAACCCCGCTTGCCGCCCGCTGAAGGCCAGCAACCACGCCACGGCAACCAACACGAGCACCACCGCGCCAAACGACCCTGCCCCCGCGCCCGTCAACAACAACCCGCCCACGATCCCGCCCAGGGCAATCGCGCTGTTCCACACCGTCACCAACATCGACTGGGCGACATCCCCGCCCTCGCCCGCCGCGTCGGCGCAGGCCGTCTGCAGCAAGGTCGGCGCACCGCCATAGGTCAGCCCCCACAAGGCCACGCTGGCATGCACCAGCCAAGCCGAACCCTGCACATGCCCAAGCGCCAGGGTCGCCAGGGCGAAGCCGCCCAGGCTTATCAGCACCAGCCCACGCAGGCGTCGGTCGACACCCAGCCCGACCAGCACGATCCCCGCCAGCGAGGCCAGGCCGAAGGTCATCAGCACCTGGCCAACCTCGCCCGCCATGCCCGCGGCCGCCAGCAGCGGCACGATGTAGGTGTACAGAATGTTATGCCCAAGGATCCACGCCAGGATCACCAGCAGCACCCTCGCCACCCCCGGCGTGCGCAGTACCTGCATCGCCGCCGGGCGCTTGCCGGCCACCTGCCCCGGGAAGTCCGGTACGGCCCGCAGCACCCAGGCCGCCAACAGCAATGCGGCCAGGGTCACCACCACGAAGGTGGCACGCCAGCCCAGCCAGGCCCCCAGCCAGGTGGCAATGGGCAGCCCCAATGACAGGGCGATGGGTTGCCCGAGCATGGCCACCGCCATCGCCTTGCCCTGCTGCGCCGGCGCCACCATGCGCCGCGCATGCCCGGCGATCAGGCCCCAGGCCAGGCCGCCGGCGGCGCCACTCAGAAAGCGCAGCGCCAGCGTCAGGTAGTTGTCGGTGGACAGCACGGTCAAGCCGTTGAACAGGATGAAACCGCCAATGGCCAGAAACAAGGCACGACGGCGCCACCAACCCTGGGTCAGGGTCACCAGCGGGATGGCAGTGAGCAGCGAGCCCAGTGCGTAGGCGGTGACCCACTGCCCGGCCATGGCTTGGCTGATCGCCATGCCATCGGCGATCTGGTCGAGCAGGCCCGCCGGCAACGTTTCACTGAGAATCGCGATGAAACCGGTCAGGGCCAGGGCCAGCAGGCCGCTCAACGGCAGCCTTGTGGCGCTGGCGGCGGGTTCATTGACGCTGGCCGCGGTGGATGTCGAATTCATGGGTGCCTCCTGGGTTCAATCGAGGCAAGCATCTTGCGGCGTTGCGATATTGCGGAAAAAGCCGGGTAGAATTCCGCTCACCCAGGACATCGATGTCCGCAATCGGAGTGCAACATGGACAGCCTCAGCGGCTTCGTGGTCTTCAACCGGGTTGCCGAAACCCGCAGCTTCGTCGCGGCCGGCCAATCCCTGGGCATCAGCGCCTCGGCGGTGGGCAAGCGCGTGGCGCGCCTGGAGGCCCGGCTGGGGGTACGCCTGTTCCACCGCAGCACCCGCAGCATCACCCTGACCGCCGAAGGCGCGCTGTTCCTCGAGCGCAGCCGGCGCATCCTGGCCGAGATCGAGGCCACCGAACAGGCGCTCTCGCAAGCCAGCGGCACGCCACGCGGGCGACTGCGGGTCAGCCTGCCGCAGGTGACCGGGCTGGTGATGCCGGCACTGGCCGAGTTCATGGCGCGCTATCCGGATATCGAGCTGGACCTGGACTTCAGCGACCGCATGGTGGACATCGTCGGTGAAGGCTTCGATGTGGTGATGCGCGGCGGCCAACCCCTGGATTCGCGCCTGAACGCCAAGTTCCTCGGGCACTTCCAGCATTGCCTGGTGGCCTCGCCGCAGTACCTGCGCGAGCGCGGCACGCCGCAGCATCCGCGTGAGCTTGCCGCGCACAGTTGCCTGCATTACCGCTTCCCCAGCAGCGGCAAGCTGGAAACCTGGCCGCTGCGCCGGGAACACCCCGAGCAGGACTACGACATCCCCATCTCGATGGTCTGCAACCACGTCGAGACGCGGGTCTGCTTCGCCCTCAATCACCGCGGTATCACCTGCCTGCCGGACTTCAACGTGCGCAAGGAACTGGCCAGCGGCAGCCTGGTGAGCGTGCTCGACAGCTTCATGGAGCGGCGCGGCAGCTTCTACCTGCTGTGGCCGTCGGGCCGGCAGATGCCACCGAAGCTGCGGGTGTTCATCGACTTCATGCTCGAACGGGTGCTCCCCGCGACCCAGGTCAGCCGTACAGGTAGTTGATGTCCCGGTGCGGCAACGGCGGTACCTGGGCCAGCAGGAAGTCACGCAGTTTCTGCATCTGCCGGGCCTTCGGGCTGGATTTCAGCCAGGTCATGTAGTAACCGTCGCCGGTGGCCACCGCATGCGGGAAGGGGGTGATCAAGTTGCCAGCCGCCAGATCGGCGCTGGCCAGCACCAGGTCGACCACGGAGATGCCCAGGCCCTGCTGGGCCGCCGAAATACCCTGGTCGAGGGTGTCGAACACCTGGCCCTGGTCGATGCTGATATCCAGCGCGTCCATGCGCGCCAGCCAGCGCCGCCAGTCGCGCCGGTCCGGTGAAGGGTGCAGGAATTCGCAGTGCCTGAGCGCCGCCAGCTCCGGCGCGGGGCTGTCGAGGTACTCGGGGTGGCAGACCGGAATCAGCCATTCATCGAACAGCTTCAGGCTCTCCACGTCCGCCGGGAAACGCCCGTTGCCCAGCAGGATGGCGCAGTCGTAGGGCTCGGAATAGAAGTCCACCGCATCGATGTCCATCCACACACTCGACAACTGCACCGAACAGCTGTTGTCGACCTTCTTGAAACCATCCAGGGCCCTTAGCAACCAGCGCACGGTCAATGTCGACGGTGCCTTCAGGCGCAGGCCGTAGCGGTCCTGGCGCAACAGCGCGCAGGCGTTCTCGATGATCTTGAAGCCGACCTTGAGCTCCTGGGCCAGCAGTTGGCCGTGCTCGGTCAGGCGCAGCTTGGGGCCGCGCCGCTCGAACAGGTCGCAGCCGAACATGGCTTCAAGCGTCTTGATGTGGTGGCTGACCGCGCCCTGGGTGAGCGCCAGCTCCTGCGCCGCGCGGGTGAAAGAGCCGTAGCGCGAGGCCACTTCGAAGGCACGCAGGGCGTGCAAGGCTTGAATCCGTTCCGACATCGGCGCCATCCAGAGCATGAGTGAGGCTAATAGTAGGTCATAGTTCCAGGCGTTTTACAACGCGGGATGCATCTCGGAAAATGCCGGTAAATAACAATTATCTATAGCCAAACCGCCTGAATAATACGGAAAAGTTATTTAACGCTGCATTTGGATAGATCTGGGGAAATCATGTTTACGGGTTATGGAAACTGCTACCGCCTGGATGCGCTAGAGCTGGCCGATGAACATGTGCAGAACAGACACCACTGGACGCACAAGACCATAGAACACTTCAAGGAAACCCTCGCCCACCCCGACTTCCCGTGCCTGTTCGGGCGCAAGGCGGTCACCGCGCGCACCTGCCACATCATCTTCGCCCGGGCGCAGCAACTGGCCGACGACATCGCCCGGGGGCTGGCCGACTACGTCCGCACCGTCGAACCGCTGCCGATAAAGCAGCGCATCGGCCATCCGCTGCTGGTGTTCCTCGAGACTGCACCGAACACCACGCTGAGTGACCAGCAGGCCCTGGCCTGGGATGTGCTGCGCCAGGTCCATGCCCGCGACCCGCAGCCCTGGCCTGAAGCCGTCCCCCAGGACCCGCACGACGCGCACTGGTCGTTCTGCTTCGCCGGCATGCCGTTGTTCATCAACATGAGTTTCCCCGGCCACCTACAGATGAAGAGCCGCAACCTGGGCAAGCACATCGCCTTCGTCATCAACGCCCGCGAGAGCTTCGACGAAGTCGCCAGCGCCCAGACCGAAAGCGGCCAGCGCATCCGCGCGCGCATCCGCGACCGGGTCCGTCACTACAACGATGGCGTGATGCCAGACACCCTCGGCTTCTTCGGCCACGGCGACAACTTCGAATGGAAACAGTACCAACTGCAGGAACCCGGCTCGCTGAACCCCGCGCGCTGCCCGTTCCATACACAAGCAACAGCTGACTCACTGATCGAGAACTGAACGTGAATACCGCACTGACCGCCACCTACGCCCTCACCGTCCTGCTGCTGATCGCCACCCCAGGCCCAGTGGTGGCCCTGATCGTCAACACCGCCGCTGCCTCCGGCTCGCGCAAGGCCCTGTTCACCGCCGTCGGCACCAACTGGGCGTCGCTGGTGCTGATCGGCGCCGCCGCCTGGATCATCATGACCAGCGCGGCCATCGACAAGGCCTGGCTCAACGGCATGAGCCTGCTGGGGTGCCTGTTCATCGGCTACATCGCCGTGGGCACCCTGCGCGAGGCCCTGCAGGCGCCGGTCGAGGTCGCCCCCAGCACGGTGCCGGCAGGCCGTGGCGGCCTGGTCCAAGGGTTCATGGTGGGTATCTCCAACCCCAAGGACATCATCTTCTTCATCTCCTTCTTCCCGCAGTTCATCCAGATTACCGAGTCGTTCGGCAAGAGCATGGTGGTGCTGTCGCTGCTGTGGATCGCCATCGATTTCGCCGTGCTCAGCCTGTACATCTTCGCCATCGGCAAGATCGCCTCGCAGCGCAGCAGCCGGCTGATCAGCCTGGCCTCCGGGGTCGCGCTGCTGCTCATCGCCATCGTCGGCCTGGGCTACAACCTCAGGGAACTGGCGGCCTGAGCCCATTGCCCATCAACCAGGAGCGCCCATGACGATCCTCGACACCCCGGTGGCAGACCCCATGGGCAGCACCCATCCCCTGCAGCACGACTACCAGCGCTTCCTCCAGCTGGGCAGCCGGCGCATTCCGCACACGCTCTACGTGCATGAGCGCGGCTACCGCTCCGGCACCATCAACACCGACGCCCTGGGCATGCGCTACAGCCATTTCGCCGGCAAGCGCTTCTCGGTCGCCGAGCGCGGCGGCCTGGCGCGGGTCAACCTGCTGGTGGGCGGCTCGACCGCCATGGGCATCGGCGCCAGCTCCGACGAACATACGGTGGCCTCGTACCTCTCGCTGCTGACCGGCGAGATCTGGCTCAACCTGGCCGGCTGCGGGCTCAACGCCACCCAGGAACTGCTGATGTTCCTCACCCACCAGCACCGCTTCGGCCAGATTGGCCATGTCGTGGTGTTCAGCGGGCTGAATACGCTGGCGCAGGAAACGCTGGGCGAGATAATGACCAGCGCGCAAACCGGGCAACAGGACTTTTTCAACCGCTTCCATGAAGGCGTTCAGCCCACCGAGGAACCGCGCCGCGACTCCTTGTGGCAGCGCCTGGGCCATGCCCTGGCGCCGCGTCGCCCGGGGCCCTGCCCCGCACTGGAGCCGGTGTCCAGCCCCGACAAGCGCCTGATCCGCGCCGCCGACAGCATCGGCCGCACACTGCGCCAGTGGGACCGCCTGCTGGCCGACGGCCACACCACCCTGACCTTCATCCTCCAGCCCCTGCTGCCCTGGTGCAGGGAAGCGCTACCCACCGGCGAGCAGGCCATGCTCGAACGGCTCGAACAACAGCCGTCCAATTTCGATCGCCTCATCGATGGCGCCTTCGACAGCCAGTTGCACATGGCCTTCTTCCGCCGTATCAAGAGCCAGGCCGACCCCGTCCCCTGCTACGACATGAACAGCATGCTCAGCAGCTCGCCGGTGTTCGCTGAAAGCCTGTTCGCCGACCGCCTGCATTTCAACGATCTGGGCAACAACGCCCTGGCCAAGGTGATCACCGCCAAACTTGGCCTGGCCCAGGAAAAATACGCCCAGCGCAAGGTCACGCCGATCAAGCTCGTCTGATAAGGAATTCCCCGACTATCGTCGAGCACACTCGGGTGGATAGAATAGGCCGGTCATCGCCCCTGATCCGCCTGAGGCACCCGCGCCCCCGTCATGACCATCGAAGCCGCCCCCAAGCGCCGTAGCGCCCACGCAGCCCTGCTGCCGCTGCTGCTGACCTCCTTCGCTGCGCAGGCGCTCGACGTGAGCATCGACCCGCATGCCGACCTGCTCTATCGCCAGGCCCTCCCCCTGCTGGAGCAAGCCGACAACCAGGACGACACGGCCAGCCCCCTGCGTACCAGCGCCGGCGACCCGGAGCTCAGCCGCCAGGGCCAGGCCCTGGCCCGCACCCTGCCCACCGCGGTGGCGTTGCTGAAGAAGTCTGTCGCCCTCGACCACCCGGTGGCCCAGTATCGCCTGGCCCTGTACTACACCACCTATCTACCAGCCGGGCAGATTGCCGACGCCGCCTGCCCGCTGCTCGAAGCCAGCCTCAAGCAGGGTTTCGCGCCACCGGCCCTGGCCATCGCCCGCTGGTGCTCGCCCTACAGCGCCAGCCCTGCCTATCGCCAGGCGCTGGAGGCGATCCCCAGCATGGCCACCCTGTACGCGCCCTACTACCCCCAGCCGGCGACGCACCTGGCTTGCAGCCGCAGCCGGCCGCAAGGGCTGGAAATGCAATGGGGGCGCCAACGTGATTACCAGGCCGAGGTCTACCGCCTGCTCGGCGAGCTGGACCCGCAACAGCGCCAGGCGCTGATGCAGAAGGCCGTGGACATCAACGGCTGCGCCGCGGCGCAGCAACGCCTTGTAGGAGCCGGCTTGCCGGCGAACACAACACCTCGATAACGGTCACTGATCTGGCACGCCCCCTGTAGGAGCGGCTTCAGCCGCGACCACCCGCGAAGCGGGTGCCGGACACCCCGCTGCCTGCATCGCGGCTGAAGCCGCTCCTACAGGCCAAACAAGCAAGATCGTTCAAGCCAGCCCTTCGCCCCTCTGGCATGCTGGCCTGCCCTGTCGAGCCGTTGCCTTGCCCATGTCCAGCCCGCCTATCGCCCGTCACGCCTTCCTCAAAGGCGCCATCGCCATCCTGCCGCTGTCCCTGGCCGTCGCCCCCTGGGGCCTGCTGGCCGGCTCCATGGCCATCGAAGCCAACCTCAGCGCCTGGGAGGGCCAGGGCCTGTCCGCCATCGTCTTCGCCGGTGCCGCGCAACTGGTGGCCATCGGCATGCTCAAGGGCGGCGCCAACCTGTTCTCGATCCTGCTCACCACCCTGCTGCTGACTTCGCAGCACCTGCTCTACGGACTGTCGATGCGCCCGGTGATGTCCGGCCTGCCGACCCGCTGGCGGCTGGGCCTGGGTTTCCTGCTCACCGATGAGTTCTTCGCCCTCACCAGCCACCACGACCAACAGCAGTTCAACCGCTGGTACGCCCTGGGCGTCGGCCTGACGTTCTATGTAGCGTGGAACCTGTTCACCCTGGCCGGCATTGTCCTCGGCCAGAACATCCCGCACCTGGACCAACTGGGCCTGGACTTCTCCATCGTCGCCACCTTCGTCGCGCTGATCGCGCCGCTGGTACGCAACCTGCCGACCGTGGTGTGCGTGGCGGTGTCGCTGTTCTGCTCGGTGCTGTTCAGCTACTGGCACTGTGAAACCGCCCTGGTGGCCGCCGGCCTGCTGGGCATGGCCGCAGGCTTCGTCTGCCAGAAATTCTCCGGAGGCCGCTCATGATCTGGCTGCTGATCTTCGCCATGGGCGCGGTGGTGTTCCTCAACCGCTACGCCTTCCTCGAACCGCGCCTGCCGCTGCGCCTGAGCTCCAACGCGCGGCAGTTCCTCGGCTTCGCCGTGCCTGGCATGCTCACGGCGATCTGCGGGCCGATCATCTTCCTGCCCGGCCACCAGCTCGACCTGAGCCCGCTCAACCCCTACCTGCTCGGCTCACTGGTGGCCATCACCCTGGTGCTGTTGACCCGCAGCGTGTTGCTGAGCATGCTGGCGAGCATGCTGATCTTCTTCCTCCTGCGCAGCTGGCTGGCATGAGCACGCCCCTGCGCGAACAAGCCCACCTGTGGCAGGCGCCCGCCCTCGGCGACGTCGAGATGCTGCACGCCCGCTACATCCAGCAGCGTTTTGCCCCGCACGTGCATGAAGGCTATGTGTTCACGGTGATCGAGTCCGGCGCCCAGCGTTTCTGGCACCGCGGCAGCGAGCACCTGGCGCCGGTGGGCAGCATGGTGCTGATCAACCCCGACGAGTTGCACACCGGCGCCACCGCCCACGAGGCCGGCTGGCGCTACCGCGGTTTCTATCCCGAGCACGAGCGGGTCACCGGCGTGCTCGAGGAGCTGGAGCTGGGCCGCCACGGCCTGCCTCGGTTCAAGGACAGCGTGATCCAGGACCCGGCCCTGGCCGCCGCGTTCAGCCAGTTGCACCAGCTCTCCGAGAGCAACGCCAGCGCCTTGGAGCAACAGACCGCCTGGCGCCATGCCGTGCTCGCCCTGGTGCAGCGCCACGGCCATTGCGCCGAGCCCGCCGCCCCCGGCAACGAGCCACTGGCCGTGGCCCGGGCCCGTGAGCTGCTGGAGAGCCAACTGGCCGAACCGCCATCGCTGGAAGCCCTCGCGGCTGCGGTTAACCTCTCCCCGTTTCACTTCGCCCGGGTGTTCCGTCAGGCCACCGGCCTGCCACCCCATGCCTGGCTCAAGCAGCGCCGCCTGGCGCGCGCAAGGGAGCTCCTGAGAAGTGGCCTGCCGGCCCTGGAAGTCGCTTTCGTCCTGGGCTTCGCCGACCAGAGCCACCTCAGCCGCCAGTTCAAGCAAGCCTACGGGGTCACGCCCGGGGCCTATCGCCAGGCTTGCCTGGGCCTGGCATAGCGCTCAGGCAGGTCGGTGGGGCGCTGCTACACTCAAATGGCTGAACGGAGGATCCCGCCATGTCCGAACGAGAGCTCACCACCTTGATATCGCTGATGAACCAGCGCCAGGCCTGCCTGAGCAGCGCCTGCAAGGAGATCGCCGACTGGATCGACCGGCAGGGCGACGTGCCCGCCGCCGGGAAGATCCGCGCCAGCCTCAAGGCGCTGGAAGCCGACGAGGCCCAGGTGCGCAAGACCCTGACCTCGCTGAGCATCGAACGGCCACTGCCTCGTTTCCGCAGCTGACTGCCCCCGCAGACTTATCGGGATTTACGCCCTTCCCTGTAGGAGCGGCTTCAGCCGCGATGCAGGCGACGCGGTGTATGGCACCCGCTTCGCGGGTGATCGCGGCTGAAGCCGCTCCTACAGAGATGGCGCAGGGCTTGAGCTGGTGCAGTCGATCAGTGGTTCATGTGCATATGGTCGTGCCCGCTGCTCTCGGCGGTCAGCGCACGCACTGGCGCTTGAACCTGCAACGTCTCTTTCGCGCCCTTGGCATCCTCGATGGTCAAGGTCAGCGGCACCTGCTCACCTTCCTTCACCTGCTGGTTCAGGCCCATCAGCATCACGTGCAGACCATTTGGGTCCAGCGTCACCGCCTTGCCGGCCGGCAGCTCGACCGCCTTCACTTCACGCATGCCCATCACGTCACCGTTCATGGTCATCTCGTGTACCTGCACGGTCTTGGCCACGGGCGAAGCAACGCTTACCAGCTTGCTGTCGCTGCTGGCGGTGAGGGTCATGAAGGCACCGGTGGACTGCTGGTGCGGCACGCTGGCGCGCACCCAGGCGTCGCTCACGGTGGTCTGGGCCAGGGCCGGCAGGGCCAGGCTCATCAGGGCCAGGGCGGCCAGGCCGCGCTTGATCGGTTGCATCGACATTCAGCAGATCTCCATCAGGGTGACCAGGTCCTCGGCGCATTCCTGGGCGTTCAGGGAATGGCCCAGGCTCAGGCGCAGGGTGCCACGCGTATCGTAGACGTAGCTGGTGGACGAGTGAGAGATGGTGTAGGTATCGCCGGCCGGGACCTTTTCGTAGAACACCCTGAACTCCTTGGCCACCTCGGCGATTTCTTCCGGGGTGCCGGTCAGGGCGATGATCGAAGGGTCGAAGGCCTTGGTGTAGGCGTCGAGCACTTCAGGGGTGTCGCGTTCCGGGTCGAGGGTGATGAACACCGGCTGGAACAGGTCGCGGTCACGGCCCCGGAGGATCTTGCGGATCTGCGCCACACGCGCCAGCGCAGTCGGGCAGACCGCCGGGCACTGGGTGAAGCCGAAGAAGATCATCGGCATCGAGCCGTAGAAGCTCGACAGGGTGCGCTCGTTGCCTTGCGGGTCCTTGAGCTTGAACTTGCGCCCGAGGATTTCGTTGCTCATGTTCTTGCCGTACTTGAAGTCCAGGCCGCGGGCCGGGCTGCAGCCCGCCAGCAAACCAAGCCCCAGTACGCCCATCCCGGCGACTACCGCGCGCCGGGTCAACAGATCAGTCATGGAACCATCCTTTACAGGGAAGGTGCCGGCCCTTGGGGTGGGCCGAGCGAAAACCGGCGCATTCTGGCATGACACCCCCTGGGCATCTACCCGACCTAGGGGGAATCGGGCTGCAGCCCTTTGAATACGGGGCGCGACCGGTTGTCGCAGGGATTGAATCCGTAACAGTTTGTTGCTAGGAGTCAATGAAATTCGCCGGCAAGCCGGCTCCTACAAGTACAGCGCGGTCCACTGTAGGAGCCGGCTTTGCCGGCGAAAAGGCCAGTGCGAACACCCACTAACTATCAGTAGTAGGCGTTTTCCTTGTTGGTGTGGTCAGTCACGTCACGCACACCCTTGAGCTCCGGAATACGCTCGAGCAGCGTGCGCTCGATACCTTCCTTCAGCGTCACGTCAGCCTGGCCGCAACCCTGGCAACCGCCGCCGAACTGCAGCACGGCAATGCCGTCGTCGACCACGTCCACCAGGCTCACGGCGCCGCCGTGGCTGGCCAGGCCCGGGTTGATCTCGGTTTGCAGGTAGTAGTTGATGCGCTCGTTGATCGGGCTGTCTTCGTTGACCATCGGCACCTTCGCGTTGGGGGCCTTGATGGTCAGCTGGCCGCCCATGCGGTCGGTGGCGTAGTCGACCAGCGCGTCTTCGAGAAACGGCACGCTGACGGCGTCGAGATACGCGGTGAAGCTCTTCAGGCCCACCGGCTCGTCGTCGGGCTTCTCTTCGCCCGGCTTGCAGTAGGCGATGCAGGTCTCGGCGTACTGGGTGCCCGGCTGGGTGATGAAAATGCGGATGCCGATGCCAGGCGTGTTCTGCTTGGAGAGCAGATCGGCCAGGTAATCATGGGCGGCGTCGGTAATGGTTATAGCGCTCATGGAAGTTCCTCACAGACTTGCCGGCAGTGTACGCCAACCCGGCCTTCGAACAAAGTCCTAGCATTTGACTCGGGATAGCGCCAAGGCCGGTTCCCGCGCAGGTTCCACTGCGACCCAGCCCTGCAGGCGCCGGTACAGGCCACGTTCCAGCCATTGGTAGCTGAGCCACGACATTAGTCCGATTGACGGCACGCAGATCGCAAATACCAAGTACGGGTTCAACTGCAGCCGCTGGCTGGCGAACAAGCCGCCGTACAGCACCAGCACATGGACCAGGTACACCGAGTAGGAGCAATCGCCCAGCGCCTTGAGCACCCGGTTGCCCTTGAACCACGGCTCCAGGGCGATGAACGCCAGCACCACCAGCGCGCTGGGCAGGCCCCAGTGCAACAGGCGCTGGGAGGCATCCAGGTGATACAGGGCGAAACCGGCCACGCCCAGCAGCGCCAGCGGCAACCACAGGCCCTCGCGGATCAGCCCCCGGCGATAGAGCACGCCCAGGCCGATGCCCAGCAAGAACTCATAGACGATGTCGTTGTTGTAAAAGCGGCTCAGCACGCCCAACCGGCCCAGCACCTCGCTGACCAGCAGCAACGCCGCCGTCACCAGCAACAGGTGATGGCGCTGGCGCACCAGGAAGGCCAGGCCGAACAGCAGGTAGAAGAACATCTCGAAATTCAGTGTCCAGCCCACGTTGAGGGTCGGGTACAGGCCGTAGCCACCGGGGTTTTCCGCCGGGATGAACAGCAGTGACAGCAGCAGGTGCTGCCAGGCGAACACCTGGTGCGGCATCCAGCGGCTGGCGACCAGCATCAGCGCCGCCATCAGCAGGGTGTAGAACCAGTAGGCCGGAACGATGCGCAGGGCGCGGTTGAGCAGGAACCGCCCAGGGGCGATGGCCTTGTCGCGGGTCGAGAGGTAGATCACCAGGCCGCTGATGACGAAGAAGATGTCCACCCCGACCGCCCCGCGATCGCTGAGCAGTTGGCCAAGGGGGCCGGTGGCGTGGAAGTCGAAGAAGATCTGCATAAAGTGGTGGCAGACCACCACCCAGGCGGCGAATGCCCGGAGTGCCTGAAGCGAATACAGCATGAAATACCCTGCGATTGCCGGTGAGTTCGGGCCTTGCGTCGCGATCGTTCGCCGGCAAGCCGGCTCCTACGTGGGTTGTAGGAGCCGGCTTGCCGGCGAACGGGCTGCACAACACCCACCTGCCTCTCCGACCGCAGCATGCCGGGAAAGGTCAGGCCACCCGATCAGAGGTTCTCGTAGCGGTTCATGTCCAGCACCCCCGCCTCCACCGGATCGGTCTCCTGGATATAGCGGTTCAGGTCATGGAAGTAGCGCCAGAACTCCGGGTGGCTGCGGCGTACGCCCCAGCGCATGACGATGCGCTCGAACTTGGCCGTGTCGTCGCGGGCCGCTTCCAGGTCCTCGACGAACTCCGGCACCTCCTTCGCAGGCACGTTGAAGATGAAGTTCGGGTAGCTGCTGAGCACGCCCGGCACCAGGGTCAGGGTGTCCAGCCCCGGCTGGTAGCGGTAGGCCTCGCCCAGCAGGAACGCCACGTTGCTGTGGGCACGGTTGCGCAGCAGGCTGTACACCTGGCGCTGGCCGCCCTGCCCTTCGATGCGCAGCATCGTCGCCTCGGGCAACTGGTCGATCACTTTCAGGCCCGCGGCCGGGCGCGACACCAGGCGGCTGAGCGACTGCTCGACGTCGCGGAACTCTTCGCTCATCTGCGGTCGCGAGCAATAAGCGCTCAGGCAGCGGTTGATCGGATCTGGCGCGGCATTCAGGCTGCCGGTGCGCTGCAATAGTTTCAGGCCGAAATCACGCTTGGGGTCGTGCTTGTCCAGCTTCAACGCGCTCGGGGTGCTGGTGTCGATGTCCTCGTAGTCCATCCACATCTTCACCTTGCCGCTGTTCTGGTACCAGTTGCCCAGGATCTCACTGCGCTTGCCGGCCGGCATCAGGCGCAGGAAATTGACCTCAGCGCCATTGCGGATCAGGTCGAAGTACAGGCGCGTCTGCAACTGATGCGAGACGTTGCCGAACACATCGAAGTTCACCGCCAACTGATAGTAGGTGCGCTCGAACAGCGGGTAGTCGAACAGCCACATGGTCAGTGGCACGTCACCGATCAGGCCCTTGGTCACCGAGGCGCTGTCGAAGTGGCGGAAGATGCTGAGCAAGGCGTTGTCGTTGCCCGCCCACAGCGTCGACCAGCTCGGCGCCGGCTGCTCGGCGTAGGCCTCGCGGCGCAGCGCCTCGTACTCGTTGCGCTTGTCGCGGTAGGCATGCCAAAGGCCCAGCACGCTGCCGACGTCGTCGATCTGGCCGGGCATGGCCAGCAACGGCGTGGCCTCGCCCCGGTACTTGGCGTCGGTGATGTACAGGTCGTGGGCCGGCTCCTGGAACAGCGCCCAGAAGTTGTCGCGGATCACGTCGGTGGCGATCTGCCCGCGGCACACCGGGCCACGGATGAAGGTGCGCACGAAGTACTCGGCGTTGTCCAGCATGAACTGGTAGCGGGCCACCGCCGGGATCGCCTCGAAGGTCTCGAACGGGTTGGCGCGGTGCCGCGGGCCGTAGCCGGGCAGCGCGCTGGCATGCCAGTCGCCGCTGTAGAACAGCTGCTTGACCCGCTTGAGCTTCTGCGGGCCCATCGGGTAGGTGATGTGGGTCTTGTGGACGATCACGCCCTGCACCGGCACCAAGCGGTAATAGAAGTCGGTGCCCGGTGGATCATTGGGGCGGCGGGTGGCGATCAGGTCGACCG